>JAILAD010000011.1 GCA_024681795.1 Lachnospiraceae bacterium | reverse complement strand
TCAAAACCACGTCCCGGAGATCTTCTTTTAGTAAATTCAAAGTGCGGTTTCCCACCAGCGTGTCGTAGCTTTCGCCTAGCGTGTAGAGCAGCAGTACGGGGATTTTTCCGCCGGTCTCAGGCGAGAGAATGGTGCTTCTGTCTCTGGTCGTCGCTTCCACTTCCACAACCTGAACCTCCAGTCTTTCGAACAGACCGGAGCGGAATTTTGATTTGTAATCCTTCACGATGATGTTACCGGGGGCTGCTTCTTTCGCTTCTTCCCGTTCTTTTAAAAACGGTGCAAGAAACGTGGCCGTAAAAATCACATCGATGAAGCCCAGCACCAGAAAGACTGTCGCCATAATGCCGTTGCTTCCGACGGTGGAGAAAAATATGCCGAAAAACAGAAAAATCACAAAAAGTCCTATGCAGACCAAAAGTCGTATGGGTATTTTATTTTTGTCCTTCATTGCCTGTTACCTTCATCTTTCCCTTTCAAAAATGTCCGGCATCCTTATTCTGTTTAGGATTGCGCAATTATTATAGCAGAGCCGGATATAAAATTATACCGGACTGCTAAAAATCTTTTAATAACTCCTCGGATAAAATGCTTGTAATAAACTTGCTATTCAACCAATATGCATATGTCGGCATATATTGTCCATCCGGAAGTTGATTTCCGTTCGCAATCGTTCCTTTTCCATGGACACTTCCATCTTTGAGTTTGTAATAAGTTTGTTGTTGATGAGGCCTTATATACCTTTGTATCTTTCAGTTTAATTCTGTTCTGTACTCTAAATATAGTCCCCTTATGGACAATTACCCACGACTGTGCTATAAATGTATTCGAAAAAGTCATCCCGAACCGGGATGCGTAATCTGTTTCAGGAGGGGAATAAAATGAACGAAAACAAAAGCAAGATGGCCGTAATCGGCTTTATCCTCGGCATTTTCGGTGCCGTAACATCACTCTGCATGGCTGCAGGATGTCCTTTTGCAGCTGCTGCAATCATTGTCAGCGGAATTGCAAAGAAGCATGACCCGGATAACAAGCAGGCAAAACTCGGCCAGATTCTCGGTATTGTCGGCGTTGTGATTTCTTTCATCATCGCAGCAATCGTCATAGGCGTTGCTGTTGCAAACGGTGGCTGATTTATCGTAAAAGACAATTGTATAAGCAGAAACATCCGCAGATTCAATGTCTGCGGATGTTTTTTTCTATCATTCCTTTTCGGAAAATGACTCTCTTTTATATGTCTTTGTAAGATCCTTAATGACCTCTCCCGCAATAATCAGCCCCGCTACGGAAGGTACAAAGGCCGTACTGCCCGGGGTTGCCCTGCGTCTTGAAGCACCGGTCTCTTTGCAGGAATCATCCGAAATGCCTGCTTCCGGGTCCGGAAGCGGCACAAGCGGCATCTCTTCCGAATAGACAACTTTCAGTTTCTTAATACCTCTTTTTTTCAGTTCACGCCGCATTACTTTGGCCAGCGGATCGATATTTGTCTTATAAACATCAGCAACACGAAACGCCGACGCATCCAGTTTATTTCCGGCACCCATGGAACTGATAATCGGAACACCCGCCTTTTCGCACTGCATCACCAGCTCGATTTTCGCCGTAACGGTATCCACGGCGTCCACCACATAATCATACTGATCGAACGGAAAATCCGATGCGTTTTCCGGAAGAAAGAAACATTGATATGTATTTACTTTCGCATCCGGATTAATGTCCAGGATACGCTCTTTCATAACAAACGTCTTATATTCTCCGACTGTTTTTCTCGTTGCGATAATCTGCCGGTTTATGTTTGAAAGACAGACTCTGTCATTGTCAATTAAATCAAATGCTCCGATTCCGCTTCGTGCGAGTGCTTCACACACATATCCGCCGACACCGCCGATTCCGAATACGGCCACGTGGCAGTCGGCAAGATGTTCCAGTGCGGGTTTTCCTAACAGTAATTCTGTTCTTGCAAATTGGTTTGATTCCATAAAATGTATCCTGATACTCTCTCCCACGGGCGGTTCTGTATTCTCCCGCAGCCGGTTCCTTATTCTTCTACCAGCCCGTCGTTTTTCATAATCTGAATTCTTTTATTATACTTCTCACTGTCGGGATGGCCGGCATCGATTGCTTTGGTATACCAGGTATACGCATTTTCCCAGTCATAGAGATTTTCGTATGCCATTGCGGCATTGGCCATGGCGTATACGTCACCGTTTGTCTCGGCATCCTCGGTAAAGAAAAATGCCGCTTTGTCATATTCATAATTATAAAAACAGATAAGCCCGGTCCGGTTTAACATTTCCTGATCCCGGATTCCGTCAGCGCTTATGGAAAACTGCCCGTCATTCTCCGTAAAACCGCAGGCCTGCAGATAATACTCAAGCGCCTTCTCTTCGCTCATTTCCACGCCGATGCCGTCGTAATACATATCTCCCAGCGCTTTTTGGGCCTCTTTGTTTCCGTTGGCGGCTGCTTTTTCGTACCGGTATTTTGCGGCTTCGTAATTGCCTTCGACATAGAATTCTTCGCCTTTTTTAAAGTCCGTATCTTTTTTAAGCAAAAGTACGCCGAGTATTATTCCCGCAATAAGCAGGATACAGAGCGCACCCGCGATGGCAAGAATAAGGGCCGTCGTTTTTTTCTTTGTTTTTTTCTTTGTTTTTTTCTTTGTTTTTTTCTTTGTTTCTTTCTATGCTCTTTCTTTTTCTTTTTCTTTTTTTAATTCTTCCCTGTCGGCTCCCGGCAGAGCACCGTTCGGCGTACGGATGATGACTTCGATGTATTCGCGAAGTGCCACGATATTTTTCTTTAACGGTTTTGAAAGAGCATCCAGCCAGTGCACTCTGGTCAGATAGTATTCCAGTTCACTGCTCATCTGCTCTTCGGAAAGCCGGAACGGCACAATCGTCAGACCGCAATTGAAGGCAACGGCAATCTCGTTTTTGACCTGTTCCGAATTATTGGATTCGTCCGTGTAAATCAAAACCAGTGTTTTGGACTGCTCCAGCGCATTCGTCACGGCCTTTACCCATTCTTCCCCGGGAAGAATATCTCTGGGCGCATACCAGCACTTTATCCCGTTTTGTTCAAAATCAGCCACTACCGCGTCCGCAACGTTTTTGTTCTTCGTGGAATAGCTGATGAACACATCATGTTTTACTTTATTTGTCTCACTCATAAAATATCATTTAAATGTCTGATTCGAAGTTTACGCGACGTGGTAATAATTACCTGGTCTCCCGCTTTGATGCTGGTGCTGCCCGTCGGCACAATCATTTTATCGTCACGGATAATCGCCGTAATCAGCACACCTTTCTTTAAGCGGAATTCTTTTTCCTTAAATTCCACATTCAGCAGTTTAAAATCGTCTCCCGCCAGTAACTCTCTGATCTCGGCCTTTCCGTCCGCAGCCAGATAAAACTTGCCGATTTCTTTCTTTGAAAAATCATCCTCATGGTAGCGGATGAACCGCATCGCCTTTAATGCAGCGGTTTCCACGGCTGATACCGTAATATCGATATTCACGCTGTGAAGAAGTCTCAGATGTTCGGTGACCTCCACATAGGTAATCACACTCGGAATGTGGCAGGACCAGGAGTACATGCTGATAACAAGGTTCGCTTCGTCGCTGTCGGTTAAGGAAACCACCATATCCATTTCGGACAGGTTCTCCTCCTTAAGAATCTCCAGAAGTTCTCCCTCTCCGGTACAAAGAATTTTGCAGTGACGGAACCTCTCCATCAGTTCCCTGCAGCGGTTGGTGTCTTTTTCCAGAACCGTGATCTGATAGCCGTCTTTCTCCATCCGTTCAAGCAGGTACTCGCTGATGGTATTGCCGCCGACAATCATAACCTTTTTTACTTTCTTACGAATGATTCCGAGGCTTTTTAACGTACCCGAAAACTCTTCGTCGGCTACCGCAACGGTTAAATTATCTCCTGCATTTATCACAAAATTTCCATCCGGAATGGTCAGTTTTCCCGCCCGGAGAACGGCAACCACAAGCATGTTTAAATTACTGCTTCTTTTGATGTCGAGCAGCGTTCTTCCGCACATAACGGAATCCTCTAAAACATTTAAATCCATCAGGTGAAGACCGCTCTTCCAGGAGCCTACCAGTTTGGTATTTCCGGGCATGCCGATGTTCTCGTAAATCTCTTCCGCAACATCTTCACGGGGTTTGAAGATAAAATCAATCAGATACTCTTCTTTCAGCGCTTCGCTTTCTTTCACGAAATCCGGCATCGTAATTCTGGCCGCGGCATACCGCGTTCCCAGGTTCTTTGCCTGCAGACAGCTTAAAAGATTGATTTCATCAATCGGTGTCAGCGCCACAATCGCATCCGCGGTGGCTGCACCTGCCGCAAGCAGGGTTTCGCGTGAAGCACCGCTGCCGACGATTCCGTTTACGCTGTAACGGTCCGTAATTTCGTCAATCAGTTTGCGTTCCTTGTCGATGACCACAATATCGTAATTTTCCGAAGCAAGGGCCGAAATCAGTAAATGTCCCGTGCGTCCCAAGCCTATGACAATGATTTTCATTTGGATATCCTTCCTGCCGGACGGCTTAATCGTTTCGCTTTATGCTTCTCGAGGCCGCCGTATACACGGCGTACCGTTAATCCCTGTACCAGAACCGTAAAGAAAATGGTTACAAATGCAACATTTAAGAATATTTCATAGACCGGACCGGGCAGATATTCCTCGGTCTCCAGTGCAAGCGCAAGGGAAAGACCGCCCTTTAATGCCGACCAGGTCATCAGTGCTACAAACTCCGGAAGATTGTAATTTCCGGGAATGTTGTGACCGGTCAGAACCGTACTGATACTTACGCCTCCGGCCCTGGAAATCAAAAGGGCTGTAAGTGAAACCGGCGCAATGATCAGGATGTATTTACTGAGAGGTGTACCGAGTACCACGAGACCGATCATGACAAACAGTGCCGCATTTAAAATCCCTTCGAGAATCTCCCAGAAATGATCATAGAAATCATACGGGTCAACAACGGTTTCAAGGCGACGGATCCGGTCCATTTCATACGAAAAATAGAAGCCGCAGATAACCGAAGCCAGAACGCCGGAGAAGCCGAAATGTTCGCAGATAATATAAACCAGGAAGACATCCAGCACCGCAATCAGAATATTGCGGATGGGGTCCCTGGAGATTCGTACAAGCCGGAATAAAAGAAACGAAACCGCAAACGCCACAAAAGCCGCACCCAGAATCTCTTTTGCCAGCAGCACGCCCACGTTGCTCTCACTACTGTGGGTAATGACGGAACGTACGAAAATAAACAGCGTTACGCCGGTACCGTCGTTAAACAAAGATTCGTTCTCGATGACCGAGCAGACGTTTTTGGATAATCCGATTTTATTTAAAATACCCGTAGCCGCAATCGGGTCGGTCGGTGAAACCACGCAACCCAAAAGCACACAGGTCCAGAAATCCAGGGGAAGTTTAAATAATAGGGCCGCCAGATACATTAAGCCGCCGTAAAGAAACGAAGAAAGAACCGTCGAAACAAAAGCCAGCAGGCAGATCGGGCGCAAATTGGTCTTGAATTTGCCCATATTTACCTTGCTCGCTCCGGCAAACAGCATAAAGCAGAGCATGCCGTCCATTAAGTACTCCCGGAATCCGAAATTGCCTAAGGCAGCGATTACATTCTGCAACGGTTCCATGGGAAAAACGGCCCGGATAATCAAAAGAAGGAAGGATAAAAGCGATGAAAAAAAGACCAGCGCGATATCGCTCTGAATATGAAAAAGTTTATCATTCAACGTTCCGATAATAATAATATATGCAAAAATTATGATCAGTAAAACCTGTACACTCATAAATCATATTATAATTCATTCGCAGCCAAATGAAAACTCTTTCGTTTTACAAAACAATGTAGCGCAATAATACATTATTTGCTATAATTTTATACAAAGTTTCATTACCATCTTAGGGGGGAGGATGTTAGATGGAAAAATATGATCTTATTGTCATCGGTGCCGGTAACGGCGGCCTTATGACCGCATGCCGCGCATCTAAACTGGGACTGAAAGTCCTGGTCATCGAAAAGCACAATCTGCCCGGCGGTGCCGCAACAAGTTTCGTTCGCGGAAGATTTGAATTCGATGCTTCTTTACATGAAATTCCCGATTTTGGCGAAGGTGAAATTCGTGGTGAACTCGGAAAAATGTTTGACGACCTCGGAATCAAGGTTGACATGGCTCCGGTTCAGGATGCTTTTCGTTATATCGTGGAAAAAGACGGTGTCCGTTCGATAGACGTAACGTTCCCGCACGGAAAAGAAAAAGTCATGAATCTGATTCGGGAAATCTGTCCCGAGGACGTGGAGCCCATGGAAAAATTCTTCCAGGCATACCATGACATGGCTGACGGACTTGATTACTTCGGTTCCACAAGAGGAAATCCGGATCCGGAAGTTTTAAAAAGGGATCATCCTAACTTCATGCGTATCATGACGCTTTCCGCAGGAGAACTCTTCCGTCAGATCGGAATGAGTCAGAAATGTATCGACATTATGACGGCTTACTGGCCATATCAGGGAACCGATATGGACACGGTTGACGCAAGCCGCTATATTCTTATGGTTTACGGCTATTTCGTAAACGGTGCATATGTACCGAAAATGCGTTCTCACCAGCTCACGACTGCCATCGTAAACAGGGCTTCGGAACTCGGCTGCCGTTTTTTATACAATACGGAAGTGACCAAAGTCCTTACCGGGAAAGGTGCGGTCTGCGGCGTTGAGACTAATGACGGCCGTGTCTTCGAATGTACCGCAATAGCTTCCAACGCATTTCCGGAAGTAATTTACTCCAAACTCTTAGACGACAAGTCTCTGGTTCCCGTATTTGAACGTAAAAAAATCAACGCAAGAAAATACGGGTTCCGTGCATTCAGCGTCTTTCTGGGACTGGATGCTTCTCCGGAAGAAATCGGAATCAAAGACTATACGGTATTTATCAGTTCAACGAATGATTCCAAAGCTATTTTTGATGCTTCCGCCACGCGTATCTGCAAGGAATTCGCAATGGACATCTGCTGTTTAAACATCGCGGTACCCGACTGCACACCTCCGGGAACCACCCAGGTGGTGCTTACCATCTCCTACACGGATGACTGCTGGGCAGACGTTACCGAGGAAAATTACGTGGAAACAAAACGCGAGGTTGCAATGGATTTAATCGACCATGTCGAGCAGGTTATGGGCTTCCGAATCAAAGAACATATCGAGGAAATCGAAATTGCTTCTCCCGTAACTTTCGCCCGCTACATGGCTTCCCCGCAGGGCAGCATCTACGGATATATGTCTTTAAAATGGGACGGTATGTCCACAAGAACCCTTGCAAACGGCATGGAGCCTACCATTCCCGGTCTTTTCTTCGTAGGCGGTCACGGAGCATCACTCTCCGGCTACTTCCCGACCTATACCGGCGGTAACCGCACGGCTTACCAGATTTTAGGCTATGTAATGGGAGGTGGAAAATAATGGCGAATAAAGATTACTTAAACAACGTACCCATTGAGGATTTCGACAAGCTGATTCCCACCAGAAGAAAAATCATCGAAGCAGCCTCCGACGAATTTCCCAAATACGAATTTAATGCCAATGTAATTGCAAAAAATCTGCACCCTGCGGTTCAGCACGTGGTTGTATGTGACGTAAAGGACTTAAACGGTGCCAAATACATTACTTTCGCTCCGGACAAAGAAGCCGGATGTGAAAAACTTGCCTGTTTCCAAGCCGGACAGTATATCAGTCTCCGTTTGAAAATCGGCGATTCCGATTTGACCAGACCTTATTCCCTGTGTTCTTCTCCGACGGATGCCTTAAACGGTACTTACAGCATTCTGGTAAAGGAAATGAAGAACGGATTTGCTTCGGAATACATCTGCAGGAATTTTAAGGTCGGAACAAAACTGGACATTTCCGCTCCGGAAGGCTTCTTTACCTATGAACCTTTAAGAGATGCCAAATCCGTAATCGGTATCGCGGGCGGCAGCGGAATCGCTCCGTTCCTCTCATTCGCAAGAGCCATCGCGGACGGCACTCTCAATTTTAATCTTACCGTTTTATTCGGAAGCCGCACGGAAGCAGAAATTCTCTGTAAGGAAGAGTTTGATGAACTTACCTCTTCCTGCGATAAAATCAAAATCGTGCACATACTCTCCGATGAGGAAAAAGAAGGATACGAACACGGATTTATTTCTGCGGAATTAATTCAGAAATACGAGCCTTTCGGCGAATACTCCGTATTCGTCTGCGGTTCCCAGGGAATGTATGATTACATTGAGGGAGAATGTGCAAGGCTCGGATTGAAAAAGAAATTTGTCCGCTTCGATGCATACGGCGAATACAGGCTTTCCGACCGTGACAGTGATTTTATCACCCAAAATAAAGGAAAAACATATCAGATTACCGTAGTGACAAACGACGGTCAGACAAGAACGGTTCCCGCCAGGGCAGAGGAATCCGTTCTGGTTGCCCTGGAGCGCGCAGGAATTAACGCACCCTCAAAATGCCGCAGCGGCGAGTGCGGATTCTGCCGTTCGAGACTGGCTTCCGGCCATGTATATGTTCCGGAAAAAGTCGATAAAAGAAGGCAATATGACAAGGTAACAGGATATATTCATCCCTGCGCCGCATTCCCACGATCAGATTTAAAAATTCTGATAAATTGCGAAGAACCCAAAAAGGAAAGGAAGGTTAAAGACATGAAGAAAAAAGAAAGACTGATGGGTCTGATTATGGCCATCATCATTTCAGCAGCAATGGGCGTTGTAGCAACGTTTCTGGTACGTCTGTTTAATAAACAGGCTGCCGAATCATCACCCCTGGTAATTATGTTATTATCCAACGTAATATTGTCCATCATACTGGGTGTCATTATCTCATTCGTACTTCCGCTCGGAAAGCTCGGAAGAAAACTTGCATCGGCTGCACATGCGAATCCGCCTTCATTTAAGTTTACGCTTTTAAATGCCCTTCCGATTTCGGTAATCAATACCGCCATTATCGGATTCTTATTAAGCGGTTTCGGAATCTTTATGGCAAGAATGGGTATTAAGAGAGGCGCTCCTCCTGAGGTTGCCGCTCAGATTCTGGGCTCCATGCCTCCTTTCCCCGTTATGTGGGCAATCAGTTTCTTTGAGATTCTGATTCCGACTATGATAATCAGCTATCTGCTTGCAGTAATCCTCTCTCCCATCATCTCTCAGGCCGTAGGTCTTTCGGATGCAGGTGCGGAAGTCGGACGTGCTTCAAAGGAAGATTAATCGCAAGCCGGCAAGGTAAACAGCCGGTTTGAATGCAAAACATAATCAAAAATAATCAAATACAAAAACCGGGTATCCTGTCCGATACCCGGTTTTATTTTAAATCGAATCAAATAAACTGATCTGGTTATTCTCGGGAAGCACTCCCAGCAGTCCCAGCCGGTACATGGTATCCACAACACCCTGCGATACTTTTGCCCGATTTTTGAAGTCCATCTTGGAAGTAAAAGGTCCCATTTTGCAGGCTTCCACAATTCCCTGCGCCGCCGTCTCGGCAACACCGCTGATACTCATTAAGGACGGCATGATTTTACCGTCGATAATCTGGAAATTCTTTGCATCCGCCCTGAAAATATCAATCGGCATGAATTCCAGGCCCCTTGCATACATCTCCTGCACAAGACGCATATCCTTATATTCGCCTTCCTCTTTGTTGGAGACTTCCTCTGCATCGCCTTTGCCGGAATTTTTATCATCGCTCTGGCCGGTAAGACCGGCTTTTTTCTTATATTCCGCAATCTCGTGGTTCAGGCGGTCCGGTCCGAGGCACATTTTTTCGTAATCAAATGCGGTGGCACGAATGGAGAAATACGCCGAGTAATAGGCAAGCGGATAATTTACCTTGCAGTATGCGATACGCCAAGCCATCATAACATATGCCGCCGCATGCGCCTTCGGGAACATGTACTTGATCATTTCACAGGACCACACATACCAGTCCGGTACACCGTGTGCAATCATATCCTCTTTCCATGCGGGCCAGTCTTTGCATTTGCCCTTTGCTACTTTTCCTTTCCGGACATTCTCCATAATCTGGAAAGATTCTCCGGGATCCAGTCCCATTCCGATCAGGTACGTCATGATATCGTCACGGGTACAGATTGCCGTGGAAATGGTTGCGGTACCCTCCGCAATCAGTTTCTGCGCATTTCCGAGCCATACATCCGTTCCGTGGGCAAGGCCTGCAATACGAACCAGATCCGAGAATGAAGTCGGATGCGTATCGATTAACATCTGCATCGCAAAATCGGTTCCGAATTCCGGAATGCCCAAGGATCCGAGTTTTGTTCCGCCGATCTGTTCGGGCGTAATGCCGAGTGCCGAAGTATTCTGGAACAATGACATTACCTGCGGGTCGTCAAGCGGAATCGTAAGCGGGTCGATTCCCGTTAAATCCTGCAGCATACGGATCATGGTCGGATCGTCGTGTCCGAGAATATCAAGCTTTAACAGGTTATGGTCAATGGAGTGATAATCAAAGTGTGTGGTAATGATATCCGTCTTCATATCATTCGCAGGATGCTGAACGGGCGTAAACTGGTTGATATCATGTCCCAGAGGAAGAACGATGATACCGCCCGGATGCTGTCCCGTTGTACGTCTGACATCAATACAACCCTGCGCGATTCTGGTAATTTCACAGTTTCGTTTTGATACTCCGTGCTCTTCAAAATATTTACGGACATAACCGCATGCGGTTTTCTCCGCAACGGTACCGACGGTTCCTGCACGGAACGTCTGTCCGGCACCGAAGATAACTTCGGTGTATTTATGCGCTTTGGACTGGTACTCACCGGAAAAGTTAAGGTCGATATCCGGTTCCTTGTCACCCTTGAATCCAAGGAATGTTTCAAACGGAATATCAAATCCGTCCTTCTTTAGTTTTTCCCCGCAAACCGGGCAGATTTTATCCTCCATATCGCACCCTGCTTTTCCCGCAAGTGCATAGGCCTTCACCTCTTCGGAATCAAAATCGCTGTAATGACATTTGCTGCAGTAATAATGCGGCGGAAGCGGATTTACCTCGGTAATTCCGGCCATGGTGGCAACAAAGGAGGAACCGACGGAACCACGTGAACCTACCAGATATCCGTCCTCGTTGGATTTCCAGACCAGTTTCTGTGCAATGATATACATTACCGCAAATCCGTTGGAAATGATGGAATTCAGTTCTCTCTCAAGTCTCTCTTCCACTATGGGCGGCAGCGTTTCGCCGTATATCTCGTGTGCTTTCGTTTCGCAGATTTCCCGAAGCATCACGTCGGAATTGGGAATCACCGGCGCACATTTGTCCGGATGAATCGGCGATACGATTTCACACATATCCGCAATCAGATTCGTGTTTGTAATAACAACTTCCTTCGCCTTCTCTTCCCCGAGATATGCGAATTCTTCAAGCATTTCTTCCGTGGTACGGAGATAAAGCGGAGCCTGCTCATCCGCATCGTCAAAGCCCTTGCAGCTCATTAAGATTCTTCTGTATACTTCATCCTCCGGATCCAGAAAATGCACGTCACAGGTCGCACAGACCGGCTTATGAAGCCTGTCTCCGATCGCAATTACCTTTCGGTTCAAATTCTGTAAATCCTCGATTGTATTGATATCCGGATGTCTGTCGGAACGAATCATGAATTCGTTGTTGCCGACCGGCTGGATTTCCAGGTAATCGTAAAATTCGGCAATTTTTGTCAAATACTCGTCCGTCTTTTTATCCAGAATGGCACGGAACAATTCTCCCGCCTCGCAGGCACTTCCGACAATCAGTCCCTCCCTGTATTTCTCAATCAGGGATTTCGGCATACGGGGGTGACGATGGAAATAAGTGCAGTGCGATTCACTGACAAGACGGTACAAATTCATACGCCCGGTCTCATTTTTCGCCAGAATAATAACGTGATAACTCGGCGACTTCATGATGCGGTCCACACTCGAAGAAGTGAAATCATTTAACTCCTTCAGCGTCGTAATGCCCTTGTTTTCAAGCATTTTCACGAAACGTTCAAAAATCTCAGCCGTAGCAAACGCATCGTCCACCGCCCTGTGATGGTTGGAAAGCCGGATGCCGAGTTCTTTTACCAGTGCATCCAGATTATGTCTTGCAAGTTTGGTAATTAAGGACCTGGAAATCGCCACGGTATCCACATAGGTAAATTCCTTTTCGATTCCGAGTCTTTTGCAGTTCTCCATAATGAAACT
The DNA here is from genome assembly GCA_024681795.1 of Lachnospiraceae bacterium. Taxonomy (GTDB): domain Bacteria; phylum Bacillota; class Clostridia; order Lachnospirales; family Lachnospiraceae; genus UBA3766. The sequence goes on along the minus strand of JAILAD010000011.1, from coordinate 28,355 downwards.
CATATCAAAATTGGCATTGTGCGCAACCAGGGCATCCTCTCCGATAAATTCAATGAATTTCGGAAGGACTTCTTCAATTTCCGGTTCTCCGATTAACATATTGTCCGTGATATGCGTCAGATTCTGAATTTCAAAAGGAACCGGTACCTTCGGGTTTACGAATGAGGAAAATTTATCCGTAATCACACCGTCCGTAACCCTTACCGCTCCGATTTCAATGATCCGGTTGTCCACGGGAGAAAATCCCGTCGTCTCGATATCAAATACTACAAAGGAATCGCGCAGTTTCTGCCCCTTTTCGTTTACGGCAGCCTGCGTCAAGTCATCCACAAGGTATCCTTCCACGCCGTAAAGCACTTTAAAAGGTTTTTCCCTGTCTTTGAAGTCGTCCACTGTATGCATGGCCTCGGGGAACGCCTGAACTACTCCGTGATCGGTAATGGCAATGGAATCCCATCCCCAGGAATCGGCGCGTTTGATAATATCCTTTGCGTAGGAGACCCCGTCCATATCGCTGGACTTCGTATGACAGTGTAATTCCACTCTTTTCTTAAGCGCATAGTCCATGCGCTTTGTGGTAAAATTGCCGATTTTTACGATTCCCTGGATATTACCGACGGAAATTTCTTTCGAGAAACTGTCATATGCGGCTACTCCCTTTAATTTAACAAAATCTCCGACTTTGACCAGTTCGGTAAATTCTTTTACCTGCTCTTCATAAATGAAAAGTTTAAAGGCTATGGAGTCTGTAAAGTCCGTGATATAGAAAATGAAAAGATGCTTTTCCCCTTTAATCGGTCTGTCTTCCGAAGCGAATATTTTACCACGGATGACAACATCTCCGATTTCATCCACGATTTCGTTAATCGGCGTGGAATCTCCGATAAATTCTTTTCCGTAAAGGACATCGGGATTATCACTCCTTCGAAGGGCACGAATATAGGTATTTCCTTCTTTTCCGCCGAATTTCCTGTCGCCCTTTTTGAATTCGCCCTTTCCGGCATCCTTTTTCCCGGAAGATGTTTTTCCCTCTCCCTTTCCGGAGGATTTGCTTCCGGAACCGCCTTCCCCTGATTTGGAGGAAGCGGTTTCTTTTTTCGCACCGTTCTTTTCGTCACCGCCTGCTTTGGAAGTGTTGTCTCCTTTATCGGAGCCTTCGGTTCCGTATGTCGCAATCTCGTCATCATTTGACTCTGTCTGGCCGGAAGCGTTGACTCTTTTAGACAACTCCTCCACCATAACCTGCAGTTTATGTTCTGCTTCAGCCCTGTAAGTATCCTCCGCCAGTTCTTCATAGGTAAAATTCAGTTTCACGGCAAGATTACAGCGTTCCAGAAAGACATTCTGCAGAAATCCCCTGAGTTCCGCTTCTTTTCTTACGGCAATCGGAGAATCCGGAAGAACAATCATCATTTCGTCCTCTGAGAAAAAGGTAATCTCGGCCTTCATTAACAGGGAATAGCTGAAGGAGGATATTTTATTCAGCTCTTCGAATATACTGTCCTGATAAACGTCCCAGAGCGTTTTCGGAGTGTAAAGATCGGATAAATGATAATGTTCCTCGATTACAACCATTGTTTCCCGGTCCGGGAAATACTCGTTCCGTATCGCCTGTTCCGCCCGGTAAATCACTCTTTTCGGAATCAGGTGATTGCTCTCAATATGAACAACAACCAATTCCCCGCGGGAATTGGTTTTAATATACTGAACGGAAACATCGGAGAATAAACTCTGACCTTCCTGATTCAACTTAATATTCTTAAATACATCTGTAAACAAATCCATTACATTACCTTCTTGTAACAATTTCGTAATGGGGTCAGGCACCATTACGACGGCACCGCTACGCCTGCCAGTTTTCCAATTCACTTCTTAAAACCGCAAGCAGTTCCCCTTCCGGAACTTTCTTTACTATTTCGCCTTTTTTAATTAAGAGACCGACTCCGTCTCCGCCTGCTATACCGAGATCCGCTTCCTTTGCTTCTCCCGGTCCGTTTACGACGCAGCCCATTACCGCAACCTTAATATTCAGTTCCGGGAATTCTTCCACCATGGTCTCCACTTTATTCGCAAGACCGATTAAATCAATTTTGGTTCTTCCGCAGGTCGGACAACTGACCACTTCAATTCCGCCCTTTCTTAAACCAAGTGTTTTAAGAATTCTCTTTGCGGTTTTTACTTCCTCCACGGGATCTCCGGTTAAGGAAACACGGATGGTATCACCAATCCCCTCATTTAAAATGATTCCGAGTCCGACAGATGATTTGATGGTCCCGGAAAATAAAGTTCCTGCCTCCGTAATCCCGACGTGAAGCGGGTAATTCGTCTTTTCGGCAATCAGTTCGTGTGCTTTGACACACATTAATACATCCGAAGATTTAATGGAAATTACGATATTTTCATACCCTTCCGCTTCAATCATGGAAACCTTGTCCAATGCGCTCTCCACGATTCCTTCCGCGGTTACATGACCGTATTTTTCAATAATCTCTTTTTCAAGCGAACCGGAATTTACCCCGACACGAATCGGGATATTCTTTGCCTTGGCAACTTCCACAACCGCCTGTAATTTCTCCCTGCCGCCGATGTTCCCGGGGTTAATACGAATCTTGTCCGCTCCGTTTTCCATCGCCGCAATTGCCATCTTATAATCGAAATGAATGTCTGCGACGAGAGGAATCGTAATTTCTTTCTTTATTTCCGCAATTGCCTTCGCAGCTTCCTCCGTAGGCACGGTACAGCGGATAATCTCGCACCCTGCTGCCTCAAGCCGTTTAATCTGCGCAATGGTTGCTGCTGCATCCTCGGTTCTTGTATTGGTCATGGACTGGATTAAAATCGGATTCCCTCCTCCGATTACACGATTTCCGATTTGAATCACTCTGGTATTGTCACGATACATGTTGTCTCTCCTTACAAAAATATTATATCGTCAAATCTGTTCTGTCATTAATCTGCTGCTTTGCAGTTCATTCCGGCATTGTCATCGGTTTATCCCGCATTTTTCGGGATGTTTATCCGACGTCTGTTTCCTTTCACAAGGAAAACATCGCAAGATATAGTTTAGCATATCGGCAAAACCACATTCAATTGATAGAATAAACAAAAAAAGGACGTTATTTTCTCTCCCTTTTCTCCGTATTTTTTTCAATTTTCACTTGATTTATTATAGACGTACTTTTAATGCGCATCCTTCCCTCATTTCCCCGGATTACAGTCATCCGGCTCCAAGCTCAATAATCGTTATTACACTCCTCCCAAAAATGCAACACAATTAACAATACATTTTGCAGTACATTTTTTATCTATCCGCAAGGAATATACTTGAAATTACAAAAAAATCCTTCCCTCCCGTTCTCCTGTCAGCCGAAGACGCAATCAGGCGAATCAGGAGTAAGAAGCATCCCGACAACAGCAAAAATTTCCCCTTGTAATGCCCCATGACGAAAAAGCTTAACAATCCGTACATCGCCAGCACCCCGCCGATATCGACGCATATAAAACCGGTAAGACTCTCAATTCCCGCCCTGATTTTTTCCTTCCGGTCGCATCTTAGCAATCCGGCTAAAACCTCCCTTCCGGAGGGATATCGCTTCCTTTCCCTTGCATTTAAGCACCTTTCCGCAATCGAGGCTTCGCTGAAGCTCAATCCCATCCGCATCAGGAATGCTCTGTCTTTCCCGGAAAAATCAAAATCCTTCCCGCTCATCAGATGCGCAAAAACCATTCCGAATGCATAAACATCCCCCTGCAAACCACTCCTTCCGTCCCTCATTTCCGGCGCCGCATAACCCCTCGTTGAAAGAATTCTCTCCGGTGTTTCGGAAAGAAGATGCGCCGATCCGAAATCAATCAGTTTTACTTCGTTCTGTTCCGTAATTATGATATTTTCCGGCTTTATGTCTCCGTGTACCACGGGTGTCGGAAGGCTGTGAAGGCAGGAAAGAATTTCCGCAATCTTTACCGCAGTCCGAAACCTGTCTCCGTCCTTTTCCAACAGCCCTGACCGTTCCGGAACGAAACACATCCCGCCGTAATCATAATCATCTTCCCTCAATCCGGTGTGTCCGTAAGACAGTATCTTTTCAAGCGTAATCCCCTTCACATACTCCGTTACCAGATACGCTTCTTCTTCCTGAATAAAAAAGTCATGAAGTTTCGGAATCCCGGGATGATCGGATTTCTTAAGAATCTCCGCCTCTTTTTCCGCTTCCTTCCTGTCATGGAATCTTTTCATTGCATAATACTGTTCCGTATTGGTGTCGAAAACCAGCAGGACTTCTCCGTTTCTGCCCTTTCCGAGGACCCCGGCTTTCATATATTTTGAAATCTGGTCGCCTTTTCCGATTATGTTTTCCTTCCTGAATCCTTCTATCATAAAACCTTCTTTCCGTCACTTTCATTTATCCGTTTGAATAAAAATTGCAGCAATCTCCTCTTTCCCGCCCCTGCTGCGGATCCGCCTTTTTATTTCATCAAAACTTTTCTGAATCTTTTCTTCCGGTTCCAAAGCCTGACCGGGTTGATGCGCTCCATTCAGCTTGCGTAAAATGACTTCGGGAGCCATATTGGAAAAGAGACTGTTTGAACATAACAATGCCGAATCTCCGGCTTTGATTTTTCCGAATTTACAGTTTTCTCCGGTATGATTTGTGAAGTTCGGGGATTCCCCGTTTTGAAATACAGAAAGGCTTAATTGCCCGTTTGAATAACTGAAGTATTGTTTTTTATACAAAAGAATCATGCTTCCGCACGGTGCTTTCCCGCTTATATTCCGAAGGAATGTACTCCTTATTTGCCGGCACATCCCCCATTCCCGCAGGATGAAAAGTCCCTCCCCGTAATACCACGAGACTGCCGTTTCCGCGAATTCCTCAGACTCCGTAAGAACCGACAGCAGTGCCTGACCGCCGGTTGTCATGACATTTTCAACTGCAAGAACAAAACGGTTATGCCGCGAAACAGGACCACAATCCCATAAATACGCATAGTAATAGGTCATAATTGCTCCGTTTCATCATATTTTATTGATTTAAGAGATATTGTTCTAAATGTTTTTGATAAATAATATGAATTCAGAATTGAAAAAGAAAACCATTAAAGAATATTTAAACCATTAAAGAATATTAAACAATTAAAGAATGTATAAACAACTAAAGAATACTTAAACAATTTCAGAAATAATCTACTTCCTGAAAAACCTTGAAACATCATTCACAAGCACAAATACCATCAAAAGCATCAATGCACCGAATCCGATAAGGGTCACGATTGCCTCGAATTTTCTCGGCACTTTCCTTCGGATAATCAGCTCCGCCAGTAAAAAGATCAGTCTTCCGCCGTCCAGAGCCGGGAACGGAAGCAGATTCATAATGGCTAAATTGACGGATAAAAGCATGGCAATATCAACCAGATTGATGATTACCGTCAATACGCCGTACTGCTTGGTCTGGTTTATGGTTTCGCCGATAACGTGCGCCATACCGACCGGTCCCGCAACATCATCTTTGGTGAGCCTTCCGGAAAACAGCATACCGAAGCTCTTAAACGTAGCAACAAACCAGTACCGCACTTCATACCAGCTGTATTCGAATATTTTAAAATTCCTGCAATCCACTTTATCTGCGGACATAACACCTAAGTATTTGCCGCCGTCCATTGCCTGCAGGGTTACATTCACAACATGAAGTTCACCGTTTCTTTCGTATTTTACTTCCCAGTTGTCCGATTTGTCCGCAATCGAATGAAGTGAAATCTCGGAGAAAAGATAGATCCGCTCTCCGTTAATGGAAATAATTTTGTCTCCCGGCTGAATTCCTGCCTTCTCGGCAGGCATTCCTTCCATTACCTTTCCGACCGTACAGTCATATTCCCCGCATGTTCCGACAATAATAAGCGCAAGGACAAATCCGAGAATAATATTAAACACCGGGCCGGCAAGAACCGTCGCAATCCTCCCTGCAAGGGAAGCATCGGAAAATTTACCGCCATATTGATTCTCTGAATTTTCAAGCGGATTCTCTTCTTTCTTTGCCTCATCTTCCTCATCCTCAAAAGGATCTTCCTCGTCAAAAACACAGGCCCCGCCGAAAGGCAGAGCACGAAGTACATAATCCGTTCCGTTTTTGGTAAATCCGAGAAGTTTCGGACCCATTCCGACACCGAATTCCTTAACGTGAATCCCGTTGGCTTTTGCAACGATAAAATGACCGAACTCGTGAACCACCACGAGCACGGAAAAGATGATTATGAAAGATAAAATTGTCCAGATAACAGACATTTATATTGCCTCTGAAAATACAGTTTTCTTACTTCATCAAAATTACGTTTACGAAAGCTTCCCTGCGATAAATTCGTATGTCTCCGCTTCCGCCGCAAGAATCTCATCTACGGTGGGATTTTGCACCGCCTTGTGATTTTCCATGGAAGCCTGAATCAGATCGTATATTTCAAGGAATTTAATCTTCCTGTCCAGGAAAAGCGCAACCGCTTTTTCGTTGGCTGCATTAAATACCGTCGGCATCGTGCCTCCGGTTGCAGATGCTTTCTTCGCAAACGGAAGTCCCAAAAACGTTTCCTCGTCCGGTTCTTCAAAGGTCATACTCTGAAGAGACGTAAAATCAACTCTCGGCGTGTCCATCGGAAGCCTGTCGGGATAAAAAAGCGCATACTGAATCGGAAGTTTCATATCCGGAACTCCCATCTGACCGATAATTCCGCCATCCACATACTGTACCGCGGAATGCAGAATACTTTGCGGATGAATCAGCACTTTCACTTTATCCATCTCCACACCGAACAGCCATTTTGCCTCAATCATTTCAAGACCTTTATTCACTAAGGTAGCGGAATCGATTGTGATTTTTCTTCCCATGGACCAATTCGGATGTTTCAGTGCATCTTCGACTTTTATATCAGCAAGTTCTTCTCTCTTCTTTCCGCGGAAAGGACCGCCGGATGCGGTAAGAAGAATTTTTTCGATTCTGTTTTTCGGCATTCCCTGAAGGGACTGGAAAATTGCGGAATGCTCGCTGTCCACGGGGTAAATCGGCGCATTCATCCGTTCCGACAAAGGCATAATGATATGTCCCGCCGTAACAAGCGTTTCTTTATTGGCAAGCGCAATTGTTTTTTTCTTATTAAGTGCTGCAATTGTCGGACGAATTCCGATCATCCCGACAATTGCGGTTACCAGAATATCATACTGTTCCAGCGTGGAAATAAACAGAAGCCCGTCCATTCCGGACCGAATTTCCACCTGTAAATCAGCCACACGGTTCTTTAAATCCGTCGCTGCAGTCTCATCCCACATAACCGCATATTCCGGCATATACTTCCGGATCTGCTTTTCCATGAGAACCGCATTCCGGCCGGCAGCAAGTGCCACCACCTTCAGTTCGGGATTTGCATCCACTATTTCAAGTGTCTGGGTACCTATGGAACCGGTAGACCCCAGAATAACAATTCTTTTCTCCATATCAGCTTACCTCAGCAAACTGTAATAATAACGACATCAGGAAATAAACCATCGGAGCGGTAAAAATCACCGAATCAAAACGATCCAGTATGCCGCCGTGTCCGGGAATGATTTTACCGAAATCCTTTACGTCGTTGTTTCTCTTAATTGCCGATGCGGCAAGGTCACCGCACATTGATGCCAGCGAACCGACGAATCCCATACAGGCAAAACTCAGAACGGAAACGGCTCCGGCTTTATGTACAATTGTGTAAATAATGCCGAGTATAATGCTTCCGAGTGTTGCACCGACTATTCCACCCGCAGCACCTTCGTAGGTCTTTTTCGGGCTCAGTTTCGGCGTCATTTTATGTTTTCCGAGCGTAACACCCACAAGATATGCGCAGGTATCGGAAAACCACGCGGAAATAAAGGGCATCCACACAAGGAAAATTCCGCCCGGCAGCTCTCTGATGTAATAAATAAAGGATAATGTAAGACCTAAATACAGAATACCGAATACGGCATTTGAAATCTGCTGAAATTTAAACTTCGGATAAGTAAAAATATAAACATACAGAATTCCGATAAATCCGACTACAAATATGAGAAGGATTAAAACCGTAAACAGATTGAATGTTCCGACATTCTTGGAAAGCCATTCCTTCACGGTTTCGGGACAGTACATGTCATCCTGTAAAAGAAGTGCCCCGTAATAAGCCACAATGGTGACGAGGCCGACAACCTGAAGGGCATTGAACCGGTGTCCCTCTTCTCTTACTTTCGTGGCATTGGTGAACTCCACATACCCGATGCATGCGATAATGCAAAGAGCAGCCCCGAGTACGGGACCTCCCACAATTCCGAGAACAACCGTAATAATGAGAATTACAGCACCGGAAATGACGCGGGTCAGAAATTTGTTCATCGCTTGTTTCTTATCGTTTTTTTCAGGCATCGCTATCTTATGGTTTCCTTCGTTTATTCTGCCGGCATCTGTACTTTTGCCGGCATCTGTGTCCAGTCAGTACCCTGTTCGTAACTATTTGGCATTTCCGTATCTGCGGTCACGATTACCGTACCACTCAATTGCTTCCTGCAGGTCCTTCTTTCCGAATACGGGCCAGTGGGTATCCGTATAATAAAACTCGGTATACGCAAGCTGCCAGAGCAGATAATTGGACAGTCTCTGCTCTCCGCTTGTACGAATCATCAGATCCGGATCCGGAATATCGGCGGTATCAAGATGTTTGGAAATGGTATCCTCCGTGATATCCTCCGGAGAAATTTTTCCGTTCTTTACATCTTCCGCAATCTGCTTCACCGCTCTCGTAATCTCATCCCGGGAGCCGTAATTTAAGGCAATCTGAAACTGCAGACCGGTATTGTCTTTCGAAAATTCCTCCAGCTCGTCTGCCAGGTCCTGCAAATCCTTCGGAAGGCCGGGACGATATCCGATTACGCGGATGCGTACGTTATTGCGTGCAGCCTTCTTAAAACCGTTTCGCAGATACTCACGGAATAAGTTCATAAGCGCCATGACTTCATCCTCACTGCGCTTCCAGTTCTCCGTGGAAAATGCATACACGGTCAGGTATTTTATTCCGAGTTCATCCGCAATATAAAGCATATCCTCGAGATTCTGCGCACCCTTTGCGTGTCCCATGGTACGCGGCAGTCCCTTGGATTTTGCCCATCTTCCGTTCCCGTCCATAATAATCGCTACGTGAGCGGGAACCTTCTTCTTTTCTTCGCTCATTACCAAACCACCTGTTGCAGTTATTTTATACCGTCATAATCTCCTTGGACTTCTCTTCCACGGATTTATCCACTTCTTTGATATACTTATCCGTACTCTTCTGAAGATCGTCTTCCATGTCCTTGATTTCGTCCTCGGAAATATCACCGTTCTTGGAAAGTTTCTTGAATGCTTCGTTTCCGTCACGGCGGATGTTGCGGATTGCAACCTTGGCATCTTCACCTTTTTTCTTTACGTCCTTCACAAGTTCTTTACGACGTTCCTCGGTAAGCTCCGGGAAAACAAGACGGATTACGGTTCCGTCATTGCTCGGAGTAATTCCGATATCGGATGCAAGAATTGCCTTTTCAATTGCCTTAATCATGCTCTTTTCCCAGGGTGCAATCTGAATCATTCTTGCCTCGGGAACAGAAATGTTGCCGACCTGCTGAATCGGTGTCGGACTTCCGTAGTAATCCACTACCAGTTTGTCCAGAATATGCGGATTTGCACGTCCCGCACGGATTGTAACCAGATCTGCATTCAGATGGTCACAGGTCTTTTTCATCTTCTCGTCATACGTTTTTACTTGTTCGTTCATAATAACCTCCCCGTTTTCGCCCCTCTCCTTTACATCGGTGAGACGCATTTTGTTTTATTTTTTAACGATGCCTGCATCACAGTTTTAATGCCGTCATCTTTTAAAACCTACACCGTAACCCTGGTTCCGTGGAAATTGCCCTTCACGGTATTTACAATACTGTTTTCCTCATTCAGGGAAAATACATACATTTCCATGTCATTGTCACGTGCAAGAATTGATGCCGTAACATCCACAACCTGAAGGTTTTTGTCGATGACTTCCTGAATGGAAACCTCGTCATATTTCTTCGCATTTGCATCCTTATTCGGATCCGCGTCATATACGCCGTCAATGGATTTTGCAAGTAAAATCACATCCGCATCGACCTCAATTGCACGAAGCAGTACACCGGTATCCGTTGAAAAATAAGGGTGTCCCGTTCCTCCTGCAAAAAATACAACTTTTCCGGCCTCAAAACATTCATTTGCCAGATCTTTAGAGAAAAGATTCGTAAAGCTTCCCACCGCAAACGGCGTTAATACATCCGTTTTCATTCCGACCGAACGGAAAATTTCGGAAGTATAAATACAGTTCATTACCGTTGCCAGCATTCCGATCTGGTCCGCTTTGGTTCGATCGATGTTTTTACTGCTTCTTCCTCTCCAGAAATTGCCGCCGCCGATTACGATGCCGATTTCATATTTGTCGTCGATTAATTCCTTAATCTGAACCGCAACCTTTCTTACGGTTTCCTCGTCAAATCCGGTATGCTTGTCACCGGCAAGCGCCTCTCCGCTTAATTTTACAATGATTCGTTTCATGCCTTCTCTCCCTAAATCATATTGTCAAAATAAGAACTCAAATCCACTTCGGAATAGCACTGGGAACACATTCCGTCGACCATGGCACCGTTTGCCATCTGAACACTCTGGGATTTGATGTTACCTTTTACAATTGCAGTGGCTTCCAGCGTAACGGGGCCATGCACATCGATATCCCCTTTGATTGCTCCGGCAATCACCGCACCCGTTCCTGCCGCAATCAGCTGACCTATGATTACACTTCCTTCCGAAACGGTAATCGCAGTGGCACAGGTAACGTTGCCTTTGATTTTTCCGGATTCGATGATGATTTCACTTGCTTTTACATTTCCGGTAATACTGCCGCATACACGCAGAGAGCCGTTTACTTCCACATCGCCTTCCACGTTTCCGAATATTTCCATATGTCCCGTAGAATAGATATTTCCGAGTACTGTCATGCTTCCGGTAACGACACCGACCTCATCGGACAATTCATCTTCCGGAATGGAAAAATCTACCGTTCTTGCTGTATTCATTGTATTATGAAATACATTTACCATAGCCGCACCCTGATAACCGGTTCCAACGTTACTCTGTTCAGGCTCTTCCTCGCCTGTTTCCTGAATCTCTTCGATTTCTTCCACAACATCGTCCGAAGTCAGAACGGAATCATTTTCTTTATTATCATCGTCGGATAAATCCGCCCTGATTTCGTCCCAGAGTGCCTTTTCCGTTTCGGAACGTTCGTCTTCCCCGTTATCCACCGCCTGATAGAGATTATCCGCGGTTGTGTTAATGTCCGTCACTTTTACGGCTGCATTCTTTTTATTCTTTCTTCCGAAGCCCTTCTTTGTATTTTCTTTTCTGGTGCCTTCTCCGTCGCTTCCGTCCGTAAGCTCATCTACGGCCTGCGTAATGTCGGCTTTTAAATCTCCGAAAAATCCCATCTGCCAATCCCCCTTTATTTTATTTTTCAATTTTTCTCTTTAATGAATTAATTCTGTTCTTCTCTTTGATTCTCTTCTTCGCTTCGATTCTCTTCTTTGCTTTGATTCTCTTCTTCGCTTAACTTCTCAGCTTCGCTCAAAGCCTCAGCAACCTCTTCGCTTAATGCCTCACTGACCGCTTCGTCAACAACTTTCGTTACATCGGATTCGATTTCAGTGGATTCCTCTACGGTTTCTTCCGTTTCTTCCTTCACATTCTCTTTATCTGCTTTTCCGGTGCCTTCCGTCTTCTCCGCATCGGTTTTTTCACGAACATGATAAACCTGCTTCGTATTTTCCGTAATCGGTAAAAATTCTACGTTACCCTTCTGCTGAAGCGTTTCGATAATAATGGGCAGTGCTTCCACGGTAGAACGCTTGGATGCCGAATCGTGCATCAGAACAACCGATTCTTTCTTTTCTCCGATTCCGTTTAATACATTTCTTGCAACCGTGGATGCCTCAAGCATTTTCGGCGAAGCATCCTCGGAACTTACATTCCAGTCAAAATGTACATAACCCTCTTCTCCGAGGAAATGCAGCATATCCTGAATATTAATCTTTGAAACCGTATTGGAACTTCCGCCCGGAAATCTGTAAAATTTCGGCCGGACTCCGGTCTTCTCAAACAGAAAATCGGAAAGTGAATTTACATCCTCCTTATAATTTTCCATAGAGCTGTAAATTACGCTGTATTTATGGGTATACGAATGCATCGCAAGAGTATGTCCCTCGTCGATGATCCTGTTGTATTCATCGTCATAGCCTTCCTTTGCGAGAACAAAGAAAGTCGCTTTTGCATCGTGTTCATCCAGAATATCCAGAATTTCATTCGTGTATTTACTCGGACCGTCATCAAATGTCAGGTAAACCAGCTGCTTGTTCGGATATTTTTCCTCGTCGCTTAAATTAAGCTGCACCAGATTCTGCGTTCCGTATTTTTCTTCTTTGATTTTCTTTTCGGCGGCTGCAGCCATTGCTGCGGCTTCCTGATTCTTTTTCTCGATTTCCATCTTGGAAATCTTGATTTCTTCCCTTAAAATTTCCATATTCCGGTTGGTCTTATACAACTGATATAATAAGAATCCGCACAGAATATTCGGAATCAGCAAAAAGACAATCAAAAGCAGCACGAGAATCAGTTTAATTCTTTTCACGCGCTTCCTGCGAAACTCCGATCTTTCGGGCGTTTCCGTATATTCTTCCGTATATTCTTCCGGTTCCGTCTGAACCGGTGAATCGGTATTTTCCATTGTAACTTTTACTTCTTCTGCCATATATTACGGTAATTCCAAATGCTCATCCACATAAATCCGCCTAAACAAATCATGAACAACAGACAGAGTTAGGCTTATCTATTTTACCACAAAATCACGCAAATAAAAACAAAAAAATAAAAAAGGGGAGTGATTTTTTCTCACTCCCCAATCCCTACATTTTTAAAAAATTTCAGCTTAGCCGTTCATCTGCTTGGCAACTTCGGCTGCGAAATCCTCGTTCTTCTTTTCCATTCCTTCGCCTACTTCGAAACGAACGAATTTGGTAATTTTGATATTGCCGTCAACGCTCTTTAAGTACTGGCCGACGCTCTGCTTTCCGTCTTCTGCTTTTACATAAACCTGATCAAGCAAGCAGATTTCTTTCATATGCTTGGAAATACGTCCTTCTACAAGGCCGCCGAAAATCTTGTCTGCAAGATAATCGGACTTGCCTTCCATAGCATGGTTTGCAAGTACAGCCTTTGCTGCATCGGATAAGAAGTTCGGAAGATAATTCATGTTGCTCTTCTTCTCTTCGTAAATTGCGATATCTTCTTCACTCCAGGTCTTCTCAACAATTGCCTTCTCAATTAATTTCTGAAGAATCGGCTTCGGAAGGGTGAACGGATCGTTCAATGCGCTGTCAATGATGATTTCTTTTAACTTTGCGCTCTCTTCTGCGGAGATGTCGCTTCTTTCGATATACTGAGGATTCATAGCCGCGATCTGCATTGCAACATTGGTAAGTGCCTCTTTAACGGCATCACCTGTTGCACCTTCAGCTGCTACCAGAACACCGATCTTTCCGCCGCCGTGAATATAGGATGCAACGGTATCACCGGTAACCTTCTCAAATCTTCTGAAGGAAAGTTTCTCACCAATCTGAAGAGTTTTCTCCGCAACAACTTCCTGAAGACCACTCTCAAGAAGGGCTGTTACATCCTCTCCGTCCTTGCCGCCGTTTAATCCGGAAGCAAGTGCTCTGTTTGCGATATCCTGTACAAACTCCTGGAATACTTCGTTCTTTGCAACAAAGTCTGTCTCGGAGTTTACTTCAACTACTACTGCGTTATTGCCGTCAATTGCAACTCTTGCAATACCTTCTGCAGCGATTCTGCTTGCTTTTTTCTCAACTTTAGCTGCACCGCTCTTCTTTAATACATCAACGGCTGCTTCAATATTTCCGTCGGTCTCGGTTAATGCTTTCTTGCATTCCATCATTCCGGCACCGGTCATTTCTCTTAACTCTTTTACCATTGCGGCTGTAATTGCTGCCATATTTTTGCTCTCCTTTTTATTATTTCCTATATCCGGATAATTATGCTTCCTCGCCTGCTTCTGTTGCATCTGCTGCAGCATCTGCCTCTGCGCTCTCTGCTTCCTCATCGGTCATTACTTCACCCTGGTTTGCTTCGATAATTGCATCAGCCATCTTTGCAGTAATCAGTTTTACCGCTCTGATTGCATCATCGTTTCCGGGAATTACATAATCCAAATCATCCGGATCGCAGTTGGTATCAGCAATACCGATTAATGTAATACCGAGGGTATGCGCCTCATCGATACAGATTTTCTCTTTCTTGGGATCTACTACAAAGATGCAGTCGGGAATACGGGTCATGTTCTTGATACCGCCGAGATTTTTCTCTAATTTCTCCCATTCCTTCTGAAGTCCTGCTACTTCCTTCTTGGGAAGAACATCAAAAGTTCCGTCTTCGCTCATCTTTTCGATGGCTTTCAGTCTCTCGATTCTGGACTGGATGGTCTTGAAGTTGGTAAGCATTCCGCCTAACCATCTCTCATTTACATAGTACATACCGCAACGCTCTGCTTCGGACTTGATTGCATCCTGTGCCTGCTTCTTGGTACCTACGAAAAGTACGGTTCCGCCTGCCTGTGCAATTTCGGACATTGCATTGTAAGCTTCGTCTACTTTACCTACGGACTTCTGTAAGTCGATAATGTAGATTCCGTTTCTCTCTGTGAAGATGTACGGAGCCATCTTAGGGTTCCATCTCTTCGTCTGGTGTCCGAAATGAACACCTGCCTCAAGTAACTGTTTCATTGAAAGTACGCTCATGTTTTTTTCCTCCGTTTGGTTATTTGATTCGCACATACCGTTTATATCACAGCCGTTTGCGAATCATCCTCCGTATGTGTCGCGTATCGCCGGGCAATCACGTTATTTCCGATTCTTCGGTCATCCGCACCAACTCCGGCATATCACATACGTGTGTTTTGTGCAACATTCGAATTTTAACATAAAAAAAGCCCTTCCGCAAGGCTTTTTTTATGATATCTTACTTATTTACATCTTACTTATTTACAAAGCGCCTTCGCAATTTCTTCCTCGCTGGCGCCCTTTGCAATCACATGATCGCCGACACTGATTCTTCCGGAATATCCGTTATCGCAAAGGTATTTATCAAACTTGCCCGCATCCGCAACAAGACCTGCATCTTTACACATCTTTGCAACGGTTTCGGAAAACTGTCCGGATTTTACGGTAATGGTAACCGTCTCTCCGTTTGCCTGCTTCTTCGCAAGTTCCTCTTCTGCCTTTTTCTTCGCTTCTTCTTCCGCTTTCTTCTTTGCTTCCTCTTCTTCAGCCTTCTTCTTTGCTTCTTCCTCGGCTTTCTTCTTCGCTTCCTCTTCTTCAGCCTTCTTCTTTGCTTCTTCCTCGGCCTTCTTCTTCGCTTCCTCTTCTTCCGCTTTCTTCTTTGCTTCTTCCTCAGCCTTCTTTGCCGCTTCTTCCTCAGCTTTCTTTGCCGCTTCTTCCTCGGCCTTCTTTGCCGCTTCTTCTTCAGCCTTCTTTGCAGCTTCCGTATCTTCGGAGGTCTTCTCGGAACTTACCTGCTCGGTATTTTCTTCGGAAGTCTTTACTCCGCCGGGTAAAATTTCTTCCACAACCGCCTTTTCCTTCTCGGAAGTTTCGGTAGCATTTATCGGAGTGTCCTCCGTTAATTTTACAATATCATTTCCGTTTATACGTGCAAGAATATCCTCTTCTTTCTCGTATCCGAGTTCTCTTGCTCTTTCAATTACCTTTTCATCGGACATTTTACCGCCGCCTAGCGTTACCAGAAAAGCAACAAGTCCTGCTGTAAAAACTCCGATTCCGATACCGCGCAATAAATATTTAAGTTTCACTTCTTTTTCCCTTTCTTTCCGTTTTTGGAGGACTGAGATTTATTTGAATTCGTATTTCCGGTATTTTTATTCGAATTTGAAGATGTTGACTTTACCACATTCTCCACGGTTTTGTCCGCATCCTTTGAAGCAGCTGATTCTTCATCTACATACAATAAATCATCATATCTGTCATTCTTCGGTGCATTTTTCTTCTTTCCGCTTCCCTTTTTTCCGGAACCGTTTTGTTTGGAAGAATTCGTTTTCGCAGCAGCAGTCTTTGAGGCGCCGGATGTTTTTGTCGAAGCACCGGCAGTTTCAGCCGGAACATTGTCATCCAGATTCAGACCGCTTAAAAGATCATGCTCCAGTTCCTCAACGGTTCTGTTTGTACTGTCGGTCAGGTGAAGATCATATTTATAATCGTCCTGGATTGCTTCTCTGGCCTTCTTCTTCGCCGCTTCAATTGCATCGGTTCCGCTTTTGCTTTCACCCGCGTTCCCGGATACCGCCTTGTTTCCGGAATTCTTTCCTTCCGTCCCGGTAACCGTTTCTTTCTCCGGTACGGAATTGCCCTGCAAACTCAATGACTTTGTTTCATCCTCTTCCGACGGAACAAAATAACTGGCTGCAAAAAGCAGAATTCCAACCACCATAATGATAATAAATACTATGTTCATCTTCCTTAATGAATTCCTTTCGCATACGATTTTGCTTGCTTTTAGGAACAGTATTTCCTTAAGTTTCTATTTTACATAATATTGTTACTATTGTAAACCATTTTTTAATGTAGCTAAATAAAAGAAGGTGGCCTAAGCCACCTTCTAATTATTACTCAATTACCTGAGATTACTCCAAAATCTCTTCTTCAACTGTATCTTCATTTATAACAGTTGCATCACTTTCAGAAGTCTCTTCTTCAATAACATCCTCTTCGGATCCTTCTTCATCAGAAGTCTCTTCCTCGATAACATCCTCTTCGGATCCTTCTTCCTCGATAACATCCTCTTCGGATCCTTCTTCCTCGGAAGTCTCTTCCTCAACTACATCTTCATCCTCTTCAGTGGTTTCTTCTTCAACTACCGCCTCGGTTTCTTCAGCAATTCCTGATCCTTCAAGTTCTTCCGGAATCACTTCCGCAAATGCATTTACATTCGTTGACCTGAATTTAACTAAAATATCCTCGCCGTAATCATTCAGTGCCTTTCCTTTCGCATCAATTGCTATAACGGAATAATAATAATTCTTTCCGGATTCCACGGTCTTATCATTGTATGAAAGACCTGTTGTTGTCCCCAATTTAGCCCAGTCAGTGGATTTGGTCTTTCTGTATACCTGGTATTTCTCCGCCTGTACAACAGCGCTCCAGTCAAGTCTGACGCTTGCACTCTTAATGGTATATCCAACAGGTGTGGGTGGAATCACAAACTTAATGCTCTTTCCTTTTCCGTATCCGGTTAAAACATTATTGTCTCCGTCGACTGCCAATACCGCATAGACATTCTTTGCATTTACCGTCGCATCGGCATCCACATATTGAAGCTCGGTTACCATCTTCAGTTTTACCCACTTACCGGATGCGTCTTTACGATAAACACGATACTTCGCTGCTCCCGCAAAGGCATCCCAGGAAAGTAAAACTCCGTCCGTGGTGCTTTCTGCTTTAGGTTTTACAAATGCATCATTTCGGATAATCTCGTATCCGTCCCCATTTTCATTCATGGCATTACCTGAAGCATCACAGCCGATAACAGAATATGTGTAAGTCTTACCGTTTACGGCAGTTGTATCCGTATAGGACGTGCTGCTTACTGTATTAAGTCTCGTCCATTTTCCGGAATCATTCTTTACATATACTTTGTACTTTGCTGCATCGGTCATTGCGCTCCAGCTGATTTCAATGCCCTCTTCCACGTTGGTCAATGTAAGCTTCGGTGCGGAAACGATACGTGTAATCTTTGTTCCGTTGCCATATTTATTAATATAATTGCCTTTCGCTGTCATTGCCCTTACGGAATAAATATAGGTTTCGGAATAAACCGCCTTCTTATCCGTATAATTAAGAGATGTGGTAGTAGCAAGTTTCTCCCAGGAATCTCCCGACGTTTTACGGAAAATCCGGTATTTCGCCGCATTATCCACCTTGCTCCAACTAAGCTTAACGCCTGCAGCTTTGTTTGCAACTGTTATTTCCACCGAATCCGTTGTGTAGGTAATGCTTGTACCGTCCCCGTAACCCGCCAGTTCTTTTCCGTCCGATGAAATAGGAATAACGGTATAGGTATTCGGATCACCCGGTTTAGCATATTGAGTATCTGTAAACGTCAAATTGTAAGTTGAACCCACAATACTCCATGTCCCGTTTTCGGATTTTCTGTAAACCCAATAGCTGACTGCCTTACTGTATGTATCCCATGTGATTTTAACGCCACCGTTTTTTTCGACACTTAATTTAATCGGAATCGGCGCTAACGCCTCTGCTGCAGTTATTTTTAATTTCTTATCAACACGAAGCCAATAATATGAATCAAATAAATATTCAATATATTTACCGGTATAATAATCAATTTCTTTCTTCGTTCCGAAATTAAATGCATCACTCAGGTGCGAAATATTTTTTATATTAAGCGTTTTAATCTGGTTTCCATAGCAGGTGAGCCTTTGCAGTTCCGTATTTTTACTTAAATCCAAATCAGTTAATTTATTGTTACTGCATTCAATTGCTATTAAGGCGGTATTTTTGCTTACATCCAGGTTTGTAAGCTGATTATAACCGCAATTCACATAAGTCAGAGCCGTATTTTTACTCAGGTTTAATCCGGTAAGTTGATTGTTATTACATTCAAGTGTCTTTAATGCGGTACACTTTCTGATATCCAATGTTTTCAGATTATCGGAGTAACACCATAATATCTCCAATTTAGTCAGCATTGTCACATCCAGTTTAGTCAGCTGGTTATTCCCGCATTCAAGGTCTTTCAGCTGTGTATTATTACTTACATCCAGTTCGGTAAGTCTGTTGCTGGAACACGAAAGATTTGTCAGCGCCATATTTTTTCTTACATTCAGTTCAGTAAGTTGGTTACCGCTACATCCAAGTGTTGTCAATGCAGTATTTTTACTCACATCCAAAGCGGAAATATTATTATGTCCACATTCAAGTTCCTTTAATTTGGTATTTTTGCTTACATTCAATTCAGTCAGACCTACACCCCAGCAACCAATAGATGTCAGAGCGACATTTTTGCTAACGTCAAGCTTGGTCATTGGTTTGAACCCATCTGAATAGGGATCCTTAGAGCAACCAAGAGTCTGCAATGCTGTGTTTTTACTAAGATCCAGTGTTGTCAACGCATTATTACTGCCACAATTCAATATTTTTAATTTGGTATTATGGCTCACATCCAGTTTGGTCAATTGATTGGATGAACATTCCAGAATGGTTAAGGCCGTATTCTGACTGACATTCAGAGTAGTCATTGAATTACAGGTGAAGTTAATTTCATTTAATTTAATATTTTTACTCAGGTCAAGTTTGGTCAGCTTATTAAAACTGCAGTTTAAAGTTTTTAATTCCGTATTATTACTTAACTTCAGAGAAGTAAGCTGATTTGAAGAACAATATAAATAGGTCAACGCTGTATTCTTGCTGACGTCAAGTTTCGTCATTCCGTTTCCCCAGCAGGAAAGATGAGTCAATTTTGTATTTTTGCTGAGATCAATTGAATTTAATTGTTGATTAGCGCCACATTCGAGCCATGTCAATGCCGTATTCTTGCTTAAATCAAGCGATGTCAGTTGATTTCCATCACAATCAAGACTTTTCAGCGCAGTAAAATATTCGATTCCCTTCAGACTTGAAATCTGTTTGTAAGAACAATCGATTTCTTTGATATTTTTGATTTCCGCAGCAGTAAGCGTACCACTACCATCAGAATCAAATCTGGTAATAAAAATCCTGAAATTATCATCCGGAAAATTTGTCGAATTAATTACGACATCCCCCGCCGCTTTTACGGGCATATAAAAAAATCCTGTCAACGACGCAGCCAACAGGATTAAAAATGCCCATAACCAATGTTTCACTTTTTTCATAAACGTAACCTCCTCCGTTTTTATTACATTATGTAAAATTGTTCCATAAACAATACATAACCAATAATTATTGCATAGAAAAATCTGACAGGAACCTATATATCAAATTCAATTGAAAAGCGCAATTGTACTAATAGAATCAAATTACCCTAGATAATCACTTCCGGCTTATCAAACGCCTTAATCGACAGCTTTCCGGTCTGCGGATAGAACACGATTGTCCTTCCGTGGCTACCGCCACAATCCTCCGCCAAAATCGGAATATTCTCCTTCTTCAGTTTATTCTTCACGGCTTCCACATTCTGCTGCCCGATGCAAACCGCATCGCTGTTACTTTGGAATGCAAACATCTGCGCACCGCCTGCGATTTTCGCTTTAATGCGGTAACGATTGGCCCCCGCTGCCACCATACGGGTAATCAGTTCATCAATCGCGGTATCCGCGAATTTATAAATATTGTCATTCCTGCGGATCTTCGTGCTGTCCGGAAGCATAATATGAGCCAGCCCCCCTACACCGGCGGACGTATCCCAAAGGCAAATGCCGACACAGGAGCCCAGACCGATTGTGGTCAGCGCCTTCGGTGCTTTGCAAATCTTCAATTCTGCCATTCCGACTCTAATTACTTCCATTTCTTCAATTGCTCTGTATTATTTTCCGATACCCTGTTTTCGTTTCTCTTCAAAAAACTATTTCGTATAACCGTTTTCCTACATCCCCAGTGCTTCGAGCATCCTGTCATACGAATCAATGTCCGGCACAAGCACAAGGTACCCGTCCGTTGTTCCGGAAAAGCGGTTCTCGATCAACAGTAATTTATCACACATCATTCCGAACTCAATCGCCGGTACGGAAAGAATCGCTCCCGCCATATCCACACACAAAGACGGTACGGATGGCAGTGTCTTAAGCCCGGTCAGTGTTGAAATCGCGTTTAAATACGCACTCGTTACAATATTCCCGACCTCGGAAAGCGCCGAGCACTCTATCTCCGTAAGTTCTGCCTTCGGATCCCTGTCCGGATCCCCGAGTAAAATCCCTGCAACCCTTGCAGCCGCCTGTTTTTTGAGCAGCAAAAGCATACTGCCGTTGATTTGCCCTTCCACGCGAAGATAAATACCGGTCATAATCTGTTCTTCTCCGCCTATTGCTTTTCCGATTTCCTGAAAATCAAGCAGTTTTACTTTCGGCACATGCACCTCCACACGTCTCCCAAGGAGCTGTGCCAAAGCAGCGGATGCATTGGATGCGCCCACGTTTCCGATTTCCCTTAATACATCAAAATATTCCTCATTGTCCTGATTAAAATCAATTTTCGACATTCGTCTCTCCTGCTTTTGTTACAAATCCCGTCTTTTTTTATACATCTTTTTTCTATGCATCTTTTGTCTATGCGTTTTTCACTCCGAGCACTTCATACATATCCAGAAGTGAAATCAGATCATTCCCGATTTTTCCTATTCCGAATACAAATCCCGAATTCACGGTCTTTGAATCCCGGTATACTTCCTCGATGTCTTCGGCGGTAAGCGTCACAACTTCCCTGACCTCATCCACGATCATTCCTACCTCATCCCCGTCAATCCGGAGAATAATAATTCGGGTGGAACGAAGAATTTCACCTTCCTCCATGTCCATTTTCAGACGAAGGCTCATTACCGGCACTACTTTGCCGCGCAGGTTGATAACGCCCTTGATATAGGATTCCGCACCCGGCACACGCGTGATGCGCTGCATTCTTACGATATTTTCCACTATTCCGATGGAAATACCGTACCACTCCGCCCCCAGGCGAATCTTCACAAACTGAATTCTGTCATTTTGTTCTTCCGCTAAAGTTTTTATCAGTCCTTCGTTAGCCATATCAATCCCCTAAATCAGCGCATTTGCATCCAGAATCAGCGCAACCTCACCGTTTCCGAGAATCGTTGCTCCGCTGATTAATCTGCTCTTGCCGATAAATTTACCCATATTCTTGATTACGATTTCCATCTGTCCGATCAACTCATCCACCACGATACCTGCATACCGGTCGCCCTTCTTGACAATCAGGACAAGCAAATCCGCATCCGGCGCATTCAGGCTTTCCACATCCAGTTCCTTTGTTAACCGCACGAGCGGAATCACATTACCGCGAAGATATATTACCTCCTTGCCCTGCACGGTCTTCACCTCGCTGACCGGAATGTTCTCAATCGTCTGGATGGAACCTAGGGAAATCGCATATTTTTCGCCGCCGACGATAACCATCAGTGTCTGAATGATGGCCAGCGTCAAAGGAAGACGGATTGTAAATGTACTGCCCTCACCGAGTTTGGTTCTGACTTCCACTTCTCCCGAAAGCGACTCGATTTTACTCTTTACAACATCCAGCCCGACGCCGCGTCCCGAAATGTCGGACACCTGCTTTGCGGTTGAAAAGCTCGGCTGGAACAGCAAATCTATTGCCTCTTTTTCCGACATGGCATCCGCCTGTTCCTGCGTTATTTTACCCTTTTCGACCGCCTTTCTCTTAACCGCCTCGACATCGATTCCGTTTCCGTCATCACGGACCTCAATCACGACATTGTTACCGTCCTGATAAGCATCCAGAAAAATCGATCCGACCTCGGGTTTTCCGCGTTTTGCCCGAATCTCGGCACTTTCCAGTCCGTGGTCTGCGGAGTTACGCAAAAGATGCATCAGCGGATCGCCGATTTCATCCACCACGGTACGGTCAAGTTCGGTATCTTCACCGGTCATATATAATTCCATTTTTTTATCAAGTTTTTTCGAAAGATCACGAATCATCCTCGGGAACTTGGTGACAACCGATTCAATCGGCACCATGCGGACCTTCATAACGGACTCGTGAAGCGACGTGGTAACGGATTCCAGATATTCAATCTGCTCGTTAAACGCAAGCGAACTCGCACCGATTTCCGTCTCTGCAACACTGACAAGCGAGTTTTTGGAAATAATCAGCTCGCTGACCAGGTTCATTAAAGAATCCAGTTTTTCAATATCCACACGGACGGTACGGTTTACCACGGGTTTTCCCATGGCCTTCTTTCCTTCCGTCTTGCCTCCTGCGCCCTTTCCGGCCTGCGCATTCTTTCCTGCGGTGTTTCCGGCCGCCCCCGTGCCCTTGTCTTTTGAAGCTGCGTCAGAATCCTTTGCTGCGGCACCGGCTTCTGCGCCCTGTCCGTCTTCCTCTCCGGCCTCGTTAAAGGTCACTTTGTCTCCGACCGCGTCTTCGATTTCGGATACGTTTTTGACCGCATCCAGAACCTTTTCAAGCGGCTGGTCCGTCAGGAAAATCACGCTGAAATCCCTGTCAAAACGCTCATCCTCAATGTCCTGTACGCTCGGAACGGATAAAATCACCTCCCCGAGTTCTTCCATGGCACGGAAAACCAGAAATGCCCTTGCGGCCTTCAAAAGGCAGGATTCCTGCACAAAAATACTGATACCGAAGGCATTCAGTCCCTCTTTCACCGCATCTTCTATCGCGGATTGCTCCACTTTTCCGATTTTAATCTGTTTCCATTTATGCTTTCCTTCTCCGGATGAAACCGCTTCCTCATTTCCGCCGGCTGCATCGCTACCGCCTTCACCTTTTTCCGAAGGACCGCCTTCTGATGCGGCACCTTTTTCCAGAATCTCTCCCAGCGCCTTAATCAGATGCGCATTATCATTGTCGCCTTCATCTGCCGTTTCCGTGATGTTCGCAACATACGCTTCCAATGCATCCAGACACTGAAACAGAATGTCCACCATATCGGTATCGACAGCGATATTTCCGTCACGCACCTTGGAGAAAACATCCTCCATGTCATGCGTCAGTGTCTGCATTCTCTTAAAGCCCATCGTTCCCGACATCCCCTTTAAAGAGTGGGCAGCACGGAAAATCTCGTTGATGGTGTCCATATTTTCACCGTCCTGCTCGAGATTCATAATCTGCGTATTTAAATTTTCCAGATGCTCTTTTGCTTCATCAATAAAGATTTCCAGATACTGGCTGACATCCATTTCCTTCCACCCTCCAAGGCAGCATATATAACGCTTTTTTATTATTACTTATTATTTTAATCGTACTTTCCCGTGCTTTTTTACTTCGTTTTTATTCGTACTTTGATTTCATTCGTATTTCTTTTATTCGTCCGGCATCTTCACGCACTCAGAAATCCGCCCGGCCATCTTCGAAAGCTCCACAATCTCGCAGTCCCCGTATTCCTCCGCAACCGCTCCCGGCATTCCGTAAACCACACAGGATTCCTCATCCTGCGCAAGAACATGCACCCTCTTTTTCTTTGAAAGCCCGATGATTCCTTTTGTTCCGTCGCTTCCCATTCCGGTCAGAACCACTGCCAAAACGTTTGCATAACCGGAATCCGCAAGAGATTCCAATAAAATATCCGCACTCGGTTTTGCACTGCCCCTCTTCGTTTCTTCCTCCGAATAAAAAAAAACATGATGATGTGCAGGCATTTTTTTGATTTTGATATGATGTTCGGAAAAAGCAACATAAATATTTCCGTTCTCTATCAAATGTCCCTCCGTTGCCGGATGCACCGGAAGAATGCATTTTTCTTTCAGGCTGTCGGTCAGGCTTTCGGAAAATCCCGGCCAGATATGCTGTACCACAACGACCGGGCAGGGAAAATCTTCCGGTAAATGAGGCAGAACCTGCATCAGCGCCGCCGGTCCTCCCGTGGAGGATGCAATTACGACAATTGTATCACTCATGTATCCTCATCCTTTCGACTGCCTTTTGTACTCATTCAAAACAACAAAACCCCTCTGCAACGCAATTGCCGCAGGAGGGTTTACTTCATCGCTTTTTCAACCGCCTCCAGTACACGGTCCGGCTGGAACGGTTTCACAATATAATCCTTTGCTCCTGCCTGAAGTGCCTCAATTAACATTGAGGACTGCCCGAGGGCAGAGCACATAACAACCTTCGCCGAGGAATCGGCGTCGATAATTTTCTTCAGAGCTTCAATGCCGTCCATTTCCGGCATGGTAATATCCAGAAGAACAAGTGCAGGTTTCAGTTCCTGATACATCGAGACGGCCTGTTTTCCGTCACATGCCTCACCTGCCACCTCATATCCCGCTTTTGTCAGGATATTTTTTATCACCATGCGCATAAATGCCGCATCATCAACGATTAAAATGCCTTTCTTCATAAGCATTCTCCTCTTTATGTTTTCCCGATCTCATCAAAAATCGCGTCATTCATTACTTTAATATAGGTTCCCTTCATGCCGGAAGATTTTGCCTCGATTACTCCGGCACTTTCCAGTTTTCTCAGAGCATTTACGATTACGGAACGGGTAATTCCCAAACGGTCCGCCACTTTACTTGCGACCAGAATTCCTTCCATTCCGTTTAACTCTTCAAACACCTGCACGATTGCCTCATATTCGGATGTAGAAAGTGAGGATATCGCTGATTTCACACCCTGTATGCGGCGATTTTCTTCAGAAATCTCTTCCGATACGGAACGAAGCATCTCAAGACCGATTACGGACGTGGAATATTCGCAGAGAATGATGTCATCGATATCAAACTCCCCGGACTCCCTGTACATGAAAAGCGTTCCGAGCCGGTCCCCCGCCACCAGAATCGGGGTCACGAGGCCTCTGTACTGCGGCACTTTTGATGTATCAAATCCAAGGGTCTCCAGATTCACGTTTTCCTTGGTGGAAAGGATTTCCAAAAAGCGGTCGTTCAATTCGGAATCCGCCAGATCACCCACTTTGGAACCAAGCAGTTCAACAATTTCCGCAAGTCCTTCCGTCGACTGGATTCCGAGAATCTTTCCTTTTCTCGAAAGAACTATGCAATTGACCGCCATACAGTCGCAGATTACTCTGCAGATATCATCAAATAAAACTTTTCCTTCGTTATTTTCATGCAGTAACCTGGCAATTTTTCTGGTTCTGTCAAGCAACTGAACATTTCCCATAGAATTCTCCAATTCTCACAGACAGTTTTCCCGAACTGCCGGCATTATCCTTCGGAAGTCTTCCCCGCCGGCTTCGCTTCCGCATATCCGCACCCAACGGTGGCACATACCAGCTGATTTCCCTTTGCAACCAGCACATTACCACACTTCGGACATTTCTTATCGGACGGTCTCTGCCAGCTCATAAAATCACACTCGGGAGCACCCTCGCACCCGTAATATCTGCGGCCTTTCTTGGTTTTTCTCTCCACAATATCCTTACCGCATTTCGGACAGCTGACACCGATCCGTACAAGAATCGTCTTGGTATTGCGGCATTCCGGGAACCCGGGGCATGCAAGGAACTTGCCGTGCGGGCCGTATTTATAAACCATCCTGCGTCCGCAGAGCTCACATACCTCATCGGATTCTTCGTCTGCGACATGTATTTTATCCAGGTTTTCTTCCGCAATCTTTACCGCCTCATCAAGATCGGGATAGAAATTGCGGATAATCGTCTTCCACTGCACGCTTCCCTCTTCCACTTTATCGAGAAGTGCTTCCAAATTGGCGGTAAATTCCGTATCCACGATTACCGGGAAAGACTCCTTCATCAGATTGTTTACCACCTCGCCGAGCTCGGACACATAAAGATTTTTGTTTTCTTTTACCACATAGTGTCTGCCCATAATCGTGGAAATCGTAGGTGCGTAGGTGGAAGGCCGGCCGATTCCGGCATCTTCCATTGCACGAACGAGACTGGACTCGGTAAAATGTGCCGGAGGCTGTGTAAAATGCTGCTCCGAATCGAATTTCTCGAATTTTACTTTGGTATCTTTCGTAATGGAATTTAAAAGTGCATTGCTCTCTGCCTTTTCATCCTCATCGGAAGCATATACGCTTCTGTAACCGTCAAAGGCAACCTTCGATGCACTGACACGGAAAACATATTCGTTTCCCTTAATCCTTACCGCAACGGTTTCAAAAATCGAAGCCGCCATTCTGCTTGCGGTAAAACGTTTCCAGATAAGCTGGTATAATCTGTACTGGTCTCTCGATAAAATATTCTTAACGGATTCCGGTGTTCTTTCAATGTCGGTCGGACGAATGGCTTCGTGTGCATCCTGGATACGTTTCTCTTCCTTCTTTTCCTTTCCTTCTTCAATGCAGTAATCCTTACCGTATCTGGCACTGATATACTTCTCCGCCATCGTTTTGGCTTCTTCGGAAACACGGGTGGAATCGGTACGCAGGTAACTGATGAATGCAACGGTTCCCTCGCCTTTGATTTCAACACCTTCGTATAACTGCTGCGCGATACGCATGGTCTTTGCGGTTGCAAATCCGAGCGTCTTGTTTGCTTCCTGCTGAAGTGTGGATGTTGTAAAAGGAAGCGGTGACTTAATCGTACGCTTTCCTGTCTTTACATCGAGAATTTCAAAATTCGCGTTCTTGCAGCCGTTTATGACCTTATCCACATCCTCTTTGGAATTCAGCTCCATTTTGGCATCTTCCGTCCCGTAAAAAGATGCAATAAGAGGCTTCTTCTCTCCTTTTATGGAAAATTCCGCGCCGAGTGACCAGTATTCCTTCGGAATAAACGCATTGATTTCATCTTCCCGGTCACAGATCATACGAAGCGTTACGGACTGTACACGGCCGGCAGACAATCCTCTTTTCACCTTTGCCCAAAGTACCGGGGAGATTTTATAACCCACGATACGGTCGAGAGCCCGGCGCGCCTGCTGTGCATCCACAAGATTCATATTGATTTCTCTTGCGTTCTTTAAAGACTCCTTAACCGCATTTTTCGTGATTTCATTGAAGGTAATACGATATACCTTCTTATCCTGCATTTTCAGTGTTTCATACAAATGCCAGGAAATTGCTTCTCCTTCGCGGTCCGGGTCGGTTGCGAGATAAATTTTCTCTGCTTTTTTCGTTTCTTTCCTGAGTGCCGAAACCACGTCACCTTTGCCACGGATTGTGATATACTTCGGCTCAAAATCATTGTCTACATCAATTCCCAGAGTACTCTTCGGCAGATCCCTTACATGCCCCTGGCTTGCGATAACCTCGTAGTTACTTCCCAAAAATTTCTTGATTGTCTTCACCTTGGCAGGTGACTCCACAATAACTAAATACTTGGCCATTTTACTTTCCGAATTCCTTTACTTTTATTTCCTTCCCCTATTTCGCGGATACCTTTTGGTATGCGCTATAAGAAGACCCATCCGGACAATATCCTGTCCGAACGCGTCAGTCGTTTAATACTTTATAACAGAATTGCATATCTTGCAATGCTTTTTTATCACTACTTTATGAAGGGAAGGTAAGATTTCTTAAATCCCTTCCAAAGTCCCTTTAATACAAG
>JAILAD010000082.1 GCA_024681795.1 Lachnospiraceae bacterium | reverse complement strand
GTCCCCGGAGTAACCTAAAGGGACAGTCCCCAAAAAACCATAAATTTCCGAAGTTGATTCGTATCTTAATTCAGAAAAGCATAAAACCCACACAGGAGGAAATAAAAATGTCAAAAAAATCCGTAATCAGCGTTGTTTTACTTGTGATTCTTGTATTCTGTTTAACCGGATGCACTAATAATGCCGGGCAGCAGACGGCTGTAACCTATCAGCAGCCGTTTCCGGAAAAAGGCACAATTAACGGAATCGAGTATAAAATTACGCCGGATGCAGGCTACTTCAGAAAAAGCAAAACAGCAGGTTATTATATTGATACGCTGGAAGAAGAGAATGCTCCGTATATGTTTTTTATCACCAGCGGAGAAAAAAAGACTACGGGATACGGTGTAAAAGTGGTAAACATTGAGGCGGATGCTCAGAATAATATGATCGTTACGGTGGAATTCACATCCCCTGCAGACAAAAACGTACGGAAGGAAAAGGAAAATCCCTGCACCTGCGTGTCCTTCATGCCGCCGTATCCGTCCGATGTTACGATTCAGCTTACCAATGGTGATTTGCTGAAGTATCTGGGAGATTAAAAAAACCGGAAAAGGGAAATAAAAAACACGAAATAAAAAACATGAAATAAAGGCTCTTCACCCCTTTTTAAGACAAATTTTGATATAATAAAATTGTTGTTGTAAAGGAGCGGAGGGTTATCATGAAAGAACGAATCATACTCGCCAACGGAGCAGGCGGCAGTGAACTTTTAAAAAGCCTCGCCGGGCATGGCGTTAACAGTTTCAATTTACGAATTTTTTCCGCAATCGAACTTGCCCGTTACGTGCTGACGAAGTCAGGTGTTACGGTAAAAGAAGGCTTTATCGATGCAACGGAAGAACGCGTTTACATCGTGAAAGCGCTTGCGGGAGAAACTTATTTCGGAAAGGTCACATACAATGACGTAATCGAGATTTCCAACGCAATCCGTCAGATGCGAAGCCTTTCCGTCGATGAAGGAAAAATCAAATCCATTCTGGAAAAGGGTGTTTTTCAGGAAAAAAACAAAGCCCTTTATTCTGTCTGTCAAAAATACACTCAGTTACTGAAAAGTGACGGGGTTTTCGACAGAATTTCATTTATTCGTTATGCTCTTGAAAATTGCAAAGTCATCGATGCTGAATTTGCCGTGTTGGAAGAATATCCCGCAAGTCCGCTGGAATCAGCGCTTCTTAAGAAAGCTTCCGGCGGTAATTTT
This sequence comes from Lachnospiraceae bacterium, assembly GCA_024681795.1. Classification (GTDB taxonomy): domain Bacteria; phylum Bacillota; class Clostridia; order Lachnospirales; family Lachnospiraceae; genus UBA3766. The sequence continues at coordinate 29,003 of JAILAD010000082.1, read as the reverse complement.
AGGACCGTCTGCATCAGGGAACTTTTCGGGAGAGAGGAACTGCCGGTACATACGGAGCTAATCCGCAAATGCTATGGTGCCGCGAATGAAGCAGAAACGATTCTCACGGATATTTATTCGCGTGAAAACACACAAAACGACACCGCTGACGAAAAACAATCAAACGATGCCGCTGACGGGACACAATCAAACGGTGCGGGGGAAAATTTTCTGGACAAGTATACCGTTGTCATTACGGATCTTACCACATACTCACAGCTTTTCTTTGATTATGCACTTCTGTACGATATTCCGGTCACGTTCGGCTGCGGCATTCCGATTATGAACGCGAACCCTGCCAAACTTTTAGTGGATTATTATCACTGGATGACGGGCGGATTTTTCGGGGAAGAAGCGCTAAAAAGAATGATGAATTCCGGCGTGTTTAACCGCAGGGATTTTTGGAAGGTGGTTTCCGCCTCTTCCGAAAACGATGTTGAAAAAAACAAAACCCTTTTCTTCCGACTGCTTGGAAAAATCCGTTTTACAAATAACCGTGAGGAAAATAAGGAGCGTCTGGGTGCACTGAAGGAGTCGCTTCAGAACGGCCTTGAAAGCCTGCCGGAAGGAAGCGATGAATACAAAAAAACGAAAGAACAGCAGGAATGCATTCCGCTTCTTGAAAGGGCGGCGGAGGAATTTTCCCTGCCGGTCGAGGAATTTATTTTAAAGTATGCATTTGTGCGTACTTTCAGCGGCAAAAAAAATGCGGAACTTTTAAGAAGTCTCGACCGGTCCGCGCTTGAAGTCATCTACAACGAGCTGAAAGCCATCCGGAATTCGGGTATTGAGCAAAGCACCGACGACATCATCAAAAGTGTCTTAAGCCACGCGGTATGCATCCAGAGCATGAGAGAGGGTGCACTTCACGTGACAACCGTGTCGAAGGCATTTTCTTCCATCCGGAAAAATCTCTGCATTGCGGGTCTTTCCGCACTGAAATTTCCCGGCTCGCCGAAGGAAAATTATCTGCTTCTTGACACCGATCTTGTAAATTTCGGAAAAGAAAGCGTACGTTACACTTCGGAAGGAAGAGTCCTGGAACGTAAAAATCAGATGATGAAACTCGTGGAACTGGCCTCGGCACTCGACTGCAGGATTTTCCTTTCCTACGCGGGGCTTAATGTTGCGGAACTGAAACGGGAGAACGCGTCTTCCCTGATTTACGAAATTTTCCGTAAGGAGTACGGGGAAAAAGCCACCGATGAACAGCTGGAAAAGGAGATTTCCGTAACCGGCTATTTTGAACCGAAAATCAATAACGGAAGGGAAATCGGGCTGGCGTACAACGAAGGAAAGAGTATCGTGCCGTCTTATATTCCGCCCGCTTCGGAAGAGGTTCCCATGCCTGTGGGCGATGCGTATTCGCCGACTGCGATAAGCAATTATTTTAAGTGTGCACGTCTTTTTGCACTGAAACATATTTTAAAAATTCCGGAGGAGCGGTGGAGTGATCCCTTTGAAATCATGTCGGCGGCCGACTGCGGTATTCTGGCTCACTCGCTGATGGAGAGGCTTGCAAATTCCGATTTAAGCGGGCAGGAATTTTTAGATGCTTCTTATGCGGCGTTTGATGATTATATTAAGATGCATCCGCCGCTGGTCGGTGTTGATGCAGGGGCGGAGCGATACGAGTTTATCAGTATGATGCAGAATGCTTACCGGAAGGATCCACACAGGGAAGTTGTTTTCGCGGAAGAGGAAATCACCAGGCTCCATGAGTCGGGAATAACGCTTACCGGCCGGCCGGACAGAGTCGAGATGCTGGAGGACGGGACCGGGCTGATTGTGGATTATAAAACGGGACGCAATATGGAACATAAAAAGGACGATGCCGCAAGCTGTCTGCAGGGTCTGATTTATGCATATCTGATGGAACATAAGGAGAATCCGGTTACGATTTCCGGAATCGAATTCCGTTATATCAGAACGGGTGATGTGATTCCATGCGTTTACGATGAGAATAAAAAGAGGGAACTTTTCGAAATTCTTTCCCGGTTCAAGAGCGGAATGACGACCGGAAATTTTCCCTGCGCAAATCCGAAAAGCGAAGGACAAAACGGGGACAGTCCCTGTGAAAATTGTGCATATATAAGCGTTTGCGGGATTCTTTAGGAGGACAGTCGGATGACCAATTTGGAAAAAGACAGCTTATCAAGAGAACGAATTGTTTCTGAAATCAATCGGAATTTTTTTGTGGAAGCAGGTGCGGGAAGCGGCAAGACAACGATGCTGGTAAACCGCATGGTTGCCATGGTGGAGGCAGGGATTGATATCAGTAAAATTTCAGCCATCACGTTTACCAAGGCAGCCGCAGGAGAGTTTTACGACCGTTTTCAAAAGGAACTGATTAAAAGAAGCAACCCGGCTTACAAAGGAAAATCTAAGACGGAAAGAAGACCGGGAGATTTAATGCCGCCGACTCCGACAAGCCGGAAACGTTGTTCGGAAGCGCTTCAGAACATTGATCTGTGCTTTATGGGAACGATTGATTCTTTCTGTAACATGATACTTTCGGAGCATCCGTTTGATGCCGGAATTCCTTCGGATTCGACGATTATCACGGAAGATGAACTGCAGGTTATTTTAAGCCGTATACTGGTTCAGATTGCGGAAGGAAAGTGTGACGTTGATCCGGATCAAATGAAAGTTCTGAAAGATAAATACGGGAAATTCTGTGGGATGCACCGAAATCCCAAGGAGGTTTTTCTTGCTGCAATGCCGGTGCTGTTGGGACACCGGAATGCGGAATTTCATTATGCAAAGGATGTAAAATACATTAATCCGGACCAAAAATTTGCGGACGAAAAAAAGTTTCTTTCCGGACTGGCAACCGCTTTTTTACAGAATCGTTCCATTATTAGAGCCGGTTACGGTGATGCGGGATTGTACGGATATCGAAAATTTTCCAGAAGTTTTTACAGCCTCTTCCGAAAATGGAGTGACAATTTTCCGCTTGTTTACGACGCGATTGACGGGTTGCTGCATACGGAAATTCATATTTCGCCGGAACGCATCGTTGAAGGTGCGAACCGCTATATGGTTCAGTCCAACGTGCGCGGTTTTACCTACTACGTTTTGAATCTGGGCGCATACAACGGACTGTGTGATCAGCTGGATGAGATTCGTTATGATATTTCCATGGATTTCTTAATGGAATGTGTTCCGTTGGTTGAAAAATATCTGAAGGAAAAAGGTACCCTTACATATTTTGATTATCTTTACTATCTTCGCAACATGCTTAAAAAAGATGCCGGAGAGGGCGGAGAGTTAATTCGCTATATCAATAACCGTCACAGTTATTTTCTCATTGACGAGTTCCAGGACACGGATCCGATGCAGGCTGAAATTTTCTTTTACTTAAGTGCCGAAAAACCGGTTGCAAACTGGAGAGAATGCATTCCTTCGCCGGGATCGATTTTTATCGTAGGTGATCCGAAACAGTCGATTTATCGTTTCAGGAGTGCCGATGTCACGTCGTTTCTGAATGTAAAAAAACTGTTTACCGAAGAGGTCGGGGATGTGCTTCCTCTGCCCTGTAACTTCCGTTCTACACCGTATTTAATTGAATATTTCAACCAGGTTTTCAGCAGTCTTTTATCAACCGAGAGCGAAAACCAGAGCCGGTTCGAGAAAATTCCGTCCATCGAAAAAGAGGATATGGGATGGACCGGGGTATATAAATACGATACGGTTACGCCGAAAAACTGGGATCGCTTTCCGGAGGAACGGGATTATTTAAGAATCGGTCAGATTATTACGACAATTGTCGGAAACGAGGAATATAAAATTGTCACACCGGATGTTCAGGGGCCGCATACGGTCCGGTTTAAGGATATTATGCTGATTACATACAGCAAACGTTACCTTTCGGAACTGATGCCGTATTTAAATTCGATCGGAATCCCGACAAGAGTGGAGGGAAAAGTTTTATTTGAAGAAAATGAGGCGCTGATTGAAATTTGCAAAGTTTACAGATATGCATCCGACCTTCTGAATCAAAAGGCGCTTTACGGGGCACTTACGGGAAAATTAATCAACCTCTCTTTTGAGGAACTGCTTAAGTTTCGCAAGAAAGGCGGAGGGCTGTCATTTTATATCAAAAAGGAATTGGAAGAGTCCGAAGACCAGGATATTCAAAAGGTTGTTAAAAAAATAAAAGAGCTGAATATCCTGCAGCGGAAAGCATTATCGCTTTCTCCGGCGGCGCTTTTTTCCGAGATTATGGAACAGTTCAGGATTTACGAAGTTACGGACGCGGACCATCTGGAGGTTTTATATTACACACTCGAACTTTTAAAAAATGCGGAAAAATCCGGCATCGTGGTTTCGCACAAGGATGCGCTTGTTTATCTGGAGTCGCTTTTGTCCGGAACGAGTGAGGAAGAAAGGTGCCTGAGCGTGAAGGATGATCCGGACTGCGTGCATATGGCTAACCTGCATAAACTGAAAGGTCTGGAGGCGCCGGTTGTAATTTTATCTTACTCCGGCCAGTATACAAAAACCGCGGATCTTCGTATCGAGCATAAAGAAGATAAGACGGAGGGCTGGATTTTTAGCGTCAGTTCCGAAATGAATGAAAATTTTATTCAGACCACTTACTTCAGAACGAATCTGTTTGCACAGGCGGATGAGGATGAGAAGAGGGCGCTGCAGGCGGAAGATGACAGACTGATTTATGTCGCGGCAACGCGGGCAAGGAATGTACTGATTGTTAACAACAGCCGTTATTATACCAAAAAAGGACCGGTATATAATTCCAGGTGGAATCCGATTCTTCAGACTGAGACGAAGGATTTCTTTACCTGCGGAGAATTCGAAATACGTAAAGCCCTGCCGCAGACGGGGCAGGGGCCGGAATATGCGGATGCAACCGTGCTCTATGAGACTGCGAAAGAGGAGAGTGTTCTTTCGAACCGTGATGCCGAAACATCAACGTACCGTATTGTGAATCCGAGCAAAACCAGGCTCTCTTTCAGGATGGATGATGAGCAGGTGACAATCGGACTGGACAGCAGTGTGAATGTTGTGGGTGCGGGAGACGGAAGTGTACCGAAAAAGACCGGCAACGGAGGAAGTGAAGATTATGTGCCCGGCGAAAAAAAGAAGACGGAGAAGGAAATCCGGTATGCCGCGCTTACCGGAACGGTGGTGCACCGTTATATGGAAATGGTGGTGCAGTCAGGTGATTCCGTCGGGGCGGAGGATGCAATTGAGGAGATTTTAAGGGAATATACCACTCCCGCGAATGCGGAGTATGAAGCAAAATTGCGGGGAATTCTTATGAATGTCGCAAAGAGGATTCATAAAGGCGGATATGAACAGACGGACGGATCTGATGCGGATATTTTGAAACTGCTTTTCGCGGCCGATGAAGTATACTGTGAGGTACCGTTTGGTCTGAAGGCCGAAGAGGACGGTAAGGAACTGATTATGAGCGGCGTTATGGATGTGGTTTACTGTAAGGATTCGAAGTGGCATATCGTGGATTACAAGACGGATTTGGAGGAAGAAGGCATAGAGGAGAGGCATAAAACCCAGCTGGATATCTATGTGAAGGCGTTCGCGGAAATTACCGGGAAGAAGGCGGATGCGAGAATTTATCATATTGAGGTGTAGGTACTGCAGGTACATGGGGGGGTGCATGGGGACAGTCCCTTTGTGGTTTTGCGGGGACAGTCCCTCCCGAACTCCATGGGACGTTACAGGGACAGTCCCTTCAAGGATACTGACAGGAGAGTGAAGATGAAGGAATCTTATTTCAGCATAAATGAGGAAGGATACAGTATCCGCTGTAAGTTATACGGCAGCGGAGCAAGGACTTACTCACGTATGGTGGTTTTCGGACATGGTTTCGGCGGGCATAAAGATAACCGTGCCGCTGAAAAGTTTTCAAATAAACTATTGTCGAAAGTAAAGGATATCGCGGTTGTTGTTTTTGACTGGCCGTGTCATGGAGACGATGCGAGAAAAAATCTCCGCCTGGAGACCTGCAATCAGTACCTGTCAATTGTAATACGCTATGTAAAAGACAAATTTGCGGTAAAAGAATTGTATGGAAATGCGACAAGCTTCGGCGGATATCTGTTTCTGAAATACATTCACGAAAACGGAAATCCATTCAGGGCAGTAACTTTGCGATGCCCGGCAATCAGGATGTATGAAGTTATTACGGCTGTGATTTTAACCGATGAAGATAAAAGACTTCTTGCAAAAGGAAAACCTGTTTTGGCAGGGTTTGACAGGCTGGTTAAAATCGAAAATGACTTCCTGACGGATTTGAAGGAACACGATATTTCAGAGAATGATTATAAAAATGAAGCGGATTCCATTCTGATTATACAGGGAACGAAGGATGAAATTGTTCCGCCGCAGGATGTGTTTGAATTTGCCGAAAAAAACGAAATTCTTTGCGTTCATGTGGAAAATGCGGATCATCGATTCACTGAGCCGACTAAGATGGATGAAGTGATTAAAAATATGATTGATTTTTATGAACTGTTTTTGAGCGAGTAGGTTTTAATTTGGAATTCTCGGGGAATTTTCGGGGACAGTCCCTTTATTGTTCGTTGGGGACAGTCCCTGTGGCGAATCAATGAGAATCAACGGGGACAGTCCCTTTGGTGACAAGGAAGACCTGTACGGTTAAATATTGTTATGAGTGAAAAGTATTTTGAAAAAGCATTAGCGGATTTTACGCTTGATTTTGCAGCCGGCGGGGCAATTCGTGTTATGGCAGATAAGGGTTATACGGTAAGGCAGATTAAGGAAAAACTTGATTTCCCCATGCCAATTGATAAAGTGAGGGAATTGGTTTGGAAGCATTACCTGGATACCGGAGTTATTCTGTCGGAAGAGCCAAAGAAAAAAACGGCAGCAGGAAAAAGGGTAAAATACGAAAAAGTTCAGGATAATTACGGAAGAACAAGTTTCAAACAGGTAGTTACAGAGGAGAATATTTCTCAAAACAATACTTTATGTGAATATGTTTCCTGCGATTTTGGAAAACAAATTTATCAAAATAGGAAAGCCTTCGAAGAAAAACTGTATTTACTGGCTGATGATGACAGGGATTATATTTTTGGGCTTCCCTGGCCGCTTCAGACTGTATGGCATATACGAAATGAGCGTATGGAAAGAATAGAAAAGGCATTGGGGACTGTCCCTGTTAAAGTTAATGGGGACTGTCCCCGGGAAGAGAACGGGGGACTGTCCCCGCGACCGGGAGAAATTAAATGAAAAATAATATCGTCTTAATCGGAATGCCAACTTCAGGAAAAAGTACTGTCGGTGTAATCGCAGCGAAAATTCTTGGTCTAGATTTTATAGATACGGATCTCTTAATTCAGCAAAAGGAGGGAAAATTACTCTGCGAGATAATTGAAGAATCCGGTATTGGTGGATTTTTAAAATGTGAAGAAAAAGCAGTTCATTCCGTGCATGACTGTAATGCGCTTATCGCAACGGGCGGAAGTGTTGTATACAGTGAAGACGCAATGGAACATCTGAAACAAAACGGAATCGTAATTTACCTGAAAGTCAGCAAGCCGGAATTATTGAAACGTCTGCATGACGTGAAGGAGCGCGGGGTTGTCCTAAGGCCAGGAGAAAGCGTTGAAGAAATGTATGAGGAAAGAACCGTTTTATACGAAAAATACGCAGATTTTATTATCGAAGAAGATGGGAAAAACCTTGAGGATACGGTAGTGGAAGTGGTAAGGACGGTTCGGGAAGAAAAAATTGTTAAAATACAGAAAGGCTGATTATGTCAGATTCAAATATTGAATATTATAACCGAAATGCCGAAATATTTTTTAACGGATCCGTTAATGCAGATATGTCAGAGTGGAGAAATCGTTTTATAAAATACCTGCCGGACGGTGGACGCATTCTGGATGCGGGTTGTGGGAGCGGACGTGACAGCAAAGCATTTATTATGCGTGGGTATTCTATTGTGGCAATTGATGCGTCGCGTGAGATGTGCAAAAGAGCAGCCGAATTTTTGGGACAGGAAGTCTGGCAGATGAAGTTTGAGGAAATGTCTTTTGAGGATGAATTTGATGGGGTATGGGCATGTGCTTCACTCCTTCACGTGCCGGAGAAACAAATGGAAGGTGTTATCGAGAAGATAAAAAAAGGACTTCGGCCTGAAGGTATTTTTTATGCATCATTCAAATACGGAGAAGAAGAGACAGAAAAGGGAGAACGGGGATTTACAAATTACACGGAAAATTCTGTTTGTGCATTAATGGAGCAGGCAGGGTTTCGTGTTTTGGAATGTGATATTTCTTATGATGTTCGTCCCGGAAGAGAGGATGAGAAGTGGATTAACGTGATTGTGACGGCATAATATTACGGGGACAGTCCCCGTAATATTTCAGGGGGACTGTCCCTGGCGGAACTCGAAACGGAATCAAAGGGACTGTCCTCGGTGAAATACAGGGAGGTAAATATGAAAACAATTACACTCGGAAAAACAGGAATTACCGTTCCGCAGAATGCGTTCGGTGCGCTGCCGATTCAAAGGGTTAGTTTGGAAAATGCAGTAAAATTGCTGCGCGGAGCGTATGATGGGGGTATGCGTTTTTTTGATACTGCAAGAGCATATTCGGACAGTGAAGAGAAAATGGGAGTGGCTTTTACAGGGATGAGGAATAAAATTTTTATTGCCTCCAAAACAATGGCGAATACTCCGGAAAAATTTTGGTATGATCTGGAGACCTCTCTTAAGAATCTTCAGACGGACTATTTGGATTTATATCAATTTCATTGTGTGAAACAATGTTACAGACCCGGTGACGGAACCGGTATGTATGAGGCAATGCTTGAGGCAAAAAAACAGGGGAAAATTCGTCATGTCGGGATTACGGCGCATTTAATCAATGTAGCGGAAGAAATTGTGGAAAGCGGTTTATATGAAACCATTCAGTTCCCTTTTTCCTATCTTGCGAGCGAGCGCGATATCCGCCTGGTAGAGAATGCCGAAAAAATGGAAATGGGATTTATTGCCATGAAAGGTTTGGCCGGTGGATTGCTTACCGATTCCGAAGCATGTATGGCTTTTATGAGTCAGTATAATGTACTTCCGATTTGGGGAATCCAAAGGGAAGAGGAACTCAGGCAGTGGCTGTCATTTTTTGACAAAGACGTGGTGATGACGGAAAAAATAGCGGAATTTATTAAGAAAGACAGTGCTTCTTTAAAGGGTGATTTCTGCCGCGGTTGCGGGTACTGTATGCCATGTACGGTTGGTATTCAGATTAATAACTGTGCACGAATGTCGCAGTTAATCAGAAGATCGCCGTCTGCAAATTTTCTTGGGGAAGAATGGCAGGGCCTGATGAAAAAAATTGAGGAATGTATTGATTGTGGTGCATGCAAAAGCAGGTGTCCGTATGGTCTGGATACGCCGAAACTACTTAGAAAAAATTTGGAAGATTACAAGCAGATACTTGCCGGTATAACAGAGATATAGTAGATGTGTTGTCACAGGGACAGTCCCCCGATAAGCGCAACGGGGACTGTCCCCGATAGGTACAACAGGGACTGTCCCCAAGAAAAAATCCCCAAGAAAAAATCCTCTTTACAAAACCGAACAAATGTTCTATTATCATTTGTACAAAGAGGATTGAAACTATGGCAAAACCTAAACCGGTGGACCTGATCTGTTGTCACGGGAAAAACGGTGAAGTCATGCCGATTCGTATCAGAATGCAGGACGAAGACGGACAGTATCAGGCATATGCAATAAAAGAATATAAGGACATTTCACACCGGGGTGTGAGGATGATGCCGGACGGCGTTTTTGTAACAGAGAAAACGTTGGTTTTTGAATGTAAAATCAGTGTGTTCGGGTGTGAGAAGCAAGTGCATTTATACAGCAACGACCCGTATCTTTCCTGGCAGATGACGCTGCTGAATTGATTCGTGTTATGAAAACTTTGCATGAAAAGTATCGGGAAATCCATATTGAGCGAGCGTAAAGTAAAGGGGGAAAAGATGGAGCAAAATCACAGCACTTTACTTAATTTTGAAAAATTACACAATACACGTGATCTCGGAGGAATGAAAAATGCAGACGGAAAGACCATCGTTCCCGGAAAACTGATTCGAAGCGGTCATCTTGCAAGACTTCCGGAAAGTGATATATCAAAACTCAGTGAACTGGTTGGTACAATCGTGGATTTTCGGACGGAAGATGAACAGAATGAAAATCCGGACGTGATTTTACCGGGCGTTTCCTATCACACGTTCTTAATAGTCGACTCCGACAGCGCCGGTATTTCAAGAGAACAAGGAGCCATGAAGGAACTTGTGAAAAGGGTAATTGACAAGCCGGCGGACACCAAAAAATACATGTGCGACCTGTATCGCAGCATGGCTGAGAGTGATGTGATTAGTGCTCGCTACGGCGATTTTATAAGACTTCTTTTAGAAGATTCCGAAAAGGCGGTTTTGTGGCATTGCACAGCCGGAAAAGACCGCGCGGGAATCGCTTCCGTTATCGTGGAGGAACTTCTCGGTGTACCGAGGGAGGATATTATCGCAGACTATCTGAAAACCAGCGAGTACCTGGTTGATGATGTAAACGGACTGGTTGCATTTATTAAAAAAATGGTAGCCAGGGATTTTGCAATTGACGATGCAACTGCGACAACATCTTTAAAATATCTGTTCAGCACGGAAAAAGACTATATAGAATGTTTCTACCGGGCGTTGGAGGAACGTTTCGGAAATGTTGGGAATTACATTCGAAGCGGGCTTGGTCTGTCAGCCGGGGAAGTGGAAACATTCAGGGAGAAATTTTTGCAGAGTTAAGAATTCTGATTGATGTTCCAAGAAATTGAATGAGTGCTATTTTGCTATTAATGTGGCGATTTGCCGCCTGCCGATGCCGGTTAGCCGTTCCATCGTTTTCAAAGACGCGCCGTTTTCGTATAAAAAACGAACGACCGTCTTTTTTTGTTTTTCGTTCAAGTTCTGAACTTCTATTCCGTTTGATAATTGAAACTCTTTTCGGATTGCGTCTAAATAATTCTGGTCGGAGGAGTGTTTTTTTGGATCTATGTCCAGGCACTCAACTTCCTCGTCACTTGAACTCAGGGTAAAGAAATTATCCAGACCGCCGGCAACTTGTAAAACAAGTTTTGTTGTTGTGACGGAATCCGGAAGCCCGTTATAGGCATGGATACTGCTCCAACGGTAGAAATTTCTCAGACAGATTCCGGCTTTTTGCGGGTTATTGTGAATATATCGCACAACAGCCAACAGATATCGCTCGTCTTCAACAGGCTCGCTGCTGAAACGGTCCTGATACAGGTGACCGCAGCGCTCATATTTATTATTAAAATACATGGCGTAACTGCCGGCGATACGTTTTATGATACGGTCCAGTCCGGAATCGGCGTGAATTAAAAGATGTACATGATTGTCCATAAGGCAAAAGGCGTGTATTTCAAACTTCTCCTCTTCAAGGCAGTACCGGAGTTTCTTTAGAAAAAACAAATAATCTTCCTCTTCAATGAATAAAATCTGGTGGTTGACACCACGCAATACAACGTGATAAAAACCGGTCGCGCTTCGTACTCTTAATTTTCTTGACATATAAAATCCTCCTTTAGTGTGTAAGGTGTTTTTGGGGGGTGTTTTGGGGACAGTCCCTGTGTTGCCGTCTGTACTGACGGGGACAGTCCCTACAAGGGCGCAGAGAAAGACTGTTAATCATAACAGACAGAATTTTTACTGTTCCATATAAAAATACTTCTTCAATACTGAAAATGCCTGATACAGACAATGAGTAAACAGAATTTTTAGAAAGTGAGTTTATTTTATCGTAATTATATTCGTTACGCAAGTATTTTTAGTTGTGTGGAGAAACATTCCGGGGACTGTCCCTGTAGAAATCAACGGGGACTGTCCCCAAAGAAAAACCCTCCAAAGAAAAACCCCGAAGAAAAACCCCGAAGAAAAGTGTTGACAAACAAAAATTCATGTGCTATCTTTTACTACGACAGATGTACTACGACAGGCATAGTAACGACAGACGAAGTAACGACAGGCGTAGTAAATGAACAGGCCGAAACAATGCGGACGCGCAAAGCAACGGCAGAAAGGAAACGAAATGACAGAAATCAGCAGTGATATCATTCGCGGATATAACGATACGATGATTCTTTTCCTGCTGCGGAAAGAGCCCTCATACGGATATGAGTTATCAAAGCAGATTAAGACACTGTCCGAAGGAAAATACATCATCAAGGAAACAACATTATACTCAGCTTTTTCGCGAATGGAAAAGAACGGCTATATCGAATCCTTCGTCTCTGAAGCGGCAGATACCGGAAAAAAGAGAACATATTATAAAATTACGGAAGCCGGGATTCGGTATTATAACGAAAAATGTGAAGAATGGAAACTAACCAAAGAGGTCGTGGAAAAGTTTGTCAATCCGGACGGCTGAAATTTTATAAAGGAAACGGAATTGTAAAACAGACCGGATTGGACAAAAGGGTTAAAAGAAGGAGAAAAAAGAAGGAGAAAAAAATGGAAGCGATTAGAAATTATCTGGATCAAATGTTTGCAAATCTTCCGGGAACACCGAGTGTACTTCGGGCAAAAGAAGAACTCTGGCAGATGATGGAAGATAAATATACAGAGTTAATAAATGAGGGAAAAAGTGAGAACGAAGCTGTCGGAAGCGTGATTTCCGAGTTCGGAAACCTTTCGGAACTTGCGGAGGCGCTTGGACTGGAGGAAGAGATTAAGGAACAGATGGAAACGGAAGTGAAAAATCCGGGCCGGATCCTTTCCGTGGAAGATGCGGAAGGATATATCCGGATGAGGCGTGAGCAGGCGTTTCCAATCAGTCTGGGTATTGCGCTTTGTATTTTCAGTGTGATTCCGGCAATCCTGATTTCGAATTTTTTCAATATTCCGGATATATTTGCAGCGGTCGGAATGTTTTTCTTTGCTATGATCGGTGTCGGATTTATCATTTACGGGAATCATAAAAAACGCAAATGGAATTTTCTCCGTGAAGAAAATTGTACTCTTTCCATGGAAGCGACCAAATATGTAACCGCAGAAGAGGAACGTTTTGACGGAGTCTATGTGGCGGAGATGGTAATCGGCGTTATTTTTTGCGCCTGCAGCTGGCTTCCGGCGGCACTGATTGATGAACTTCTTCCGGTCAGTGATGAATTTGGAGGGCTATTTTTCTTCCTCTTTATCGGAATCGGCGTGTTTCTTTTAAGACACTCTTCCATCTGCAAGAAAGGTTACAAAAAACTTCTGAAACTCAATAAAAAAGGTACCATGAAAGCAAACTACAAAGCTGAGCAGGATTCTGCCGACGGTAGTTTGGGAGTTCAGCCGGAACGCACCGGCGAAAGTGCAGCAGAACCTCCCAAATATATAAGTCCGCTTGCTGAATTTTTTATGGATGTATACTGGCCGAGCGTGGTTTGTCTGTATATCTGCGCAAGTTTCATTACATCCCTTTGGGGTGCAACATGGGTAATCTGGCCGGTTGCGGGAATTTTACACGGTGTATTTCGCAAGAATCTGACGGAATAAAACAGGAGGAATGAACATATGAAAACAGCAAAAACAATATATCTGATTGCAATCATTTTTATCACGGTGGTCGTTGTGGCATTCTTCGGAGGAAGAAAAATTAAAGCATTTCGGGGACTTTTTACGGATGTGGATGTTGTGAAAGATTCCGCGACTCTGGAACCGTTTAAGGAAATCGAGCTGGATGCGAATGCCGTTAATTTTACGGTGGTTGACGGTGAAGATTATCATGTGGATTACGAGTATCCTTCCTATATGACGTTAAAAGGGGATGTCGATCATGAAACCCTGAAAATCGAGTTGAAAGGAAAACAGAAGGATTCTTTCGGTTTTCTCCGGCTTGACAAAGGAGGCCTGCATACGGTTGAACCGAAGATTACTGTGACCGTACCGGAGGGGAGCGAACTGGCAAAGATGTATTTAAAAATCAATGCCGGAAATGTTACATTGTCCAAACGTATCATTGAGGAACTTGACGTGGATTGTGACGCCGGGAATTTTAACATAAATGAAATTACTTCAAATAAGGTGAAGGTATTGACGGAAGCCGGAAACATTGAAATAGATGATTCCACTCTCGGTGATTGTGAATTCGGTACGTCTGCCGGAAGAATCAGCGTGGATGAAACCGTAATGAATAATGTAGCAGTCGAAACAAATATGGGAGAAATAAATTTTGACGGTACGACCTTTGCCAAAGGGGAAGCGGAATCCAATATGGGTTCTGTAAAGATTGACGGAAATTTTGAGGAATTAAAGTGCAACACCAACATGGGTGAAATAAGTGTAGATTCGGAAAGTATAGACAATGCAAAACTTGACCTTTCGGTTGATTTGGGTGAAGTTAAAGTGAACGGCAACAGCAAGGGAAGCAGTTTTGTACAGAAATAGTTCTCCTTCCGGGACCATGGGGACAGTCCCCATGGTCCTGTTTTTTCTCACGGGGACAGTCCCCAACGCAACATACAGGGACTGTCCCTTTTTAATCTTGCGGGGACAGTCCCCCGCAGATAAAAAAATTTTCACAAATATATTGACACGGAAAAGAGAACTTGCTACATTATTCAATAGTTTAATACATTAAACCGTTGATGCGGAGATAAAGGCAGTGATGCCCATACAGAGAGTTCGGGATGCTGAGAACCGAGCAGGAAACAAGTTGTCAAATGGACCGTTGAGGGCGCAGTCAAAGGGAAAACCCGAGTATTCTGCGACGTAGGGCTTACGTTAGTAGCCGGGGATATGCAGGTATCCCGTAAAGAGCACGAGTCAAATCGTGAATTCAAGGTGGCACCGCGGAGGCGCACGATAAGTGAGAGCATTCGTCCTTGATAGACCCAGAGTCTGTCAAGGACGTTTTTTTATGCAATGTCCCAGCGGGGACAGTCCCCGGAAACAAAGGAGGAAAACCGATGGAAATTATGCCGCAACTTAGTGAAGTAAAAAAAATCGCAGATGCCGGACTATACGATGTCCTGCCGGTCAGTACCGAAATCCTTTCGGACTTCACCACGCCGATTGAGACCGTACGGATTTTGAAAAATCTTTCCGGACACTGCTATATGTTAGAGTCAGCACAGGCAAACGAAACCTGGGGACGGTATACTTTCCTCGGATTTGATCCGAAAACGGAAGTGACCTGTATCGACGGAGAAATGCATATTACCACGGGCGGTGTGACCGAAACATGCAAGACGGATCACCCTTCAAAGTACCTTCGAACCCTCCTCTCGAAGTACAAAAGCCCGCGTTTTGCATATCTCCCTCCCTTTACGGGCGGACTGGTCGGATATTTTTCCTACGATTATCTGGGTTACAGCGAACCGACCGTCAGAGTCGGCGCAGAGGATACCGAAAATTTCAAGGATGTCGACCTGATGCTCTTTGACAAAGTAATCGCATTTGACAATGTCAGACAGAAAATCATTCTGATTGTCAACATCCGGTTAGATGACATCGAAACCAATTACAACAGGGCAGTCTGGGAATTAAAACAACTTGCGAATCTTCTCAGAACAGGTGAGAAAAAGAAGGAAACCCCGGGCAGACTTTTGGGAGAAGTAACCCCGTTATTTGACAAAGAAGCCTTTTGCGAGATGGTGGAAAAAGCAAAATATCATATCCACGAGGGCGATATTTTCCAAATTGTTTTATCCAACCGCTTAAGCGCACCGTTCGAAGGAAGCCTTTTAAACACTTACCGGATGCTTCGCACCATTAACCCGTCGCCGTATATGTTCTATTTTTCCGGCACGGACGTGGAGGTGGCAGGTGCCTCACCGGAGACATTGGTAAAATTGGAGGACGGAATTCTTCACACGTTCCCGCTCGCCGGCACCAGGCCGAGAGGTAAATCGGAAGACGAGGACAGGGCGCTGGAAGAGGAACTTTTGAAAGATGAAAAAGAACTGGCAGAACACAATATGCTGGTGGATCTCGGAAGAAACGATCTCGGAAAAATCAGCAATTTCGGAAGTGTTTCCGTTGAAAAATATCACGAGGTTGTCAGATTTTCCCACGTAATGCATATTGGTTCCACGGTACGTGGAGAAATCAGGGAAGGAAAGGATGCACTTGATGCGATTGAGGCGGTACTTCCTGCAGGAACTCTTTCCGGAGCCCCGAAAATCAGAGCCTGCCAGTTAATCGGTGAGCTTGAAAACAACAAAAGAGGAATTTACGGAGGCGCAATCGGGTACATTGATTTTGCAGGCAATATGGACACATGCATCGCCATCCGGATTGTTTATAAGAAAAACGGAAAAGTCTTTGTCAGAAGCGGAGCCGGGATCGTCGCAGATTCCGTTCCCGAGAAGGAATACGAAGAAAGCTTAAACAAAGCCAAAGCGTCATTAAAAGCGCTGAAGCTTGCTGAGGAGGTGGAAGAATGATACTGCTTATCGATAATTACGACAGTTTTTCGTACAATCTCTATCAGTACATCGGCGAAATAAATCCCGATATCAAAGTGATCCGAAACGATGAAATGACGATAGAAGAAATTGAAAAATGCAAGCCGTCACATATCATTCTGTCACCGGGACCGGGAAGACCGGAGGATGCCGGAGTAATCATGGAAGCGGCAAAAACACTTGGGAAAAAAATTCCGACGCTGGGGGTTTGTCTGGGACATCAGGCAATCTGTGCGGCATTCGGGGCAACGGTAACCTACGCGGAGAAACTGATGCACGGAAAACAGTCGGAGGTAAAATTTGATTTAAATTGTCCGTTGTTTTACGGCTGTCCGGAAACGGCACCGGTTGCAAGATATCATTCCCTGGCTGCCGCGAAGGAAACCATTCCGGAGGAACTTCTCATAACGGCGGAAACATCGGACGGAACGGTTATGGCAGTACAGCATAAGGAATATCCGATTTTCGGGGTGCAGTTCCATCCGGAGTCGATTCTTACACCGGACGGAAAACAGATTTTGAGAAATTTTCTTAGCATGCAGCAGACCTGATAAACAAAATTCAAAAAGAAACTACAAAGATAGTATTAAAGAAGAAACTACAAAGATAGTACAAAGAAGAAACTACAAAGATAGTACAAAGAAGAAACTACAACCATAGTACAAAACAAAACGTAACCACAGTGCAAAAGGAGAGAAAACAATGATTAAAGAAGCAATTGTAAAAATCGTAAACAAACAGGATTTAACTTATGATGAAGCATATACCGTAATGAATGAAATTATGAGCGGTGAAACTTCTCCCACGCAGAATGCGGCTTTTCTTGCCGCTCTTTCCACAAAGAGTGCCAAGGCAGAAACAACGGATGAAATCGCGGGCTGTGCAGCAGCAATGAGAGCGCACGCAACCAAAGTGGAAACCGATATGGATCTTTTTGAAATCGTCGGAACCGGCGGCGACAACGCGGGAAGCTTCAATATTTCGACAACATCTGCGCTCGTTGCGGCAGCAGGCGGAATTAAAGTAGCGAAGCACGGAAACCGCGCCGCGTCTTCAATGTGCGGTACTGCAGACTGTCTGGAAGCCCTCGGTGTTAATATCGAACAAAGTCCGGAAAAATGCATCGAACTGTTAAACGAAGTAGGAATGTGCTTTTTCTTCGCACAAAAATATCATTCATCCATGAAGTATGTCGGTGCTATCAGAAGGGAACTCGGATTCCGTACGGTATTTAATATTCTTGGACCGCTCACCAACCCCGGAACACCGTCCATGCAGTTACTCGGGGTATATGATGAATATCTTGTAGAACCGCTGGCGCAGGTTCTGGTAAGCTTAGGGGTAAAGCGTGGTATGGTCGTTTACGGACAGGATAAACTTGATGAAATTTCCATGAGCGCACCAACCACGATTTGTGAGATTAAAGACGGATGGTTTAAATCATTTGTAATCAAACCGGAAGATTTCGGATTTGAAAGATGCACGAAGGATGAGTTAAAGGGCGGGACCCCTGAGGAAAATGCAAAAATCACGCTGGCGATTTTAAACGGGGAAAAGGGACCGAAGAGAGAGGCGGTGCTTTTGAATGCAGGCGCAAGTCTTTATATCGGCGGAAAGGCTGAAAGCTTTAAAGACGGTGTAAAACTGGCAGCGGAAATTATTGATTCCGGCAGGGCTTTGAAAACTTTAAATAAATTAGTTGAAGTAAGTAACAGATAATTCCCGGAGAAAAAAATGACCATACTTGATACGATAGCAGCATATGCAAAAACACGCGTGGAAGCTGACATGAAGAAAACCGCTCCGGACGAATTAAAGGAACTTGCGCTTGGCATGGATAAAGCACGCGGAGATTTATTTTATCAAAATATCGCAAAGCAGGAACTGAGTTTCATCTGCGAAGTAAAAAAAGCTTCCCCGTCAAAGGGAGTTATCGATCCGGTATTTGATTACCTGAAAATCGCAAAAGAATATGAGCAGGCCGGCGCGGATGCAATTTCCTGTCTGACCGAGCCGAAATGGTTTCTGGGTTCGGATGAGATTTTCCGGGAAATTCGGGAAAAAGTTGCACTGCCCATGCTTCGCAAGGATTTTGTAGTCGATTCCTACCAGCTGTATCAGGCAAAGATGATGGGTGCAAATTGCATACTTTTAATCTGCGCTCTGCTGGATACAAAAACAGTTTGCAGGTACCTGGAAATCTGTGATAATCTTGGTCTGGCGGCACTGGTGGAAACGCATGATGAAGAAGAAATTAAATCCGCGGTTTCGGCCGGAGCACATATGATTGGCGTAAATAACCGGAATTTAAAGGATTTTTCCGTCAATCTGGAAAATGCGAAAAGGCTTCGTGAGATGATTCCTTCCGACAGATTGTTTGTTGCCGAGAGCGGCGTGATGAAACCGGAAGATGCCGCAGCGCTCAGAAGTGCGGGTGCGGACGCGATTCTCGTCGGTGAGGCAATGATGCGTGCCGAAGATAAGAAGGGATTTCTTTCATCGATGCGGAATGCGGCAAAAAGCTGAAACCCGTTTCATTCAAATAACGGAATTACGGCGGGTTAATAATAAAGGTTACTAATATGAGTAAAATTAAAATCTGCGGACTTTTTCGGGAATGTGATATTGAATATGTGAATGAGGCAATGCCGGATTATGCGGGTTTTATCATTGACTTTCCGAAAAGCCACAGAAACTTAAGTCCTACAGATGTAGGAGAATTAAGAAAAAAATTAAATCCGAAAATCAAAGCCGTCGGCGTATTTGTGAACCGGTCTGTCGAATTTGTATGCAGTACCGCAAAAGATGCGGAACTTGATGTAATTCAGCTTCACGGAGAGGAAGACAATCTGTATATACGAAGACTGCGTGAGAGACTTTCGCAGGAATTTTTAAATCCTCCGGTTATCTGGAAAGCATTCAAAATAAAAAGCAAAAAAGATTTGGATGTGGCGGAAGGAAGCAGTGCCGATGAGATTCTTTTGGATAACGGGTACGGAACGGGAAAAGCGTTTGACTGGTCGGTGCTGGAGAATTCGATAAGACCGTTTATTTTAGCAGGCGGACTTACACCGGAGAAGATAAAGGATGCGGTAAAAAAGTATGAGCCGGAATGCGTGGATGTTTCGTCGGGGGTGGAGAGTGACAGAAAAAAGGATCGCGAAAAGATCCTTCTGGCGGTAAGAAATGTAAGACAAAAAATTATCTGAAAATTGCAGAAAAAACGGAAAGGAAAAACAATGAGCAGAGGAAGATTTGGAGTTCATGGCGGACAGTATATTCCGGAAACGCTGATGAATGCCGTAATTGAACTGGAAGAAGCATATAATCATTACAAGGACGATCCTGAGTTTGTAAAGGAATTGTCCGATCTTTTCAATGATTATGCGGGCAGGCCCTCCAGATTATATTACGCAGAAAAAATGACAAAAGATCTGGGAGGCGCGAAGATTTATTTAAAGCGCGAGGATTTAAACCATACCGGTGCGCATAAAATCAACAACGTTCTGGGACAGGCGCTTCTTGCGAAAAAAATGGGAAAGACAAGGCTGATTGCTGAAACCGGAGCCGGTCAGCACGGCGTTGCAACGGCAACGGCAGCGGCACTGATGAATATGGAGTGCGTTGTTTTTATGGGAGAGGAAGACACCATACGACAGGCGCTTAACGTATACAGAATGCGTCTTCTGGGTGCCACGGTAATTCCCGTAAAAACAGGAACGGCAACTCTGAAGGATGCCGTATCGGAAGCAATGCGCGAGTGGACAAACCGGATTGAGGATACCCATTACTGTCTGGGATCCGTGATGGGACCGCATCCTTTCCCTACCATTGTCAGAGATTTTCAGGCTGTGATTTCAAGGGAAATGAAGGAACAGATTCTTGAAAAAGAGGGCAGACTTCCCGATGCGGTTATTGCCTGTGTAGGAGGCGGATCAAATGCAATCGGAAGTTTCTATCATTTTATTGATGATAAGGGAGTGCGGTTAATCGGCTGCGAAGCGGCGGGAAGAGGTGTAGATACATATGAAACCGCGGCTACAATAGCAACCGGAAGGCCTGGAATTTTTCATGGTATGAAATCGTATTTCTGCCAGGATGAGGACGGGCAGATTGCGCCTGTTTACTCGATTTCCGCAGGACTTGATTATCCGGGTGTCGGGCCGGAACACGCATATCTTCACGATATCGGCCGCGCGGAATACGTACCGGTTACCGATGAAGAGGCGGTCAATGCTTTTGAATATCTGGCAAGGACGGAAGGCATTATTCCGGCGATTGAATCGGCGCATGCAATTGCACATGCGATGAAAATTGCGCCTGAAATGAACAGGGATCAGATTATTATCATTACCGTATCGGGCAGAGGCGATAAGGACTGCGCGGCGATTGCAAGATACAGAGGGGAGGATCTCCATGAGTAACATTTACAAAGCATTTCAAAACGGAAAAGCGTTTATCCCGTTTATTACCTGCGGGGATCCGGACCTTGCCACCACGGAAGCTGTGGTTCGTGCTGCAGTGGAAAATGGTGCGGATTTAATAGAACTCGGAATCCCGTTTTCAGATCCGACGGCGGAAGGTCCGGTTATTCAGGGTGCCAATTTACGTGCACTGAAGGGCGGAATCAAGACGGATCACATTTTTGAATTTGTTCGGAAACTTCGTGCCGATGTTAAAATTCCGATGGTATTCATGACTTATGCGAACGTGGTTTATTCCTACGGTGCCGAGAAGTTCATCGGAAATTGTAAGGAAGTCGGAATTGACGGAATTATTCTGCCGGATTTGCCGTTTGAGGAAAAGGATGAGTTTCTTCCGATTTGCCATAAGTACGGTGTGGACTTAATCTCCCTGATTGCACCGACTTCCGCTAATCGCATTTCCATGATTGCAAAAGAGGCGGAAGGATTCATCTATCTTGTGTCTAGCCTCGGTGTAACTGGTACAAGAAATGAAATCACAACGGATCTTGGATCGATTGTAAAGGTGATTCGAGAGAATACGGATGTTCCGTGTGCAATCGGTTTTGGAATTTCCACTCCCGAGCAGGCAAAGAAAATGGCGGATTTGTCGGACGGCGCGATTGTGGGCTCCGCAATTATCAAGCAACTTGAGAAATATGGTACGGAAGCACCGAAATATATCGGTGAGTATGTGAAATCCATGAAGGATGCAATCCGGTAATTTTTAATTTGTCATTATGGGGACAGTCCCTCTTGTGTTACAGGGGGACTGTCCCTTTTTGTGTGTTACAGGGGGACTGTCCCTTTTTGAATAGGCAGGAACAGGCAGGGACTGTCCCTGTCATCATGCAGGGGGACTGTCCCCGCAGCAACATTTATGCTATGATACTTTTTGTGGAATAATTGTTTGGGGACTGTCCCCATTGTCAAACCGGGGGACTGTCCCCAACCGATAAGGAGAGAAAATGTTTATCAGAAACGCAACTGCCGGTGACATACCGGGAATACTCACACTTCTTCATGAAGTATTGGAACTTCATGCGGAAATCCGTCCGGATATTTTTATATCAGGTACAACAAAATACACGAAAGAAGAACTGGAGGAAATCCTGAAGGATAAATCAAAACCGATTTATGTTGCGGTAGATGAAAAGGAAAATGTAATTGGCTACGCATTCTGTCAGTTGAAAGAACCGGCTTTTACCAATACAATGCATCCCAATAAAGAAATTTTTATCGATGATTTCTGCATTGATGAAAATACAAGGGGAAATCATGTCGGACAACAGCTGTTTGAATATGTCAAAAAAGAAGCGGAGAAATACGGCTGCTTTGCAGTCACGTTAAATGTCTGGGCCGGAAATGAAGGGGCCGAGAAATTTTATGAAAAAATGGGAATGAAAACAAGAGAAAGAATGCTTGAATATATTTTACAGCCGTAGTCTGTTTTAAAAAACTTTTTATAAAAAAGTGTTAAATATATCAGTACGGAAAATTACTCATATTCAGGTTACAAAGGGGGATTATCATGGCCAAAAATGAGAATCAGAAATTAAAGCTTTATTATTTGTATAAACTTATGCTGGAAAAAACCGATGACGAACACGGTCTTACAATGCCTGAAATCATTGATGCGCTTGATGCAAAGGGAGTAACCGCCGAACGAAAGAGCATTTATCGCGATTTTGAGACATTAAACGATTATACGGATATTGAAATTATCAAGGAACAGTGCGGAAAGCAGTATTATTATCACGTCGGCGCAAAACGGTTTGAACTTGCCGAATTAAAGTTGCTGGTGGATTCCGTGCAGTCGTCGAAGTTTATTACCGAACGTAAATCCTCCGATTTAATAAAAAAAATAACAGGCCTTGGGAGTGTACATGAAGCAAATCAGCTGAAACGCCAGGTTCATGTACAGGGACGTATCAAGACCATGAACGAAAGCATCTATTATAATGTGGATGAAATTCATACCGCGATAGCACAGAATCATTCCATTATTTTTCAATATATGAATTGGGACGTCAGGGGGAAAATGGTTCCGAGAACGTATCCAAACGGGGAAACCAAACTCTATGAAATCAGCCCCTGGGCATTAAGCTGGGATGATGAGAACTATTACCTGATTGCATTTGATCATTCGTCAAATACGATAAAACATTATCGAGTGGATAAAATAAGCGGAATCAGAATCACGGACAGGCCGCGTGAGGGAAAGAAGGAGTTCAGTAATTTTGATCCTGCCGCATATTCCAAGAAAAATTTCGGAATGTTCTCTGGAGAGGAAGTGAAGGTTCACATCCGGTTTCCGGAAAATTTTGTCGGAATTTTTATTGACCGTTTCGGAAAGGATATTCCGATACATAAGACCAAAGAGGACGGTTTTTATGAAACAGTCGTGGGTGTCGCAGTGAGCGAGCAGTTTTTCGGCTGGATAACGGCACTTGGTCCGCAGGTGACCGTTACGGGTCCCGAGCGGGTTGTGGACGAGTATAAAAAAGAATTAAAAGCGATTCTGAAGAATTATTAATCCCTGTGGGGACAGTCCCCGTGTCGCGATGCGGGGACTGTCCCCCGGGAAATGAACAGGGACTGTCCCTGTCACAACGTGGGACATTAATGGGACACCTTCCGGTTTACTATTTGGACAATGACAGCGGAAACTATGTTCAAATGACGGGAGGAAACAATATGAGCGAGAAGAGTAAATACTGGTTGGTTGCATTGGCGTTTGTAGTGGTAGCGTTTTTGTACTGGGTTTTGCCGATTGACGTTCTGCCGGACTTCATTACCGGAATCGGCTGGATTGACGATCTGCTCTTCGCCCTGACGGGATTCATCGGCGGAATGGTTAATTTCTTCATCGGCCTCAGTCTGGGAGTGAAACTGACACCGGCAAGGGAAGAACGACTTCGCTGGGAAGACGAGTACAGGCAGACCTACGGAACCTATCAGGAAATTTAATACGGAAAAGCTCCGGATCTCAACGAACAGGAAAAACTGATGTCCGGCAATTTAAAGGAAAAGGTATGAGCTTATTCGGAAAAAATCACAGAAATAAATACTCCTATGACCCGGAAAAAGAGTATCCTGTAATCCGTGCATCGATTTGCACCGGGGAGCAGGTGGCGGGATTTAAAGATCGTACAACAGGTGAGTTTCACGACGTTAAGCTTATTCGCAGTGAGGCGGATAAGCTTGCGTTTATGAAAGAGTATCATCTCGACGACATAGCCAAAGAGTACTGATAGAGTACTGAATTTGAATTAAAGAAACAAACGGGAGGACGGCACATTGAGTGAAGCTTATGCAATCCTGAAAAAAGGAGAAGGACGCGGTATCAAGTCCGGTTCGGCATGGATTTATGACAATGAAATCGAACGTGTGGAGGGAGACTTCGAAAACGGAGACGTTATAGAGGTTCACGATTTTGACGGATATTTTATGGGACGGGGTTTTATTAACATGAATTCCAAAATCAGAGTCCGTATGCTTTCCCGTCGCAGGGACGCCGTCATTGACGAAACGTTTATTCGACAGCGTGTCCGTGATGCGTGGAATTACCGGAAAGAAGTTATTGATACCTCGAGTTGCAGGATTATTTTCGGAGAGGCGGATTTTCTGCCGGGAATTGTAGTAGATAAATTTTCGGATGTTCTGGTGGTGGAATCACTGGCACTCGGAATTGACAGGTGGAAACTCACCATAGTGGATGAATTGAAAAAAATCCTCGCCGCAGACGGAATCACAATCCGCGGTGTGTACGAAAGAAGCGACGCCAAAGTACGCCTGAAGGAAGGAATGGAGCCGGGCAAAGGATTTATCGGTGATGCTTTTGACACCAAAGTGGAAATTGTCGAAAACGGCGTTCGTTATATCGTGGATGTGGAAGACGGACAGAAAACCGGATTTTTCCTCGATCAGAAAAATAACAGGGCCGCGATTCACTCGCTTTGCAAAGGAAAAAAAGTTCTGGACTGCTTTACGCATACGGGTTCCTTTGCTTTGAATGCCGGAATTGCAGGCGCTAAATCCGTTCTTGGGGTGGATGCATCCGACCTTGCAATTCATCAGGCAAGAGAAAATGCTGTTCTGAATAAACTGGAGGAAACGGTAAAATTCGAGTGCGCCGATGTTTTTGAACTGTTGCCGAAACTGGAAGCGGAAGGCGAAAGATATGATGTGGTAATTCTTGATCCGCCGGCGTTCACCAAATCCAGAAATTCGATTAAACAGGCAGTAAAGGGCTATCGCGAGATTAATATCCGTGGGATGAAACTGGTAAAAAACGGCGGCTATCTGTGTACGTGTTCCTGCTCGCATTTTATGGATCCGGAACTGTTTGCAAAGACAATAAAGGAAGCGGCGGCAGGAGCCCATAAGAGGCTTCGTCAGGTGGAATTCAAAACCCAGGGACCGGACCACCCGATTCTTTGGGCGGCGGAT
This sequence comes from Lachnospiraceae bacterium, assembly GCA_024681795.1. Classification (GTDB taxonomy): domain Bacteria; phylum Bacillota; class Clostridia; order Lachnospirales; family Lachnospiraceae; genus UBA3766. The sequence goes on along the minus strand of JAILAD010000082.1, from coordinate 3,562 downwards.
ACGAGTTATTATCTGAAATTTTATATCTTCCAGGTTGTGGAAGAGCGGTAAAATGTCTGTCAAGTGCTTTTTCGCAGATTGATACAACCATTGGTTGCTGTTCTCCGTTCCGAAATCCTGTTATGCTGTCTGTAGAGTCGGAAAATGATTGTGAGAGCACAATGTGCGGGAGGGAAATAATGGCAGGAAAAAGTAATAAGACAGGCGATGAACCTGCAGAATGCGGCAGCGGGGATTTTGAAGATTTGGGCGATATTCCGTGCCCGTTTGAAGAGGTGGAAGACTTTTCCCCGTATGAAGAGGAATTCGAGGACGATGAGCACGGAGAGAGATATACCTTTGTCAGTTTAAGGGGCCGGATCAGGGGATGGCTTAATACGGTCAGTTTCAAGGAATTCCGTGATGCTATCTGCAATGAGGTAAAGGGACAGGAAGGAGTTGAAGACATTCTTTTCTGTGTCTACAATTACCTGCAGTGTATTGCGTCAAATCGAAGACACAATAACCATGTTATGGTCGCAGCACCGTCAGGCTGCGGGAAAAGCGCGACCTTTCAGGCTCTGCGTCACTATTTTGAAAAGGCAATTCCGGAACTTTCGGTTAGCAGATGTGATTTATCCAATATCACGGAAGCGGGATACAAAGGGATGGATCCCTCATTTATTGTAGGTGCACTGTTTGAAAATCTGCCGCTTCAGGACGGAGAAGGCATCGTATTTCTGGATGAGTTCGATAAGAAAATGATTCCGTCATTCGGCGCAAATGGGACCGACAATAATCTGGCCGTGCAGAACCAGATTCTTACCATCATTGAGGGAAGCAGAGTCCCGAACGGTGACAAAACCAACACGAAGTATGTCAATACGGAGAATACCCTTTTTATCGCCATGGGTTCTTTTGACTGTATCCGGAAAGAAAGAAAAGAAAAAACGGCGGCAGAAGGGAAAACCATCGGATTCCGTGAAACCGCATCGAAAGAGTATAACCATTTCAAGGAGATTACCCGGGAAGATATTTTAAAAATCGGTTCTACGAACGAACTGATGGGACGGTTCCCCGTCCTTGTAAATTTCCATCCGCTGGAGAAAAAAGTGGTGGATGAAATTATCGATGTGCAGTTAAAACGCGTCGGTGAAAATTTCGGCACGATACTTGAAATGGATAAATCCTTCCGTGAAGAACTTCATAAGGAGGCAAACGGTCCGTTCGGCTGTCGGGAATTTTACAATAAAATATTTACAACAGCCATGGCAGGACAGAAAAAAATGCTCTTATCCGGAATCGAAGGAACCGGCGGTTCCTGCAGAATTATTCTGAGTTCAGGCAGAAAGTTCAGAATTGTCGACAACACCGGAAAAAGGAAAAAAACGGGAACAGCGGCTAAAAATGAGAATGTATCGGCTGTAAATCCCGCAGAAGGGAAAGACAAAAATAAAGAAAAAGAAAAAATTTCTTGACAAACAAAATCAGTGATAGTATTATTAAATGTTACGTAGGCAAAGTACCGCGTATTCGCGTAACGAATACAGAAGGAGACCACAATGCGTGTAATTCCAAAAAGACCCGAGTACGACCTCAAAACGGTCGGCGCTAACCTCAGAAGGTTACGCAAGGCAAAAGGACTCTCTGTAGAAGAGGTCCGTGAGTACCTGATGATCGGCTCCACGCAGGCGATCTACAAGTACGAAAACGGCAAGAGCTACCCGCAGTCGGACACCATGTTCGCATTAATGGAGCTCTACGGCGCCACTATTTACGATATCATCGGCAGACCGGCAACGGTAAGCCGCACTTACGAGGAGGACCTGGAAGGGTCCTCTTCTGTTATATACGGATTTGTGATGCAGCAGGCGTCATAACTTGCATTTCTTTAAGCGGTAAATTATAATAGTTAAGGTTTTGGGATTTTCGGAATTGTATCCTTGAACAGATTTTACAATCACAACGGTATGCAGGATTAGTCTATCGGTAGGGCGCCAGCTTCCCAAGCTGGATAGGCGGGTTCGACTCCCGTATCCTGCTTTCAATGAGCAATGCAAAGCAGAAGAATTAACTTACTTTTTCACATCACGGGAGATCACCATGACAACCCAGACCAAATCCAGACTCAGCCCGGAAGAAAAATACGGAATCAGCAAAGCAAACGGCATCATGTTGCTGATTCAGATGATTTTGGTCATCATCGGACTGATAAATGCATGCTTAAGTGTATACGACGGAGTTATGTCCGGACTGGGCATGATGAAGGTAATAGTAGCAATCATAGACGTTCTGGCGTTTGTGGCAGTTATTCATTACAGTGTCATGGGCTTTCGCAGACAGGACGATTTGGCATTTGTCGGTGTCATTTATACCTTTACTGCGGCGCTTCTGTTTAAACAGATTGCCGTATACGACGGAATTATCGTCAAAATCATTGTCGGCATTGCATTCGGAATGTCGTTCCTCTTTTCCCAGCGCTTGAAAGATTTGAAGTTTGCGAAGGGTTGTATGAACGCTGTTTGCGCGCTCTTACTGGTTTCGGCGATTATCCTTACGGTTCAGATTTTCATTGGCGGTCCCCGAGAAAACATTCTTCCGGAAGAGGAATTGATTCAAATGACGCCGGAACAGATCGAGAACATGACACCGGAGCAGCTTGCCGATTTGCAGGAAATGGTTCGAAATAAACAGACGGAATCCGTGGAGAAAACCGAAACGACGATTACCACCATGAGTTTAACCGGTGCGGAAGAAGAAAATAAAGAGGAACTAAAGGGCCTTGATAAATTCGTCCAAAACAAAGTCGGGGAGAACACCGATACCCCGTTTAGAAAGTTTATTATGCTGTGCGGATGCTGGTCGCCGCTTCTTTTGGCCGGCACCATTACTTTAACCTATCATACCCGCATGCAGAAAGCGCGCAGGCGGAATAAGAAAGCGCATGCCGCTCCCCACGCTTAACGGATAATGGAAACACGGAGATCCCGATTGCCGGGATCTCTTTTTTTGCGCTGGACCGTATAAAGAAATTACCGACTATCGTCGGATGTAAGATTCACATAAAGTGAGTCACCACTCACCGAAAACCGCATAAAATCAACAAAAATCGACTTGAACTATTGAGCTTAAGTTGTTCTTTTATTAATTATTTGGTATGATGACAATATATGGAAACCATTGTCCGTGCATATTGAGAGGGGGTACATTATGGGCAAATTTGTTTTGTCAGAAGCAATGAACGGACAGATTATAGCTACCGGCGAAGGATATGCGAAACTGGACGGCTGCTTAAAGGGAATTGCTTCTGTGCAGAAGAATGCAAAAGATGCCAAAATCGTAGAAAAATAAAATGATAAAAAGTTCGAAAAGAAGCGGGATTGGTTCAAACCGATTCCGATTTTTATTATCCCGGAACCTTTAAGGGTTGGCAGTAGAATTGTTTTTTGCTTGTTGGACATCTGTTGGACTTGACGGAATACAATAACCGGGTAAATAAGAAATGAGTTCTGCAAATGCAGGCAAAGGAGGAAATTATGCCGTACGTATTTAAAAGTGATGCTGAGTTAGAAACATTAATGAA
>JAILAD010000070.1 GCA_024681795.1 Lachnospiraceae bacterium | reverse complement strand
TTGTCTGCATTTTGAGTCATCATAGGCATCGCCCTCCACAACTCTATTATACCATAAAACCCAGTGTTTGTGCGGATTTCTGGCACTTTCCAAAAGAAAAATCCACGGAAAAACCGTGGACTTTGTCTTCACTCTGAAGCGGGCTGAACAAACAGCCCGCTTTTTTTCTTGTTTTGACTATTATATTTTATCTTGTTTCAATCGGAACGTAATCCTTATCTGTCATAATCGGCTTGTATGCCGGACGGATAATTTTGCCGTTATTGGCAAGTTCTTCCATACGGTGAGCACTCCATCCGACAATTCTTGCAATTGCAAACATCGGAGTGAAGAGTTCCGCGGGAAGATTCAGCATATTGTAAACAAAGCCGGAATAGAAATCAACGTTGATGGAAACACCTTTATACATCTTGCGTTCCGAGGCAATGATTTCGGGTGCAAGACGTTCCACCATGGAATATAAAGCAAATTCATCATCCAGTCCTTTTTCGTGAGAGAGCGCTTCCACATGACTTTTTAATACCAATGCTCTCGGATCGGATTTGGAATAAATAGCATGGCCTACGCCGTAAATCAGTCCTGCATGGTCAAAGGCTTCTTTATGCAGTAATTTTCTTAAATAAGCAGATACTTCCTCTTCATCCGCCCAGTCCTTTACGGTCCGTTTCATATCGTCAAACATCTGAACGACTTTTATGTTGGCACCACCGTGACGGGGCCCCTTTAAAGAGCCGATTGCAGCAGCAATTGCGGAGTAGGTATCTGTTAAGGATGAAGTGACAACATGTGTCGTAAAAGTAGAGTTGTTACCGCCGCCGTGCTCCATATGAAGAACCAGGGCAATATCAAGAAGTTTTGCTTCGAGCGGTGTGTACTTGCTGTCCGGGCGAAGCAGATGGAGAATATTTTCCGCTGCCGATAATTCCGGTACGGGAGGATGAATATAAAGACTTTCTCCTTCGTGATAATGATTGAAAGCCTGATAGCCGTAGATTGCAAACTCGGGGAAGAGCGCAATCAACTGAAGGCTCTGCCTTAAAACATTCGGCAAAGAGGTATCGTCTGCGCGGTAATCATAGGAATACAAAGTCAGAACGGATCTGGCAAGAGTATTCATCATATCCGTACTCGGTGCTTTCATAATGATGTCCCTTACGAAACTGGTAGGGAGTGTGCGGTATTCACCGAGAATATTTTTAAAATCGGAAAGTTCTTTTTCATTGGGAAGTTTGTCAAACAATAAAAGATATGCAACTTCTTCGAATCCGAAACGGTTATCGGAAGAAAAGCCCTCAACCAGATCTTTTACATTATACCCGCGATAGAAGAGTTCGCCGTGTGTGGGAACCTGTTCGCCGTTTACGAGTTTGTTTGCGCGGACATCGGAAATATGGGTGAGGCCTGCAAGCACACCCTTACCGTTTAAGTCACGAAGTCCTCTTTTTACTTCATATTTGGTGAAAAGTTCATTCTCGATAATGCTGGTTTCTTCGACACGCTTGGCAAGCGCAATGATTTCCGGAGTTACTTCCGTGATGTCATTGGTGTTGTTTTTGTTTAAAATCATGCAATTCCCCTTTTTGTATAATTTTAGGTATCGACTGTGTGTTTTATGTTAACAAACATACTCTATATTTTAACATAAAACAGGTCACGAAACAAGTTTATTTAAGGAAAGAAAAATGTGAAAGAATAAACCTGTCCGGATGGATTTTCCGAATAAAAAAATACAGTTGTTTCGGAATAAAATATTACAATTTTAGTAAAAACAGTTGATTTACATAACAATATTTTGTATAATGAAATTGCCTCGAGATGTGGGCGCATCTTGTAATTTTGATCCTACATCACTTTAAACGGTATTCCTAAATATTCTGTGTATGTCAGGCCTCACCGGATTTCAGTGGAAGGCAGAAACAGGGTTGCGGATAACCACCTGGCATTTTGCTAGGAGTCAAAATACAAGATCTGCATTTCGGGCTTTCTTTTTGCCAAAATACACGATTTTGCAAATAAAGAGCAATGGTTTGTATTTCAAGACTAAGGTTTATTTTTGGAAGAAACATCATTGATATGGATATCATTGGAGAGATATCTTTCAATGGTCTGAATGTGGGTGTATGAAGAAATTTCTCAAAAAAACTTCTTTTGAAATGCAGAAATTCAGCATGATGTACAAGGAATTGGAAGTATCCGCGCATGCCGCGGCGGCTTCCTTTTATTTATTTTTATCCATTATTCCGCTGATTGCGCTTGTACTTACCATCATTCCGTATACACCTTTAAAACAGGAACAGATCATTGAATTCTTTTCTTATATTCTGCCGACAAATCTGGATTATTTTGTTCAGTCGGTAACCTTGCAGGTTTATGAGGATAAAGGACCGTTTTTCCTTCTTTTGTCCGCAATTTTCCTGGTATGGTCGGCGGGAAAGGGAATGCAGGCCATTACGAGAGGATTGAATGCCGTAAACGGTGTAAAAAATGAAAAAAGGAATTTTATCATGCTTCGTGTGGAAGCATGTATATATACCGTGATTCTGGTGGTGTTTCTGTTTTTTACCGTGCTGATTACATTCCTTGCAAGATATTTTCTGACGCGGATTATGTCCGTATTTCGTGTGGATTTGTCACTCTATGTAAACCTGTTAAATAACCGTTATTTAGTGGAGTGGATTGCATTTACCGGATTTTTCTGCATCCTCTACGGATGGGTTCCGTACCGGAAAAGTCTTCCGCATAAAATGTGGAGAGGAGCGCTTTTTGCCGGTATTACCTGTTCGCTTTTTTCATGGGCGTTTTCCTTTTATCTCGAGCATTTCCACGGATTTTCCATTTATGGTTCCATGGCTACCATCGTTATTACGATGATTTGGACGTTTTCGATTATGACAATCTTTTTTGCCGGAGCACTTTTGAATGTTTATTTCGGGGAATTTAACGAAAAAAGGAAAAACAAAAAGCGCACCGGAGGTATTATTGTGGAAGAGGAGATTCTGGTGAAAGATATTGAAAAACTGAATGATCCGAACGTGAAGAAAAGAAAAAGACCAAGATAGAAGTTCGTAAAATTCGAAAAAGCATTCTGCACAATGCAAAGAATAGATAATACACAAAATGCACAAAGCTGTTGGACATTTGTTGGACAAAATCATCCTTTTGTGTATTTTTTTTTGCCCTGATGTCGGATATAATTCGTTCGAAGAATAAAAGAAAAAGCGAAAAGGTTGTTCTGTTCCGGTGTTGGGAACAGGGAAAGAGCGAGGAAAAGGTCGATGAAAAAGGGGAAGAAAATTCTGAAAAGAAGTTTTTGTGTCATCCTTGCCGCGGCGATGGCGACGGCATTGGCGTCCTGTAATAAGAACGGACAGGGGACTGCCGGAAATACTTCAAATCTTGTTGCAGATGCGACAGATACCGAAACTGCAAAAGATTCGGTATTTCGCCTTGAGAAAGAATTGAATATTGCAGACGATTTCATGGATGTCGGGAAAATCATGCTGGACGGTGACAGGATTATATTTTTTGATAAATATTGCACTCTTCCGATGACGGATGAGGAGTATGAGTCAGCCGATTCGGAGGAAACCGTGGTAACGGAAGAAATCGAAACAGACGGCGAAACCGAAGTAACGGAAGAAAGCGAAGCAGACGGGGAAACCGAAGTAACGGAGGAAAGCGAAAAATATACATATGCATCTGCATGGAAGGTCAGTGATTTGGACGGAAATGTCGGAGACGCAATCATTTTTAAAAGAGAGTATACTTCCGAAGAGGAATTCGGGGTAGAGGATATCAGTGTTCTTCCGGACGGGAATCTGGGACTGCTTACCAATCGTTTCGGTTATAATAACAATTCCCGGGAAATGAATCTTGTAAAGCTTTCAACGGCAGGAAGCGAGATTTCGGAAACGCCCGTTGATGTAAAGGGAATCAATAATATCGACCGGGGATATGTACTCCCGGACGGTTCCGTTGTGATTTATGCGGATAAAGTTTTATACTGCTTTGATTCCGGACTGAAGAAAACCGGAGAAGTCAGAATTGAGGAGCTGGAATATTTAAATTCCGTTACCGGAACTTCTGACGGAAGAATATTTGCAGGGTATTATGACAAACAATATCTTGAATGTTTCGGAGAGATTTTCCCTGCGGAAAACAGGGTTGAGAAACTTGATTTCGGTGACATCAACCGTATCGGAGTGGGTGTACTTCATAACGGAGTCAATCATCTTCTCGAATGTAACAATGATAAGGGTGTACTTGCTATCGATATGGAAGGGGATAAGGTTATTTGCAAACTGATTATGGACTTCATGGAATCGGAAGTTGTTTCCTCGACTGTTAGCGGCAGCCTTATAATTGATGATGAAACGGTTTTGCTGGTCGGCGGTTTTGATGATATCAATCCTACCGGAATCTATAAAAAAATTCCCGCAGACCAGGTGAAAGACAAAAAAATCATTACCATGGGAAGTGTATTTTCAACGAATTACCAGATAAAAAAACAGGTACTTGATTTTAACAAAAAAAATGACGAGTATAAAATCCGTCTCGTGGATTACGAGCAGTTTTACAATTCTGAGGATTTTGAAGCAGCCGAAAGACAGTTTCGGAACGATATTCTTTCCGGTACCGGTCCGGATATTATTCTGACGGCGAATATGATTAACCCCGGTATATACACGGATAAAAACGTGTTTGAGGATCTGTATCCGTATTTTGAGAAGAACGGAATCAACAGGGAGGATTATCTTCAGAATATTCTGGATGCGGGCTCAAAGGACGGTAAGTTATACCAGATTTATCCGATGTTCTCCCTGGCTTATATCGCAGTCAAGGAATCCGTTCTGGACGGAAAGGAAGGACTTACCATGCAGAATTTAATTGCTTTGGAGGAGAAATATAACTGTAAGGGAAAGGGCTTTTCCGGAGTTAATCAGGAAAGTCTGCTGTCGGAATGCCTGTCATATTCCGCAGATACTTATTACAACATTTCCGAAGGGAAATGTAATTTCGATTCGGAGGAATTTATCAATACCTTAAAATGGATTAACGAATATCCGAAGGAAGAAAGCGGAATCGTTGATGAAGAAAGCTATTATGAATATCGGAAGCAGCAGGAAATTGCCCTTCGTAAAAACGAATCCCTGTTCAGTACGGGTTATCTTTACGATCTTCGTGAATATAACAGCCTGAAACAGATTTCGTTTGGAGAAAATGTGGCATTGATCGGATTTCCCGGCTCAGAAAACAATACTTCCGGTTTGATTTCGGCAGACCAGGGCTTTGCAATTAACGCAAAAAGCGAGTATAAAGACGCGGCCTTTGATTTTATTAAATACTTTTTGTCGGAAGAATTTCAGGTGCCTCAGGATGAATATACGTATTCTTTGCCGATAATGAAAAAGGCACTCGATAAATTTATCGGGCTTCGGATGGAAGATCCGTGCTATCCGGATGAAAACGGGAACATGGTAACTGAAAAAAGTACATCTTACAGTTATGCATCCGGCAAACAGGTAGAAGTCGGTAATCTTTCCGAGGAGGACGCAAAGAAGGTCAGAGCATTTATCGAGGGCAGCACGGAAATGACAAATTACGACCGGAAAGTCATTGATATTGTCAAAGAAGAAAGCGCGGCTTATTTTGCGGGACAGAAGAGCGCAGAGGACGTAGCGGCAATCATTCAGAGCCGCGTTACCATTTACGTACAGGAGAATCAGTAAAAATACGGAAATTATAAAGTTTTTGTGACAAAATATAAAAATTAGTGTAAAATATTGTGCGGAATTGTTCCCGATCGGAATGATTCCGCCGTTTCTTTTTTGTAAACAGTTTTATGTCAAAAAGAAATCCGAAAGAAACATATGAGATATATTGCAGGAGGAAAACCATGCAGGAGAAATTAAACGAAATCAGGGCACTTGCACTGAAACGTATTCAGGAAAGCGATACGCCCGAAAAATTAAAAGAGATTCAGATTGCCGTTCTCGGAAAGAAAGGGGAACTGACATCCATTATGAAGACATTGAAGGATGTTTCTCCCGAAGACCGTCCGAAGGTAGGACAGATGATTAACGATGCCAGAGCGGAAATTGAGAAGAATCTGGAAGAAGCCAGCAAAAAAATGCAGGAGCAGGTTCGGAATGCGAGATTAAAAGCAGAGGTAATCGATGTGACGCTCCCTGCAAAGAAGCCGGTAATCGGACACAGGCATCCGAATACGATTGCGCTTGAAGAGGTGGAGAGAATTTTTGTCGGCCTCGGATATGAGATTACCGAAGGCCCTGAAATTGAGAAGGATTATTACAATTTCGAGGCACTTAACATTCCTGCGGATCATCCCGCAAAAGACGAACAGGATACATTTTATATCAACGGGGAAATGCTTCTTCGTACACAGACTTCGTCTACACAGATTCATGCGATGGAACAGGGAAAACCGCCCATCCGGATTCTTGCACCCGGACGTGTTTTCCGAGCGGATGAAGTGGATGCAACGCATTCTCCTTCCTTCCATCAGATTGAAGGTCTTGTAGTGGATAAAAACATTACGTTTGCCGATTTAAAAGGAACGCTTGCACAGTTTGCAAAAGAACTGTTCGGTGAGGATACCAAAGTAAAATTCAGACCGCATCATTTTCCGTTCACCGAGCCTTCTGCCGAAATGGACGTCAGCTGCTTTAAGTGCGGCGGAAAGGGATGCCGTTTCTGCAAGGGATCCGGATGGATTGAAATTCTGGGATGCGGAATGGTACATCCGAAGGTTTTGGAACGCTGCAATATCGATACGAATGAATATACCGGTTTTGCATTCGGTGTGGGTCTTGAGAGAATCGCCCTTCTGAAATATGAAATTGACGATATGAGACTTTTGTATGAGAACGATGCGAGATTTCTCGATCAGTTCTAATTAAAGATACAGTATTTGGAGGAACAGAAGAAATGAATACGGCACTTTCTTGGATTAAGGCATATGTACCGGAGCTGGAATGTACGGATCAGGAATATACCGATGCCATGACGTTAAGCGGAACCAAAGTGGAAGGGTTCGAGCGTCTTGATAAAAACTTAAAGGATATTATCGTAGGAGAAATCCTTTCGATTGAAAAACACCCCGATGCTGACAAACTGATTGTTTGTCAGGTAAATCTCGGTGACAGACAGCTTCAGATTGTAACCGGCGCACCCAATGTCAAAGTCGGAGACAAGGTTCCGGTTGTAATCGACGGAGGAAAGGTTGCAGGCGGACACGACGGCGGGCCTCTTCCGGAGAACGGAATTGAAATTCATAACGGAAAATTAAGGGGAGTGGAGTCCTTTGGTATGATGTGTTCCATCGAAGAACTCGGTTCCGACCGGAATTTTTATCCCGAAGCACCCGAATTCGGAATCTATATTTTCCCCGAAGATACCCCGGTAGGAGCGGATGCAATCGAAGTCCTCGGACTTCACGACACGGTTTTCGAATATGAAATTACTTCAAACCGTGTGGACTGTTATTCCGTAATCGGAATTGCAAGAGAAGTTGCGGCTACCTTTAGAAAGCCTTTTGTTCCTCCTGTTGTGGAAGTAAAAGGAAACGGTGAAAATGTAAACGATTATATTTCCATTGATGTGGTGGATAAAGATCTCTGCCCAAGATACTGCGGAAGAGTTGTGAAAAACATCAAATTCGGTCCGTCCCCGAAATGGATGCAGCGTCGTCTTGCTGCAAGCGGAATCCGTCCGATTAACAATCTGGTAGATATTACAAATTACGTTATGGAAGAATACGGACAGCCGATGCATGCGTTCGACCTTTCCACGATTCACGGAAATAAAATTATCGTAAAGCGTGCAAACGACGGAGAGAAATTCGTAACACTGGACGGTCAGGAGAGAACGCTTGATAAAGACATTCTGATGATTAATGATGCGGAAGGTCCCGTTGCAATTGCCGGAATCATGGGCGGTGAGAATTCCATGATTACAGAAAACGTAACGACCGTGCTTTTTGAGTCTGCGACCTTTAACGGAGCAAACATCAGAAAGAGTGCAAAAAGACTCGGACTTCGTACCGATGCATCCGGTAAATTTGAAAAAGGACTGGATCCGAGAAATGCAGTTGATGCAATAAACAGGGCATGCCAGCTTGTGGAAGAGCTCGGCTGCGGCGAAGTGGTTGACGGAATTGCGGATGCATCCGCACCGATTCCGGAACTTCGTACGATTCCTTTTGAGCCGGAAAGAATCAATGCACTTTTGGGTACCGATGTCAGCGTTCCGGAAATGCTTGAAATTTTCAAACGTCTTGAACTTACATATGACGAGAATACAAAGCTTATTACCATTCCTTCTTTCCGTCAGGATTTGATCGGCTTTTGCGATATTGCAGAAGAAGTTGCAAGATTTTACGGATATGACAAAATCCCGGTAACGCTGCCTTCCGGACAGGGACAGGCGGGTGGCTTGTCCTATAAATTACGAATTGAGGCAGAGTGCAGAAATATTGCGGAATACTGCGGATTTTCACAGGGAATGACGTACTCCTTTGAAAGCCCGAAGGTATTTGACAAACTCCTTCTTCCGGCAGATGCGCCGGAAAGAAATGCGATAACCATTTCAAACCCGCTGGGAGAGGATTTCTCCATTATGAGAACCTTATCCTTAAACGGTATGCTGACCTCGCTTTCCACGAATTACAACAGAAGAAACAAGAACGTAAAATTATATGAGCTTGCCAATATTTATATTCCGAAACAGCTTCCTTTAACCGATTATCCGGATGAAAGAATGCAGCTGACCTTCGGGTTCTACGGGGACGGTGATTTCTTCAGCATGAAAGGTGTAGTCGAAACGGTTCTTTCGGGACTCGGAGCAAAAAAGAGAGAGGAATATGATCCGGGCAGCAAGAAACCGTATCTGCATCCCGGACGTCAGGCAAACATTGTATATGACGGAGAGGTAATCGGATTTATCGGGGAAGTTCATCCGGCAGTTTGTGAAAATTACGATATGAAAACGCGTGTATATATTGCGGTTCTGGACATGCCGAAGATTATGCCGCTTACTTCCTATGACCGCAAGTTTGAGGGCATCGCAAAATATCCCGCGGTATCGCGTGATATCAGTATGGTTGTTCCGAAGAATGTTCTTGCAGGCCAGATTGAGAAGATGATTGCCCAGAGAGGCGGAAAAATACTTGAAAAATTTGAACTCTTTGATATTTACGAAGGAGAGCAGATTGACAAAGAGCACAAGTCCATGGCATATGCTTTATCCTTCCGAGATAAAACAAAGACACTGCAGGATGATGACGTCAATGCAGCCATGAAGAAAATCATGAACGGGCTTGAAAGTCTCGGAATTGAACTGCGTAAGTAATCGGAATGAAGAAAGAAAAAAGTTGGAGACAAGTTTTTGTCTCCAACATTGTTTATAGCAAATGAAATCGGAGGTGAATCAGATGGAGAACAAAAACGTTTGGAAAAAGTATGACAAAAAACAGAATAAAGAACTGGAATCATTTTCGGAGAAGTATATTGATTTTATCTCGGAATGCAAAACGGAACGAGAGTGTACGGACTATCTTGTTGACATTCTGGAGGAGAACGGATTTGTTGAGCTGGAGCGTATTCTTCAGAGAAATGTTGCCAAATTAAAGGCCGGAGACAAAGTTTATGCGGTCAACAAAAACAAAGGAATCATTGCATTCCGAATCGGAAAAGAGAATCCGGAAAACGGAATGAACATTCTCGGTGCGCATATTGATTCGCCCCGTTTGGACATAAAGCAGAATCCGCTTTATGAAGATTCCGGTCTTGCATATCTGGATACGCATTATTACGGCGGAATCAAAAAATACCAGTGGGTTACCATTCCTCTTGCCATTCACGGTGTTGTGGTAAAGAAAGATTTAACGACAACGATTATTGATCTCGGAGAAGAACCGCACGATCCGGTATTTTTCATTTCGGATCTGCTGATTCATTTATCCCAGGAACAGCTTGAAAAGAAGGCTGCAAAGGTAATTGAAGGAGAGGCGCTGGACATCGTAATCGGAAGCAAACCTTTTGCCGATAACGATGGGAAAGATGCTACCGAAAAAGAAAATGCTGAGAAGGAAAAAGAAAACGAATCCGTTAAAAAGACGATTCTTAAGATTTTAAAAGAGAATTACGATATGGAGGAAGAGGATTTTCTGTCTGCCGAACTTGAAATCGTTCCGGCCGGAAGAGCAAGGGAATGCGGTTTGGACCGCAGTATGATTATGGGCTACGGACATGATGACAGGTCCTGCGCTTACCCTTCACTGCGCGCTATTGTTGACTCGGCAACGCCGGATAAAACCGCCTGCTGTATTTTGGTTGACAAAGAGGAAATCGGTTCGGTCGGTGCAACCGGAATGCAGTCTTTGTTCTTTGAGAATACGGTTGCGGAAATTCTTGCGTTATGCGGTATGACAGGAGAACTGTCGCTTCGCAGATGTCTTGCAAATTCCAATATGTTATCTTCGGATGTGTCTTCCGCATTCGATCCTTCTTATGCATCCAGTTTTGACAAGAAGAATGTTGCTTATCTCGGAAAGGGAATGGTTCTTTGCAAATTTACCGGTGCAAGAGGAAAGTCCGGGTCCAACGATGCAAATGCGGAATATCTCGGAAAACTTCGCAGCGTATTTGATAAAGACGGTGTATCTTTCCAGACTGCGGAACTCGGAAAAGTAGATCTCGGCGGTGGCGGAACGATAGCTTATATGCTTGCGAAATACGGAATGAACGTAATCGACTGCGGCGTTGCGGTATTAAATATGCATGCGCCTTTTGAAGTAATCAGCAAAGCGGATATATACGAAACATATCGCGGATATTTATGCTTCTTAAAGAATATGTAGTACCACGGGAACGAACCGTTGGTATACGAAAAAAAACCTTAAGAACAGGGTTGGCGGGACATTATTATGGAACTGAAAAAATCGGATTTTTACTTTGATCTTCCTCCGGAACTGATAGCGCAGGATCCGCTTGAAGACAGGAGTTCATCGAGACTTTTACATCTGGATAAAGAGACGGGAGAGTTCTCTCATCATATTTTTAAGGATGTTCCGGGTTTCTTAAAACCCGGAGACTGTCTTGTTTTAAACAACACAAAAGTAATTCCTGCGAGACTTTTCGGAACGAAAGAAGAAACCGGTGCGGTAGTGGAGTTTCTTCTTTTAAAGCGCCTTGAAGGAGATGTCTGGGAAACGCTTGTAAAACCCGGAAAGAAGGCAAGAGAAGGAATGCGCTTTACCTTCGGGGACGGTGCATTAAAAGCGGAAATAGTCGGAATTGCAGAGGAAGGAAAGCGCCTGGTTCATTTTGAGTATGAAGGAATCTGGGAAGAAATTCTCGACAGACTCGGCGAAATGCCGCTTCCTCCGTATATTACACATAAACTTCAGGATAAAAACCGTTATCAGACGGTATATGCCAGATATGAAGGTTCTGCCGCGGCCCCGACTGCGGGACTCCATTTTACCAATGAATTACTGGACGAAATCAGGGAAATGGGTGTGGATGTCGTATTTGTTACACTGCACGTCGGACTCGGTACCTTTCGTCCCGTAAAAGAGGAAAATGTTTTAAATCACCATATGCATTCCGAATATTATGAGGTTTCAAAAGAAGCTGCGGATGCAATAAACGCCTGCAAAGAAAGGGGCGGAAGGGTAATCTGTGTCGGAACCACTTCGTGCAGGACGTTGGAGAGCGCCTCGGACGAAAACGGATATATGAGTGCAAAATGCGGGAATACGGAGATTTTTATATATCCCGGTTACCGGTTTAAAGTACTCGACGGCCTGATTACGAATTTCCATCTGCCTGAGTCTACCTTAATTATGCTGGTGTCAGCGCTTGCCGGACGAGAGCACGTGCTTGCGGCCTACGAAGAAGCGATAAAAGAAAAATATCGTTTTTTCTCGTTCGGTGATGCAATGATTATTCTTTAAGAAATGCCGGAAAAAACAGAAATAAAACAGATGCAGGATATACAATTTGGATAAACAGAACGTGTTTTTTTCGAAAAAAACAACATTGCGCGGATGCATTAATATGTCTATAATGGAATAGTCGCGGGAATATCCGCGGAATTACGTAAAATGGGCGAAAGCCAATAATTTAATAAAGGAGAGAAACAATGGGATCATTTGTTGAACACATCAAAGAAAAAGCAAAACAGGTAAAAAAGACGATTCTGCTTCCCGAAACCATGGATGACAGAACCTATTATGCAGCTGAGCAGGCTATGAAAGAGGGGATTGCAGATCTTATTCTGATTGGTTCCCAGGCTGAAATCGACGAGCATGTAGCAAAGACCGGAGTTGACATTTCCGGAGCAAAAATCGTGGATCCCGCAAACTGCGAGAAACTGGATGACTATGTTGAGCTTTTATATATTACCAGAAAAGCAAAAGGTATGACTCCCGAAGAGGCAAGAGAGATTCTTCTTTCCAATACCATTACCTTCGGTATCGTAATGTTAAAGGCAGGAGATGCGGACGGACTTGTTGCAGGTGCATGCCATTCTACGGCAGACACCCTTCGTCCTTCCTTACAGATTCTTAAGACCAAAGCAGGCTGCAAGCTTGTATCCGCTTTCTTCGTAATGGATGTTCCGAACTGCGAATACGGTGCAAACGGAACCTTCATTTTTGCAGATTCCGGTCTGAATCAGGATCCGAATCCCGAAGAACTTGCTGCAATTGCAGATTCTTCCGCACAGAGCTTCAAACAGCTCGTTGGTGCAGATCCCGTCTGCGCAATGCTTTCTCATTCCACCGTCGGTTCTGCGAGACATCCGCTTGTAGATAAGATGGTAGAAGCTACAAAGATTGCAAAAGAGCAGTATCCGAACCTCGTAGTTGACGGTGAATTCCAGCTTGATGCGGCAATCGTTCCCGCGGTGGCAGCGTCCAAGGCTCCGAATTCCGATGTTGCAGGTAAGGCAAACGTTCTGATTTTCCCGAACCTCGATGCAGGAAATATCGCTTACAAGATTGTTCAGAGACTTGCAAAAGCAGATGCTTACGGACCTATCCTTCAGGGTATTGCAAAGCCGGTTAACGATCTTTCCCGCGGATGCTCTGCTGAAGATATCGTCGGTGTTATTGCAATTACCGTAGTACAGGCTATGGCAGATTAATCGGAAAGATTTAAAAAGGCAGGAGGCCTTTTTAAAAGCAGAAGAGAAGTCTGACTGTTAAATCGATAATAAACATAAAAAAATCCCCCGCCGACCGGCGGGGGATAATTTTTTTTATTAAGCTTCCTGCTTGATGATCTCTTTTTTGTTATAAGTGCCACAAGCTTTGCAAACTCTGTGAGGAACTGTTAAAGCTCCGCACTTGCTGCATTTTACTAAAGTAGGAGCAGTCATTTTCCAATTTGCTCTTCTTTTATCACGTCTTCCTTTAGAAGATTTATTCTTAGGACAAATAGACATCTTTTTTACACCTCCAATTCACAGATATTTTCAAAATCACGTACTTAACGATTATATACAAAATATAGTGGAATTGTCAACAAAAAAATTGCGCATTGAGTGAAAATCTTGATTTTTTTCGTTTTTTTTAGTATAGTATTGGAGTATGTGGAATTCTGTTATTTTATAAGAAATAACGGTATTTGTAAAGAATTTTGACAGATTTAACGTTAGGAGATACTCATGGTAAGAATTGCCTTGGATGGTATGGGCGGAGACAACGCGCCGGTTGAAATTGTAAAAGGGGCGGTTGATGCCGTTAATAAATATGAAAATGTAAGCATCACGCTTCTTGGTGACGAAAAGCAGTTGAAAGAGGAACTCGAGTTTCTTGATTATGATAAAGACAGGATTGCAGTATATCCGACTACGGAAGTAATTGAGATGGCAGAGCATCCCGTAAATGCGATTCGCTCAAAGAAGGATTCTTCCATTGTGAAAGGCCTTTATCTTGTGAAGAACGGCGAATGTGACGCATTCCTTTCCGGAGGAAGCACGGGCGCAATACTGGTCGGCGGTCAGACAATTGTCGGACGTGTGAAGGGCGTGGAAAGATCTCCGCTGGTTCCGATGTTTCCGACTCTGAACGGTTTTTCGCTTCTGATTGACTGCGGCGCAAACGTGGATTCCAAGCCTTCCCAGCTTGTACAGTATGCAAAGATGGGTACCATTTACAAAAGAGAAATGCTGGGTGTTGAGAATCCCACGGTCGGCATTGTCAATATCGGTGCAGAGGAAGAGAAGGGAAATGCGCTTGTAAAAGAAACCTTCCCTCTTTTGAAAGCATGTAAGGATATCAATTTTGTCGGCAGCGTCGAAGCAAGGGATATTCCGGAAGGGGTTGTGGATGTCATGGTCTGCGATGCGTTTGTCGGCAACGTGATTTTAAAATTATACGAAGGAACGGCTTCCGCATTGATGAAAGCCATGAAAAAAGGAATGATGTCATCGCTTCGCGGTAAAATCGGCGGTGCTCTGGTAAAGCCTTCCTTAAAGAAAACCATCGTGGCGTATACGGCTGCGGATCAGGGCGGTGCCCCGATGCTCGGCTTAAAAGGTCTGGTCGTTAAAATGCACGGTAATTCTACGGCAATAGAATGTTCTGCTGCAATCAGGCAGTGTATCAGACTTCACGAAGCGGATATAGTAGGAAAAATCCGCGACAGTATCGCATCCGACATTGCAAAGCCGGAAGCAGAATAAAGAAAGCGGATTACAAACATGGAAAGCACGGAATTTGAAGTATTGGTTAACGCAATAGTAAGCGTTTTGAGCGTATACCCGAAGGAAATCTCGGAAACAACCACATTTGCAGGCGATTTGGGCGCCGATTCCCTGGATGCCTATCAGATTGTCTTAAACGTGGAAGAGGAACTCGGACTGACATTTAATCCGGAGGAAATAAGACAGATTTCAACCGTCGGCGATGCTCTCGAAATGATTAAGAAAGCGGAAGAGACAAATGGAAACTGAAGAACTGGTTTCGGAACTGGAAGGCAGAATCGGATATCATTTTAAGGATTCCTCGCTTGCGGTCAGTGCGCTGACACATCCTTCCTACATGAATGAAAGAAAAATCAATAAATGGGAACATTATCAGCGCTTGGAATATCTGGGAGATGCGGTCCTGGAGCTTTCCATGAGTGAGTATCTCTATTTTGAACATCCCACCATGCCGGAAGGCGAACTGTCCAAATTGAGAGCATCCATGGTCTGCGAACCGGCGCTCGCTTTTTGTGCGAATAAAATCCCTCTGGGAGATCTGATTCTGTTAGGAAAGGGAGAGGATGCAACGGGCGGCCGCAAAAGAGATTCCATTCTTTCCGATGTGTTTGAGGCAATTATCGGTGCCGTGTATTTAGACGGCGGATTTGCTCCGGCAAAGGACCATATCAACCGTTTCGTTATGGACGGAATCGGAGAAAGAACTCTTTTCGTGGACAGCAAAAGTATTCTTCAGGAAGAAATCCAGAAGACCCCGGGAAGTTCCATCCGTTATGAATTAACGGGTGAATCCGGTCCGGAACACAACAAAAGTTTTACGGTTGCGCTTTATATCAATGAGGAGAAAAAAACCGAGGCGACCGGACACAGTAAAAAGAATGCGGAACAGCTTGCTGCGTATTCCGTATTGAAAGAGATGGGTGTTTCCAGAAACATTTAATTCCGTTAACACTGCCGGAAAGAGGCAGTCCGGTACGGAACGGAGAATTCCGAAGGAAAACGAAAATAAAACAGAGATAATTCTGAATATACAGAAAGATTTTGAATTGCCATGTATTTAAAAAGCATTGAAATTCAGGGCTTTAAGTCCTTTGCAAATAAAATAGTATTTGATTTCGAAAACGGAATTACGGGTATTGTCGGACCGAACGGCTCCGGAAAGAGCAACGTTGCCGATGCCGTACGCTGGGTACTCGGAGAACAGAGAATCAAGCAGCTTCGTGGTGCAAGCATGCAGGATGTCATTTTTTCCGGAACGCAGCTCAGAAAGCCGGTGGGTTCCGCTTATGTTGCCATCACGCTTGACAATTCCGATCATTCGCTTGCCATTGATTATGAAGAAGTTACCGTGGCAAGGCGTCTTTACCGTTCGGGTGAGAGTGAATATCTTTTGAACGGAACTCCCTGCAGATTGAAAGATGTCAACGAACTTTTCTATGATACGGGTATCGGAAAAGAAGGGTATTCCATTATCGGACAGGGACAGATTGATCTGATTCTGTCCAGCAAACCGGAAGACAGACGTGAATTGTTTGACGAGGCTGCGGGAATCGTTAAATTTAAAAGAAGAAAAGTAGAAGCATCCAAAAAACTGGAAAATGAGCGCGCAAACCTTTTGCGTGTCAATGATATTCTTGCGGAACTTGAGCGGCAGATCGGACCTTTGGAAAAACAGTCCGACAAGGCAAAGGTTTACTTGAAAAGAAAAGAAGAACAGAAAAAACTCGATGTTAATATTTTTCTTTTGGAGACCGAGAAACTCCGTAGCAGTTTGGAAGACGTCGAAAAGAAGAGAATTATTGCGGAAAACGATCTGGAGAGCGCCAATCACCGGAATGAAACGCTGAAAGCAGAATACGAAGAAATCGAAGGAATTCTTGAATCTCTCGATACCGAAATTGAGGAAGCCAGAAATTCGCTTGCGGGATATGACGTGACCAAAGAGAAACTCGAAGGTCAGATTAAACTGTTAGAGGAACAGATTAAGTCTGCAAAGAGCAACAAAGAGCATATGCAGACAAGAATTCAGACGGTTGAAGAGCAGATTCGCGTAAAGAACGAAGAGAAGGCAAAACTGGAAGAAGAAAAAGCGAAAATCGACCGCGAAACCAATGCCAAAATCGAAGAACGGAAAGTGGCTCAGGAAGCTCTGATAACCTGCCAGAAGGAAATCGAAACCGTCAATTTCCAAATCGAGAAAAGCAAAAATTACATCATTGAACTCTTAAGTGAAAGAGCAACCATAAAGGCCGGCATTGAAAGAATGAACACAATGGCGGAACAGAAGAATATTCACTTAAGTGAAATCAGCGGTAAGCTTCTCCAGGCAAAGACCGTGGAAGAAGAGCAGACCGGCTTTATTTCAACACTCGAAGAAGAATTTAAGAAGATTAACGAAGAGGTTGAACAGAAGAAATTTGCCCAGCTGAAACTGGAAGAGGAAGTTGCTTCCATGCGTGACGAACTCGCTGCACTGGATGCAAAACTTCGTGAAAAACAGGCTCTTTACCATCAGCAGAAAGCCAAATACGATACGATTACGGATATGACCCTCCGCTATGAAGGATACTCCAATACGATTAAAAAAGTAATGGAGAAGAAGACGGAAGAAAAGGGAATTTACGGTGTCGTAGCCGATATCATTAAGGTTGATAAGAAATATGAAGTGGCTATTGAAACGGCACTCGGCGGAAATATCCAGAATATCGTAACCGATGATGAAAATACCGCCAAGAAAATGATCCGTTTCCTGAAAGAGAACAGGCTCGGACGTGCGACATTCCTGCCGCTTACCACCATTACGCATCCGCAGGAATTCAAAAATCCGGAGTGTCTGACGGAACCCGGTGTAATCGGCATGGCAAACGAACTTGTTACGCAGGAAGCAAAATATAAAGATGTTTCCAAAGCTATGCTCGGACGTATCGTCGTAGTGGATATGGTTGACAATGCACTGAAAATCGCAAAGAAATTTGATTACGGCATTCGTATGGTAACGCTCGAAGGCGAACTTCTGGTTCCCGGAGGTGCCATTTCCGGCGGTAATTTTAAAAACAATTTATCTCTCCTCAGCAGAAGAAGAGAAATGGAAGAACTGAAGGCTTTGGTCGAAAAGACGGAGAATGAAGTTAAAGACTGCGAAAAGGCAATTGAGGACTGCAAGGGCAGAAGAAATAAAATGCGTCTTGATATCGAGCGTCTGAAACTCGAGTATCAGGAGAGTTATCTCAGATTAAATACCGCCAGAATCAAAGTAACCCAGGCCAAGGAAAAAATGGGCGATGTCACAAAGGATTTTGATGCTCTCAGAAAAGAAGCGGCGGATACACGGAGTGAAATTGCAACCATCGAAAATGAAAAAGTTTCGATTGAGGAAAAATTAAAAGAAAATCTCTCCCTGGAAACTTCGGAAAACGAAAAAGTGAAGAAGAACCAGGCAATTCTGGAGGAATACAGGAAGGACGAAACGGAGAAGTTAAATGTGGTTTCCGCATTTGACATAGAGGTTGAGAAACTCCTTCAGAAACAGGAATTCTCAAAACAGAATCTGGATCGTGTGCTGGAAGAACTGGAAGGAATCAACGGCGAAAAGACGGAACTTGCAGAGACTTTCGATTCTTCCGAAACGGACATTGCCAACAAAACGGAAGACATCGCGGAATTAAAAAAGACCATCGAGGCGTCCCGTTCCACCCAGACGGAAACGGAGAAGAAGTTAAAGGATTCTCTTGCAAAAAAAGAAGAATATTCCGCAAAACAAAAGGAATTCTTTACGGAACGTGATAAAATTTCCGGATTGATTTCCGGACTTGACAAGGAACTGTTCCGTTTGAATTCCCAGAAAGAAAAAATGGAAGAAAGCCTGTCCTATCAGACTTCCTATATGTGGAATGAATACGAAATCACGTTAAATGACGCGAAAGAGTTACGCGATGAAGAAATGAACGATCTTCCCGCTTTGAAAAAGCAGGTGAACAGTGTAAAGGATATTATTCGGAAACTCGGTGACGTCAATGTCGGTGCAATTGAGGAATTCAGACAGGTTTCCGAACGTTATACCTTCTTAAGTAGCCAGCATGACGATTTAATTGAGGCAGAAAAGACGCTTGTAAAAATCATTGAGGAACTTGACGAATCCATGCGGAAACAGTTCAGGGAACAGTTCGGAAGAATCGCATTGGAATTCGATAAAGTGTTTAAGGAACTGTTCGGCGGCGGACAGGGCGAACTGGAACTAATGGATGACGAAGATATTCTGGAAGCAGGAATCCGTATCGTAGCGCAGCCGCCCGGAAAGAAACTTGTAAACATGATGCAGTTAAGCGGTGGTGAAAAAGCGCTTACCGCAATTTCGCTTCTGTTTGCAATTCAGAATCTGAAACCGTCACCGTTCTGTCTGCTTGATGAAATCGAGGCTGCTCTTGACGAAAGCAACGTGGAAAGATTTGCAAGATACTTAAACAAGATGACAAAGGATACGCAGTTCATCGTGATTACGCACCGTCGCGGTACCATGGACAGGGCGGACCGGCTTTACGGTATTACGATGCAGGAGAAGGGCGTATCGGCACTTGTTTCGGTCGATTTGATAGACGACAAACTGGATGCTTAAGCATGGGTCTGAAATAAAAGAATAACGGGAAATGTTTATGGAAGAAAAGAAAGAAAAACTCGGTTTTTTTGCCAGGCTGAAAGCCGGTCTTACAAAAACACGGAAAAATATCGTATATAATATCGATTCTGTTTTTAACCAGTACGAAGAAATCAGTGAAGAGTTTTACGATAAGCTTGAAGAAGTGCTGATTATGGGCGATCTCGGTGTGGATGCGACGGAGCATATTATGGAACGCCTCCGTGAAGAGGTTATTGACGGAAACTATCATAAGCCGGAAGAATGCAAGGCATTGTTAATTCGTGCAATCTGGCAACAGATGCGTGTCGATAACGTGGAATACAAATTCGAAGAAGAACAGTCAATTGTCATGATTATCGGTGTTAACGGTGTCGGAAAAACAACTACAATCGGAAAACTTGCTTCGAAATTAAAAGCAAAAGGGAAAAAGGTTGTAATTGCAGCGGCGGATACATTTCGTGCAGCAGCTACCGAGCAGCTCGGGGAATGGGCGAAAAGAGCGGGTGTTGATATGATTTCCGCGCATGAAGGTGCGGACCCTGCTTCGGTGGTATACGATTCCGTTCAGTCCGCAAAAGCCAAAAATGCGGACGTGCTTTTAATCGATACCGCAGGAAGACTTCATAACAAGAAGAATCTGATGGCGGAACTGGAAAAGATGAACCGGATTATTGACCGCGAATATCCTGCGGCTCACAGGGAAAATCTCCTTGTTCTGGATGCGACCACGGGGCAGAATGCCATCCATCAGGCGAGAGAATTTTCTACGGTAACACCGCTTACCGGAATTATTCTTACGAAGATGGACGGTTCCGCAAAGGGCGGAATTGCCGTAGCGGTGCAGTCTGAATTGAAAATTCCCGTTAAATATATCGGTGTCGGGGAAGCAATTGACGATCTTCAGGAATTCGATTCCGCAAGATTCGTAGACGCGCTCTTTGAACTGGAGGGATCCGGAGTGGTTGATAAAAAACGCAGATGATTTTGTCCCGTGAACAGACGACGTATTTGTATGCGGTGTCAAGAAAAAATACTTGACACCACATTTAATGTTTGTTAAAGTAGACAGGTATGAAAGAAATCGCCAGAAGAGCATTGTTATATGATTTTTACGGGGAACTGCTTACGGATCATCAGAAAAAGGTATACGAAGATGCCGTAATGAATGATTTTTCTTTGTCCGAACTGGCGGAGGAATACGGGGTTTCCAGGCAGGGAATTCATGATCTTCTGAAACGTTCGGATGCAATTCTGGAAGAATACGAGAAGAAACTCGGATTGATTAAACGTTTTGAAACTCTGAAAAGTACCGCAAAAAGTATTCAGGGGGATTTGGAAAATTTAAAGGAGATTTCTTCCAAAAAAGAAAGAAATCTTTTAATCGAGGAAATCAAGCGGAAAATTTCCGCAGTCGAAGATATTTAGAATAAGTCGAAGATATTTAGAATACTTTTCGAAAAGGAAACGGAATGGCATTTGAAAGCTTAACCGATAAATTGCAAAATGTCTTTAAGAAATTAAAGAGCAAAGGCCGTCTTACCGAAGAAGACGTAAAAGTGGCGCTGAAAGAGGTTAAAATGGCGCTTCTTGAAGCGGATGTCAACTTCAAGGTAGTTAAGTCCTTTATGAATACCGTGCAGGAACGTGCAGTCGGCGAAGAAGTCTTAAATGGTTTAAATCCCGGACAGATGGTTGTAAAGATCGTAAACGAAGAACTGATCAACCTGATGGGAAGCGAGAATACAGGGATTCAGTACCAGCCCGGACAGGCTATTACCGTCATTATGATGTGCGGTCTTCAGGGTGCAGGTAAAACGACAACCACTGCAAAACTTGCCGGAAAGATGCTGAAAAAAGGCAAGAAACCGCTTTTGGTCGCATGTGACGTATATCGTCCGGCGGCAATCGAACAGTTGAAAGTAAACGCGGGCAAGGTCGGCGTGGAATTT
>JAILAD010000039.1 GCA_024681795.1 Lachnospiraceae bacterium | reverse complement strand
TTATGGGTGGAAAGTTCATTATCCCAATCGTAATTATTGCATCTGCAGTAATATGGTCTTCTCTTACCCTTAAAAGACATACTCTACCTCAACTTATAGGCGGTATTATTGCATGTATTCTTGCCTTCACCATCTCGATAGCAACTTTGTTATTGAAGTCCTCCTAGGTTTATTCCAATGTTTCCACAAACATTCACTGTTTTAGAAGAATTAAGGAAAAAACAACTATTATCAGGAATTAAATCCGACTACGTATTTGCAAATTCTGATGGGAGCTTTATCAACGTAGATTCACAATATATTCAGTTTCTGCAAAGAATTACTAAGAAATTTGGATTTGCAATCTCAAATAACCATGCAATTCGAATCTACTTTAATTCATAGAATATCTTTATTATACACTATAGAAACCATGTATTATAAATTGTTCCGGGGCACATCCGATAGCCTGCGTCTACAAAAATTGCATTATATTTCTTTCATGCCACATAAATATTGGTTTTCCCGCAATCCCCTACTCTTCCTTTGAAATCTCTGCAAGTACCTTTTCTACCTCTTCATCCGGAATAAACTCGGCAAATATACCCCAGAAATAAGCAACCGGATCCATATTCCCCTCATCATAAAAATGCTTTCCGTACGAATAAGCTATCTTAAGCATATCCTCATTAACGGTAAGTGGAATATCGTTTTCTTCAAAACATTCGGCCAGTTCTTCCATTGTCGGATCCGGTCTCTTGCCGATTTTCTGCTCGATATACATTAACTCCGACGGAATCATGGGATGCTGCTCATATCCTCCGCTATACATAAAACAGGAAGCAGCCGTGATATAATCTTCTTTCTCGATATAGTAATATCCAAGGTTTCTGTAAAATCTGGCCATATCCGTTTTACGGAAAATATACGGATATATTTCTCTCGTTACCCTGGCAAAGCCGTCAATATCTCCTGCCATTTTGAAGGTTTCGCCATATTCAAAAGCAACCGTCGTACTCGCCGGATTCCAGCGTCTTGCCTTTTCAAGTGCCTCTCTTGCATCATCGACACTTCCCATTTCAACAAGAACGCCTCCATAAAGATAATAAAGAGCCATAAAATCAACGCCTGCCCGTCTGACATCCTTTTTCGGTTCGTTAATATGAAGATACAGCAGTTCCTGCATCGGTTCTTCGAAGCAGTAATACTCACTCACTTCGTCATTCTCAAATAAAGAACCTTCTCCGTCCTTAGGAATCATACTTCCAAGAATATCCAGCGCTTTGTCAAAGTCTTTCTTGTAAATGTTAAATTTGGCTTCTTCCAACGCCTGATCAAAGCCCATCATATCTTTTTGAAAGGCTTTTTCCATTTCCGATTTCTTATCCTCCGGAATCATCTCATACATCAAACGTCCGCAGGCCCGGAGAATCTCCTGACTATACTGATGATCCTTGTATTTCTCCGATGTTTCCACCAGGTACTTCATATCCTGTTCCGGATCACCGGTCAGTCCGCTCGTTATTTCATGCATAATTGCCGCAAATTCCTTATTTTCTGCCATAACCCATTCCTCCCTATAGCATCTTACCAAGCAAAAATACTACGCTATTACACAAACACAGTATGCTTCGTCATCTACATTCTGCATATTAAAGACAACTCCGTCTCCTTTATGCACTCCGAAATCCTGATACGGTTCAACGAGCAGCTTGCCTACGAAAAAGGCTCCGGTATCAGTTGTTTTGGTTCCCTCGATTCTTACCCAGACTTTCTCAAGTTTCAAATCCTCTTTGTATAAAACAACCTCTACATCATCAATGCAAACCGGATCCCTGAATTCATCCAAAAAATCAAAGCAGCGGGTTTCATGTATTTCATCGGATTCCTTGTAACCCTCGTTTATTATTTCGAGTTTACCAACGATTTTTTCGAAATACTCATCATCCATGCCCGGTACAATGATAAACGGTGTTGATACTAACTCTCCCATTCGCACCTTTGTTGATGCCTTTTCGGTATAAGGCTCAAAGAATTCAATCTCTTCTCCTGCCTTTGCAAGTGCAAGTACTTCAATTGTTACACCTGCCTCGTGGTCTATGTATCCATATCCCAGATAAGAATCTGCCTTATCAATTCCCGGAAAATCAGCTAAAACCCTTCTCATTTGACGGTCATCCAGCGGGAACAAAAGAAGTTTATGATAAACTCCCCGGAAACCGGCTTCTTCATATGTCATCAGTACCGATTCTTCGTCTTCCGGTTCCTCGTAATCATCCGGATAACCATTCAGTTTATTCAATTCCTCAAACGGAACCAAGTGTCCGCCTCCATTTATCTTTGCAGGTTCATCTTCCACTCCTACAACAATATTGACAGAAAAGAACTCATTTCCATTGCTGTCTACGGGTTTTGGAGCGAACTCCGGAGACTCATATCCTTCCCGCTTGGAATAGATTTTTCCTTCTTCAATCAAAAGCTTTTCCAGATCTGCAACGGAATAATCCTCAATTCCTGTCGTTGAAAGGAAAATCGTAATCATTGTAATCCCGCTTGTTGCCCAGGCTTCCAGGAAATACGGTCTGTTTCCGATGAATCCGCAATCCCATCCGATATTTACATCATCATATTCCGTACGTTCCGGAAAAAACTCCGTTTCATGATCAATCATCGGAAGATATTTTTCTTTATTGTTTCTGTATTCCATTAAGTTATCAATTGCATTCATAAGCAAATCCCCCTTTCAAGCTTCTACAGTATCCCCATCTCCTTCAGCTTCTCCATTGTACTTGCAGCATCCAGGTTTCGGATTCCGGTTCCTCCGGCATTTTCCCATTCAGTAATATTCAATTCCATATCATCAATCAGAATACGGCCCTTTTCTCCACTCCAATTAATCTTATCCTCACGATTTACTATATTCATTTTTACGTCCTCAGAAAGCTTTTCTCTGACCCATCTTGTCTTATCATCACCTGCAGAATCGATGTGTCGCTTTTCTTTAGGTACTCCGGTAAGTATCTCCACCTTATCCCCATATTTTTCGTATAATGCATCAAACATTTCTTTCGCACCGGGCATAAGCTCCAGTCTATAATAGAAATCTCCGGCCTGACGAATTAATTCCCACATTTGATCATCAGCAACCTTCTTTGCCATCCTTTCCTCTTCGCTTAAGTCTTGGGGCTGAGGAGGCGGTTCAATACCACAAATTTCTTTAACGCCTCTTTCAAAATCCGCCAAAACACCATCCATATCAAAATAGATTTTTTCAACCTGAAACTTTCCCATCTGCGTTCCTCCTTCTCTCTCTTTAAAGTATTTATAAAACTCTTCTTTTGTCTTTAAACCCTTACCGGAAGCTGCTGCAGCTGCACAGGTTACATTTCCCATCATTCGATATTCTTTTGTATCAAAATATACAACAATCGGAAGATACGCCTCAATTATTTCCCCCCTGGAACGGAATTCATTTTTATCCAGGTTATAGCCGTTCTTCTCAAGAAATTCTATAATTTCACGTCGATATTCCGGCTTCCTTTCGTCGATATTCATACCCTCATTCCTCTCCATCTTGTTTCTCACTTTTCAACTCATCCACCCGCTTAATCACAATCTGCAGTATATCATTCGGAATCAGTAAGCCCAGGCCGAACGGATTAATTACAACGCCTTCCGCTCTGTCGCTGTATAGGCCGCTTGCAAGGACATCGTAGATTGGCATATTCACATGGATATTTGCCGTCGGCTGTTTACTAATCTCCTCTTCGTCCGTATAAAGCGGAATCCACTCCTGTCCGTTTCCGTTCGTTACAGTATCAATCCGAAGGCGCATTTCCTTGTTTAAAGAGAATGTATCTCCTGCCGTCAGATTATCAAGATTCAAAGACTCCATTGCGTTGTTCACATCAACCATAGCCATCGGAACTTCTCCGTCTTCCAGCATTCTTCCGGTCAGTACATTGAAAAGTCTGAATAACTTCTCTTCACTGCGGTCATTTGCAAAATCCTCAGCAGCCATCTTGATATACCGGTTGTCTTTATACGGATCTTCTGCAATCTCGCCCTTAACAAATTCATGAAAAGCCTCGCAGGCGTCCTTCATATCCTCTTCAAGATAATCAAAGCCTTTCAAAATGATTCCGATTGGAACTCCATACATTGCATCCGCCATAGCACCTGCAATTGCTGCAATTGTAT
>JAILAD010000006.1 GCA_024681795.1 Lachnospiraceae bacterium | reverse complement strand
AAAGGATAATTCGTAGGGTAATATTTTTATAATTCCCAAAAAAATCAAGGCCCTGATTCGTATATTGTACATAGGGAGTTTTACAATGAAGTGAGAAAGGGGCAGGGAAAATAATGAAAAAAAGAGGAATTCTGATCGGACTTGTTATGGTCCTTCTTTTGACCGGCTGCACGAAAAATACAACGCCTGAAACATCTTCCGGAACGTTGACGGTTTCTGAGGCACCTGTGCCGGTGGAAAATCCTGTGGATAATTCTCCGGGAAATCCGGTAGAAAATCCTGTGGGAAATTCTGCGGGAAATAAGGAACAGTTTGTGGAAGATGCTGTTGTATACAACATGAGTTGCGGGTATTTAGGCGGTAATTTTGCACCGGAACAGTATACTCTGTATCTGGTGACAAACGAGGAAGAACTGTGCTATGCGGAATTTTACCTTGGAATGCAGGTGCCTGAAAATGTCGATGAAATCTCCGGTTTTAACACCGGTCCGGCAGAGGCTTTTCAGAAAATGAAAGAAGACTATCCGATTTCGGACTATGATTATCTTCTGGAATATCTTGAATACTCTCAGGGCGGATATTACCATCATTCGGACGGCATAGTTTATGAGGGAGACAAAATCAGCTTTCACTACGACAAGTCTGTGTCGCCCGAAGGAGAATTCGGTACGGATGTGATGGAAGGTGATTTCATGATGGCGGCGGTTCCGAAAACGTTCTTTGAAGGAAAGAACTTTAAAAACGTTGTAAGATACGGTATTCCGCTTACCGGAGAAGGTGAGGACAGTGCGTTCAATAACGAAGTGGAAGAAGGATATATCGCGAAATTTGAGAACGGAAATCCGGATTACGTCAGTGAAATGTTTGTTTATGAAACCGGGGACGGATACAAATGTCTCAAAGCCCATCATGCATTTATACTGGGCACCTCGAAATGGGAAAGAACTATTGAATTCTACAGAATCGTGCCGAACAAAGAGGACGTGGTTCCGGTTGCAAAGGAATTCATCGGTCAGGGCGGCTTTGTCTTCTATCCCGGTGATGACAAAAATTACGATGTTGAAGATTTCCTGACAAAATAAACAACGAATATATTAATATGATCAGGGCCGGCGGCGATGAGCCGCCGGTTCATATTCGGTAAAGGTGACCACATCATTGCTTTCAAATGACGGGTGATTTTTTAACTTCTTAAGATAGGAATCGAAGAATTCCAGGCAAATCCGGCAAACCGTATCATGTGCAACATTCGGGTCCAGACCACCGACCATTGATTTTAAAGGGATTACGTGTTTAAAATCAGAGAATCCCGGGTGCTGCATATCCCGCAGGACCGCATGATAAGCGACGGCTTTGTTTATGAGGAATGCAACCGTTACAGTGGTTTTGTTCGCGTCACAGTTTAGTTGCAAAAACGGAACATCAATTGTTTTTCCCTCGTGGTCGCCGAAGAGGCCGCCGTCTAAGTTGATTCCGCAGACGAAAGTTTCAGGTTCGTCCTCGCAAAGAGCAAATGCCGTTATGCCGCCCATCGAATGACCGGTTACACCGATTCCGGACTCAAAATCAATCAGACCGGCATAGTTTTCTTTTAAATACTTAAGTGCCGCTTTCGTATCGAGTTTCCATTCCGGAAGCCGTTCCATTCCGATGAAACGATTGTATTTTCTTTGCATGGAATCAAACCTTGCCCATAGTTCTTCGTTTGTTCCCTTTGCTTTCGACATTTTTTTCAGTGCAAGGACAGAGGGGAGCAGCGGCGAGTAGCACTTGGAGGAGATTCCTTTCGCCTGTTTATATGTGGTTCCGTCATCCAGTTCGGTTAACATACCCTCGTAGGGATGCCCGACGGAAGCAACAACGTATCCGTGGGATGCAAGTTCAATCAAAAGAAAAGAATTTGAGTCCCGGAATGCCCCGTAGCCGTGGCTGAAGAGAATTAACGGAAAACGCATATCTTCTAAGAAAGGTGCATTCTCATAGCACTCGGAGCGGTTTTCACCTGCCTGTTCCATTTTTTCATAATTCAAAGGAACGAAGAAATTTTTCTTAATTGCCTGAACCATTTCTTTAGATAAATATCTTGCTTTCGGAAGTCCCTCCACAGACTCTTTCGCCACAGGATAATACACGCGGACAGGAATGCTTCGCATCGTACCCGGTGCACAGTACATGGTCTCTTCGCGGTCGTTATATATGGTACAGGTAAATGTTCCTACTGCATATTTTCCGGCAGGCACGGGTATTTTTACAGGTTCCTTTTTACTCATTGACGTTTCCTCCACACAGTAAAATGACGGATTTGGCAAGTGTATGAAAAAGCGGACGCGGTTTTACTTCTTTTCCGGGAATTCCGGTTCCGTAGCAGGAACTCAGGATGCAAAGCTTTTCTATGCCGGTAGTTGACGAAGACAAAAATAGCATCAATTCTTCCGGAGTACATTTCATCCGGTATCCGAGTTTCCCGGCTCCTTCCATCAATTTCGGCAGAAGATCCAAACCGATTTTTTCCAGATTCCCCTGCCCCTCAACACCTGACAGGATCCGTTTCATCCGTTCGGGGTTGTTGATTGCCATGACACCGAAATCAAAATTGATTTTCTGGATATCCATCAGATGTTCCTCCATGACGTCTGCCATGACATCATAGATGCGATAAACGTTTTCTTCAAAGGAGCCGTCTGTTTCGTTTGCCAGACTCATGATGCGGTCGTAGGCCCCGTAGTCTGTGCGGACTTTCTTTACCATGTCCGTCAGAATCTCATCAAGGCCGTCATAGTAGCGGTAGATGGCGCCCATGGACATGCCGGTTTCGGCGATTACGTCGGAGATGGTTACCGTATCGACCGGTTTTCTTAAGCAGACATTGTAGGCTGCTTCCACTATCATTTGTTTCTTTTGTTCAATGTATTCCGGAGTAACTTTCGGCATTTGCTTTTTCTCCTGTTGTTTTAAATTTGTATAGAATTTATTGGCTTGTAGATTTATTGCCTTGTAAAATTTATTGTCTTGAAAAAATGAAACGTGTTTCATTAAATGAAATTTGTTTCATTTTATGACGAAAAGTAAATATTGTCAATTTTTTTTTAGATATGCATTGACTTACGAAAAAATTCATTGTATGCTCTGTATTACAAGAAGTAATACAAAACATACAAAGCGACGGAAATCGTGATATACTCTGAAACAGCCGGAATACAGAAAAACCGAAAAACAGAAATACAGAGCAGAGGTAAAGCGATTTCAAAAAAGG
Organism: Lachnospiraceae bacterium; assembly: GCA_024681795.1. GTDB lineage: Bacteria > Bacillota > Clostridia > Lachnospirales > Lachnospiraceae > UBA3766. The sequence goes on along the minus strand of JAILAD010000006.1, from coordinate 11,107 downwards.
AGGAAGCAAGTGAATACGAAAAAAGTAATCATCTATACATCCGTAACACTGGTTTTGGCATGGATTATTCAGTCCGTTATCAGCGTGTATTATATGCAGCATCAAACGGCAGAAGGACAGACTGTTTTCCGGATCGGACTTTCGGCAATGATGTTTGTTCCTGCCATTGTGGCAATCATTGTGAACAAAGGATTTAAGGGATTCGGCTGGAAGCCGAAATTCAAAGGCTGCGGCTGGCTGATTCCTGTGTGTATGTTTGCTCCCGGTATTGTGGCAATCGCAGGCGCAGCACTTTTCTTTCTTTTCTTTCCAGGATTCCTCGATTTCAGCGGTTCCTATTTAATTGCCCAGGGAGAACAGCTTGGTGTGGATTTTCAGGCAATGCTTACAGAGAAGGGGATGACGATACAGACCTACAACATTGTCAGCATACTTGGTGCATTTTTATACGCCCCCTTCATCAACATGTTCGTTGCCCTCGGAGAAGAACTTGGCTGGAGAGGTTTCCTTTATCCGGAATTGAATAAGAAGTTCGCCCGCCCTGTTACATGGATCATCGGTGGTACGATTTGGGCAGCATTTCACTTTCCCTGCATGGCTATTGCCGGCTATGAATACGGATTTGATTATCCGGGATTTCCCTTCGTCGGATGGATTGTCTTTACCGTAAGCTGCATAATTATGGGAACCTTCGAAGAAATGGTTTATAACAAAACGAAGTGCATCTGGTATCCCGCACTTTTGCACGGAGCCGTCAATGCAACATCGTTTATCCTGATGTTCTTAAATGCAAATGAGCCGGATTTAAACAATTATTTGATTCTCGGGCCTGCCTTTAACGGAGTGATTTCGATGATTCCCATGGCGGTTTTGGCAGTGATTCTTGGTGTGTCGGTTATCAGGAAAGACAAGGCAGTGTAAAGTGAATGATGAAAAACTCCCAATTTACAAAAGTGGTTTTATTGTACAAAAATTGTTGGTCCAAAAGGAGAAAGAGTTATGATAATTAAAATCAACGAATATTCGGATGTGCCGATCTATCTACAGATCAGAAACCAGATTGTTATGGGCATTTCCTCGGGGGAACTTGCCGCAGGAGAGCAGCTTCCGACGGTCAGGGCGTTAGCCATGGAAATCGGCATCAATACGATGACGGTCAGCAAGGCGTATCAGATTCTGAAATCGGAGGGCTATATTTTAACCGACCGTAAAAACGGTGCAAGAGTGCGTACGGAAATCAAACGGTCCAAATCGTTAAGCGCACAGAACAAAGACGAGTTAAGAAGAATTGTTTCCGAAGCAAAGATTGCAGGTATGTCAAAGGCGGACTTTGACAAGCTGACGGAAGAGATGTGGGGTGAATAAAATGAGCGGATTAATACTTGGATTCATAATGTTTGTATGCGCGGTTCCCGCGTTTTTAATCATGTATTTCATGATGTATCCCGGAAAATGGAAGAACAGAAAAAGAATTTACGGCGTAAACAACAGACCGGAGTTTAAAACAGGGCAGAGCGCGGAAATGATTGACGGCATCGTTGCAGCGCACAATAAGCAGGCGACGGTGATTCTGATTATACTCCTTGTTATTTCGACAGGGCTGCTTTTCGTGCCGGGTTTAAACTTAAAAATGATGTCGTATACGATCCTGATCTACATTGGTCTGGTGGTATTTAACATTCCCTTTGCACTCGGAAATTCGGAGATGAAGAAGTATAAAAAAGTTCTCGGTATTGTTCCGGAAAAGGTTCTTTATGCAGACTTAAAAACAGCGGGTCAGGTTCACGCACTCAACCGTCCGGCGATTATTACGGCAAATGTCGTCGGCATGCTTGTGGTTGCGGTTGCACTCCTTTGCGACCTTAACATTATTCCGGTCGGATCCGGAATCTTCAGGGGAACGTTTCTCTGCAGCGGACTTGTTTTCAGTATGGTTCTGATGAATTTTATAATTCTGCCGATTGCCTTTATGGTGGACAATTACAGAAATGAAGTCATCAGTGAAAACAGCGATATCAATGCCAATTACAATCGCGCGAAAAAACATAATTTTTCAAATTACATGATTCTTGTAAGCTGGATTGATAATCTGATGGCCCTTGCCATGCTGTTTGTTTTCCTTTTTTCCAAAGCGGAACTTTTCAGTCTCATAGTGGTCGGCGTATATCTTCTTGTCATCATGGGAGCGACGGCGCTTTTTGCAAAGAACAGCATTGCACTGAATCAAAAGTATGTCCGTGAAGAAGCAAAACTTGTGGAAGATGACGATGATTACTGGCTTCTCGGAATGTTTTATTATAATCCGAATGACAAAAGACTCAATGTCGAGAAGCGTGTCGGTGTCGGCGGAACCATCAATATGGCACATCCTGCCGGAAAGGTGATTACCGTTATTCTGGGTGCTGTCATAGTCGGGTCGATTCTGGCCCTGATTTACGTTGGCATGCTGGGAGCGACACCCATTCAGGTCAGATATGAAAATGATATCGTCATCTGCCATCAGCTGCGGGACGAATACAAAATTCCGAAGAGCGGGATACTGTCTTTGGAGTGCGGCGATCTTTCCGAACTGAGTGCGATGAGGGTTGCCGGTACCGGAATGGAAAATGTGGCAAAGGGGATTTTTACTGTGAACGGAGAAAACGGCTGTAAATTATACTTAAATCCGAAGGCGGGAAGATATATAAAAATCGTTACCGAAAAGCAGACTTACTACATCAGCGGTAATACTGCGGAAGAGACGGATGCACTTTATGAAAGCCTGAAGTAAACGGATTGCTAACCCGGCCGACTTTTATTAGAATAAAAGAGGAATCGTTATGCTTGTAAACGGAAACGTATCATTTGACTTATGGAAATATCTTTTGCACAATTACGGATTTTAAATACAACCGGCATGCTGCTCGGAGCATTAATTGTGTTTTACATCCGAAAAGTCACGGGAAAGCGGCACGGGAAAAATAACAGTAAGGAAAGGTAAACTGTAATGGAAAAGAAAACGATGGAAAAGAAAACGATGAAAAAAATTTTTAAAAGAATTCAAATTGCTTTTTTATTTTGTCTGATTCTGATTCTTGCAGGCTGTTATAACAAGCCTCACACCAGGAAGGAAGTGGAGGAGTACGTTGCCAAAAACGTCCCGGAAGAGGCGGAACTGATTGACAGTTACGAACAGAAAACAAATAACGGAACGGAATATGTTTATGTTTTTCAATCAAAAAGCAGGGATTTACAGTTCTTTGCGTTTTCTACCGTACAGGGAAGCAGTCTTACCGGATACAGTTTGTCGGAGTATTATACCGTCGGACGGGAAGATTACTATCTGGAAAAAATGAGGCCCATCCTTTCCGGATGCATGAACAGTGAAATGTGTCTGGATCCCGATGCAAAAAATGTCTCCCGGAAGCTGTATCTGGAAGATGAAACGGATGCAAAATATCTTGCGCCGTTTCTTGCAAAATGCAACGATATCGTGAAAGAAGAATATGGCTATCAGCCCGGTGCCGACCTTAGCAAAAGAGAAGTGCTGGGGATTTATTTTGATTTATATCCGTCAGCCGGTTCCAAAGACAGACTGGGTTATTTCTATCTTAACGGCGAGGACGATGAAGAAGCCGTTTACCGGGAATTATTGACATTCCTGAAATAAATTGTAAACGGGAAAGAAAGACTGTGACTTTATAGAACAGAAGACTATGGCAATACTAATAACAGGGGGGAACGTCTATGTCAAAAAAATTAATGTCCGGAATTTTTTACGGAACATTCATGCTTATATTTGTTTTGATGACTGGAATTATGGTAAAGGGGCTGATTGATCAAAACAAAGATGAGAAGGCGCAGACTGCCAGATACGAAAGCATGATTACCGAAGGAAGTAAATTTGAACTTACGGATGAAATTCTGAACGAGGATTTCAATAAATACGTGCAGGATTCCGAAAAAGGAAAGAAAACCCTCATAACGCTTCTCGTTTGTTTTGCTTCTGTGATTGTACTGTTTGTAGTGATGTATATTTTCAGACTGATTCTGAAAGGAATGCAGGACGGTGCGAGTTCAACATCGTTTCTCATATTACTTGCTTCTTTTTTAATCGTGATGTTTATGTTCGGCTCATTTGCTTTTGTCAGTGTGAAATTTCTTGTACCGAGACTTTCCGGTTCCAATCCCGCAAATGAAAAATATTACTTCAGAACGGTAAATATTAAAGATGCCGAAAAAATAGAGGAAAGAGAAAAAGTGAAAACTTCCGACGGAACCGAATACAGAACGCGTGTATATTATCATCTTATTGATGAGGACGGAAGCGTGTTAAATGTGAATAAGGTTTTATATTCAAGATTTGCCGGTGAGGGGATTTACTACATAGGCCAGACGTCGTCGGGAAAAGTATTCTCTGTTTATCCCGACAGGTATTTTATTCTTTCACAGTGAATGCACCAATGAAAAAAAGGGGGAAGCTAAGACAAAGGCAAAGGATCGGGAATGAAGAGAATTATATTTGCCGCAGTATTTGTACTGCTTCTGGTAACGGAAATAATGATAGGGATGTACGCAACCGGATGGGTAAGAAATTATCTCGGGGATGTACTTGTAGTAATTCTTTTGTACGCACTGTTCCGGTGCATCAGTCCCGAAAAACCGGGGAAGTGGTTTCTCATTCCCACAGGTATTCTGATATTTGCTTATATTGTGGAATTCCTGCAGTTATGGGGATTCTGCGACAGATTCGGAATCACAAACAAACTGCTTCGGATTATAATCGGAACGGGGTTTTCCGCGATTGATCTGTTAAGTTACACCATAGGAATTCTGCCGTGTTATGTGGTTGAATTTTTTTACCTGAAGAAAAAACGTAATTCGACGATGATATTTAAACGGCAGAAATAATGTTGCGGAGTACTATTGCGTGGCGGAGGAGGGAACCATATCAAGCCCCGCTTTATGTGCCTGTGAATGCTGCTCGCTTCGCGGAATAAAATACTCTTTTCCGTCTTTGAGAAGACGTGCACCTGTCTGGTGATAGTAAAAGCCGGCCCCGAATTCTTTGCACTGCCGGTGCAGATTTAATACCCATTCGTAATCGCATACTCTTGCTTCCGGTCCGGATTCTCCGCCTGCCGATACGCTGTTAATCTTTCCGGTAGCCAGATATTTCCTTAAATCGACCGGACCGAGCAGAGGTTCTGTCATAACGGATTGATTGAAAAGAGGAAGAGATAAGTAGACGGGAAGCCTTGCATCAGCGGCCTGCTGGTTTTCGCATGTAACCGCGATTGATACGTGTCTATAACCGTCACCCCAGTCTGAAGGAAGCCTTTCTGCAATATTTTCCGGTCTTTTTGTAATCATAAAAAAGGTACAGTCCGAGCGTTCTTTCATCATTTCCCATGCAGTTTCCCTCCATTCATCCGCATTCGGATGAAAGAAATCGGAAGAAAAACATGTATAAAAATGCGAGCCGGAGGGAATACGATAAAGACCCTTATATTTACCGGTGCGCAATTTTCTTACAGGCAGGTTGAAACTGCCTGATTTTCGTACCACATAAGGATCCCGGCCGACCGCTTCAAACTTGCGGTACATATAGCAATGCGCACATCCTGCACTTACTTTGGTACAACCGCTCCACAGGTTCCAGGTGACGGTTTCCGGGGAACGGTTATCTTCATTTGGAAATAAACTGATCTGTTTCATATGTTCCACTCCGTCTTTTATTCTATCATATCGTATTCTTGTTTGTTTTTCGAGCAAAAAAGAGATGATCAGCTATCGCAGAAATATGATCAATTTAGACGGTGGATGTGTTTTCTATGAAAATTTTGCGCAGTTCCCCTGTATGCTTTGTGCTCTTTGCCTGGAAACCCTGGAGGAAATTTATCCCTGGACGGTGGAAGAGCGGTATTTACAGTATTCCGGAGGGGAAGACCCGTGTTTTGCCGAAGGCTATGCCCTAAACTTCCGCGAAAAATACTTAAACCGGAAAATCAGTGAACGCGAGAGAATTCTTTGGAAAATGGGAAAAAGTATTTCGGAACAATAGCACCGGTGATGGAAATGTGGATTCATACAGACCGTTCGCAATAAAGATCTTTAGAGGGGAAAGCAATATTGATAAGGTTGAAAAGCGCTTTTTTATTCAAGGCGCCAGTTGACGAATATATAGTGTGGTTATCATATATATGATAAAATAATAAAGCTACTAAAAAGGAATTAAAGGGACTTTGCAGGAAGAGATAATCGTTTCGGAGATTGTCACCCGTCCGATACGAAAAGAGAATACGAAAGGATTTCACGAGATGACTATAGTAAAGAAATTGATTGAACAGGGGATTGTTTCGCAAAATGAATGCGATGAATTAAGGCTTGATATCAGTCTGTCGGCGCTGAACGAATATGAGAAAACAGATTCGCAGCATACGGATATAAATAATGAGGTGGCCCTGATGTTGGGAGAGCAGGATGCCTTATTGCTTGATCGGATTGTGAAAAAAGCCGATAAGGAATACCGATTGTCCGAAGCGACGGATGTATTAAAAGTTTGTGAGGATATAAAGAATCAGTACGGAAACAGAACGGATAACTGTATTGCCGCACTTTATCCGGTGTATCGGTATTTTGACGGTAAAGATGAAGAAAAAAGAAAAATCATCACATTTGTTTTTCGAAAGACAGCGGCGAAACTTCCGGATCCTGTTAAAATTGCAGCCAGCAGACAGGGGCAGAATCTGCTTTACTGGTTTGGTGTATACCTTTCCGAATTTGAAATGTGCTATGAGACCATTTTCAAGCTGCCGGCGCTTTTCGGAATACAGGAAGAGGACGGCCTTACGGAAAAGGAATGGGTAAATCAGCGGAAAGAATCCGTTCTTTCCCTTTTTGATATTTTTGTCAGGGAAGCGGAATATGCTTCGTTTTTCCGAAATAACTATTCAAAAACAAAAATCGATATTGTGCCGACGGATTCGCTGTCGGAGTATCGTTACAGATTTACTTTGGCACGTATGCCGGTATGGCTTTATTATCTGGCAGAAGAAGAAAAAGCCGTCAGACTGCTTAGTATGGCATATGACGAAATGGATGCGGAAGAAACAAAGAAGGAAGCATATCGGGAAGAAATAATCAAAATTGCTCTTGATTGCTCGAACTTTGATTCGTTTCAGGAGTTATACGTAATTATTACAAAGGCAAACAAAAGTGTCGAAAGAAAAATGGATGAAACAGAGCATTTACTAAATCAATATTTGCATATGAAAAAGCCTTTTTTTGAAAATTATTCCAAAGTGAAAAAGGCAGTGAGCGAAGACCGCTATGCCGGATATGCGAAGGAAATTAAGAAATTAAGAAATATCGTTTCAGAGGATGATTTTCCCGTATGTGAAATTAAAAGGTGTATAATTTCGGATTCACAGAGCATAAAACGGTTTGATGACGAATGGGTTTACAGGGAGGATTGTCAGACAATAGCGCAACTTTCGGAAAAACTTAAAAAGTATTCTCTGAATGAGCGGGATATTGAAGATTTACGTTTCTGGTTAAGCAGCATGAGTTCGGATACGGATGTTATCAACAACAGAAGTTTTGATTCGGAGCTTCAGCGACTTAGAGATTTATCGTATCTGAAACAGAATGGTTCGGATAAAGAAATAAAAACAATGGAATCAATGCTTGAGCTGGAAAAGCACAGGGACGAATTATATGTCATTAAAACCAATGATGAAATCATTCGGCTGAAACAGACGATTAATGCACAAGAGGAAGATGAAGAGGAAGAAGTAATCCGACAAACGAAAAACCCGTTATCGGATTTACAGGATTACCTTATGAAACGTTCGTCGGATCGGGAACTGGCACAGAAGGTGAAAGCAGGAATAAAGAAGGATATGCAAACGTATTGCAAAACATATTTACAGGATGTAAATACGCATGCCGATTCATATTCTTTATTTGATAAAGTCGGAAATCAGAGTTGCCGGGATGATATTTACAACCAGATTTTCAGCGGTTTACTTTATTATGAAAAACTGAAAAGTTTAAACGGGGTAAACATTGATTATTCGGGTTGCGTTTTACAAATGACCAGGGGGGTGGAAGCACTGCTTCGATACATTTACGATAATCTGACTACTATGCCGCAAAGCGTCGGACTGCCGGTTTCAAATGCCGATAAATACTATTATGATAATAACGGAACAAAAAAGACGGAGATAGAGATGGGGCCTCTCATGTATTTGTTTAACTGCAGAAATCATCGTTCAAAAGTAATGCGATACGGAAGGAACGTTGTTTCCCTGAATAATCTTTCAGCAGCAAGCAATCCGTCTCTGGCGGGGATTGATTTGCATACGCTCGTTCAAGACCAAAACGGCAATATGAATGACACAATCCAGCATATTCAGGGAAATGAGGAAAATATAAGCCAAACGCTGTTTGATGCCATCAATTATGTCAAGGAAAGCTACAGAAACAAATCGGCACATGCAGGAACCATGTTCGGACTTGTGGATGCCGGGAATTGCCGGGAAATTCTTTTAAATACGGAATGCTTACTGTGGATTCTGCTGACAATGCTGAAGTAAAATATCAAAATCGAAATCACATAAGCTTAGGCCTGATGAATTGAACTATAAAACATTGCAGGAGAAAGGCATGGTTCATATTATTAATTCCAGTGAGGCTTGGTTAATAGACGATGCTGGCACAGATGAACAGGCTATCAGGTTGGTCTACAAAATCATTGATGAATATAAAAGGACTGAAAAGATCCCTAAAACAATAGTATTGTTCTATTAAGGCTGCGAAGAATTACAGCCCGGGTAGAAGCCGAAGTTTTCGGTAACACCGGTAAATGAAAAAGGCTGGGAAAGGAATGTGCCCGAGGAGAAGACACAAAGTTCTTCTCCTGCTTAGGCGTATTATTTTACGTATTCTTCGATTGCACGGCTGACAAATTTAGCCGTGCCGGTACCACCAACATTATCGATATTGGTCGTGAATTCTCCACCGGCTGAGTACATCTTTCCCAGCCCTGCAAGAATCTCATTGGTGCATTCATAGAAATTTTTGGTGATGAAGTTTTGGATCTCTTTTACCAAAGCCTGAGCTTCAGCAGATTTCGGATCAGAATCTTTGATTGTGCCGCATTTCCCGAATAGATTCATGAAGTCCTTCCAAAGCTTTTTCTCATCATCTTTGGAGCGGGCAGATGATTTTTTCTCATATTCAGCAAAAGCTTTGCTGTCTCCCCATTGCTCCTTTGCTTTTCTTGTGTATTCCTCTAATTTACTGGTATCAAATGCTGTAAAATCCATAATATTATTTCCTCCGTTTTGTATTCCACGGGCGAATGCTATAAGGTTTTCCAGATGTTCTTTTTTCATGGTAAGAAGTTCAATCTGTTGTTCCAGAGCCTTCTTTTTGTCAAAATCAGGTCGTGAAACTATTTCCTTAATTTCTTTTAATGGGAATTCCAGCTCTCGGAATAATAAAATCTGTTGCAAATTTTCCATTGTTGCATCGTCATACAGTCTATACCCTGATTCCGTGTACTCTGCCGGCTTTAGGAGTCCGATAGAATCATAGTATTGCAGTGTGCGTATACTCACGCCTGCTAATTTGCTTACTTCATTTACTGTCATCATTGCTTTTCCCTCCGTGGTAATTATACAATAAACTATAACGTAACGTTAGAGTCAACAGTAACTTTGAAATATTTTATTCGGGCCCAGCCACCGGCACCAGACGGGGCTGGGTTCTTTTTGCGTGGGGGGGAATAGCTACCTCCTCTTTTTAAAACATACATTGACATCTATGGATATTATGCTAAAATTATTTTTAATAAAACATATTTTAATAAAATTAGTTTTAGTAAAGAGAATTATTAGCGGGAGAACTAGGTATGTTTATAGGAAGAGAACATGAAATGAGTGTGCTGGAGAAAACATATAATCAGCCAGGTTTCCAAATGACTGTAATTTATGGTCGCAGACGTGTAGGTAAATCTACCCTTATCACAGAATTTATTAAGGGTAAGAGAGCGTCCTATTATATAGCAGCAAAATCCAGCTTAGAAGATAATGTTAAAAAGTGGAGTGCACAATTTATTTCTGATATCGTACCAGAGATGGAAGGCGTGGAGTTTTCGGATTTGGAAGGCTTCTTTAAGTTTGTAGGTAATAGTTGTAAGGATGAAAAAACTGTAATCGCTTTGGATGAAATACCATATATTGCCGAAGTGGATGAGTCTTTTCTATCAAGATTTCAAGGTGCGATTGATTCAATTCTTAGTAAGAAAAATATATATCTTATTATTAGTGGCTCTGCAATTAGTTTTATGGAGAAAAAAATCTTGAGTGAAAAGAGCCCACTGTTTGGCAGACGTGATAATCAAATTTTTTTAAAACCATTTGATTATCTAGATTCTGCTAAATTCGTGCCTAACTACAATAATGAGGAAAAGGCTGTTGTATTTGGTGTAACTGGAGGAGTCGCAAAATACTTAACACTTTTTGATGACTCTGTTTCGTTAGATGATAATCTAATTAATAATTTTTTTAAACCATCCGGTTACCTCTATGAAGAACCATATAATTTGCTTATGCAAGAGTTTCGAACGGTTAACACATATAATACAGTGATTGAGGCGTGCTCAGGCGGAGCAAATAAAGTAAATGAAATTGCTGACAAAGTACATGAGTCGACCGCTGCGGTTTCATATAGAAGAATACGTAGAGCAGTCTGAAGAACAAATCCTATTTAATAGATACCTTTCTTTGTATCGAATCTTTGATTAGCTTGGAGATAAAGATAAGGAGGATGTTGTCTGGGTACTGAAACAGAGGATAGCGGGATTAATACAGGATTTGGTATTTCTTGATGTATGAGGATTAGCTATAATAGAAGGCAGTGAAATTGACAAAATCGGCAGTTTGTAAGGCTCTTATGTTAGAGAAAGAACATCGATAACTTCAAATTTGTCGATCTAATTAAATAGTGAACATGACATTGAGCAGTTATCGAAAGACAGCTGCTCTTTTTCTATACCATTTTGATTGAAAAATTATTATTTAAGGAGGTAGGCTGTGAACTACGAAAAAACTAAAAATCA
>JAILAD010000080.1 GCA_024681795.1 Lachnospiraceae bacterium | reverse complement strand
CATGTTTCAAGCAATGAAAACATCCAGGAAGAGATAGCGGCTTATATAAAGTTCTTCAATGAAGAACGCCCTGCCTACGCATTGAATTATCTGACTCCCAAACAGTACAAGGAGTATTATGCCTAAAGACAGGTGAATAATTTTTTTAACTTGTGTCTACTTTTTGTTGACTAGTGCAATCCCAGCAAAAAATAGTGGATGCTATGCGGGATGATCCCAATGTGACCCATGAAAAACTAATGGCAATAGTTGGCATCGGAAAAACTGCTATTCAAAATAACATATCATATTTACGGAAGAACGGCATAATTGAAAGAGTCGGATCCAATAAAAATGGATATTGGAAAGTTCTGTTATAAAACATATATAATGACCTCAAAAAAGGGAGGTACATTATTATGACTAAGGAAACAGCGAATTACATTATGCAGCGGATGACAAAATATCTGGATAATAGTCAGATGATCAAGTTGAACGATGTTTTGGAAGAGGCACTTCGGAAGTCAGAAAAAGGGATTCAGGAAAAGAGTTCCCAAGAACTTCTGGAAATGTTCCTTGCAACTAAACGACTGGAGGGGAGATCGGAGAAAACATTATTTTTGTATCGATTTAATATTGAGAAGACGAAACAGTATTTCAAAGGCTCTGCAGTGTATGGGAATCCCCAAAGCAGTCAGCAAAAAGGAAAACGAAGAAAGCCTTTGGAAAAACAGGGAAAGAGAGTATATAAAAGAACTGTGTTCCGAAAGAGGAATCGAAATTGAGGAACTGGGAATCAAGAGGGAGAATTATTCGCTTCCGGAATACAGGGAGGCAATGGCTGCAGTGGATGAACTGAAAGCAGAAGCAGAAACCATAGAGGAATCTGTAAATGACACAAAGAAGCGCCTGGAGATTGCCCGGGAAAAAAGCGGAAACCCGTTGAAGGAGAAAATAAAACATAAATCCGTTAAGAGAGAAGAGAGGTAGAAGGATAGGACGGAAAGAGGGCGTGCAAAGCAGATTTTAAAAATGCACAATATAGCTAAAATACGGGTAAAAAACGCCACAAAAAAAATGGATAAATTACGGCAAAAATACCGCAAAAACGGTGAGTACAGGCTCACTTAATGGACTTTCGTTAAATAATTTGTTAACAGACTGTTATCGGGATAAAAAGCTTCCTACCCGATTTTTTTTAAGGTATAATATAATTGAATCGTTTTTGTGTGAAACGTGTTGGAGGGGATTATGGATTTTAACTCGGTATTAAATGCATTTTCATCAATGGCATGTGTTATTTCCGTTGAAAAAAAGCTTACCGGAGACAGAAGAATATATCGTATTGTGACGGGAAATAATGCCTATATTAATTCCGTAGAGAATCCCGCGCCGAATATGAGAATGTTCCGGGATAAGTTCGAACCGAATCTTGAATATACGGAATATCTGGTCAGAGATCTGAATTTTGAAGATTACTGTTATCGTGCGGCTGTGGAAAAGAAATGTCTGCATTCCTATGCTTTTTCTGACAAAATGCAGGTATGGTTCAATATGTCGTTTATTCCGCTTGAGTCCGATGACGATGAACTCGGATATTGTATTTATATGATGGAAATAAGTTTCGAGGCCAATGCGGAAAGAATGTCCAATATATCGGCAGATATTGCATCGTCCGTTCTGACTACATGTATCAGGCTTCGCGGAACCAATGATTTTCGTGCCACCATGACGGATGTTATTAAGGGAATCGGTGAATTGTGTGCTGCCGAGCACTGTTGCATTCTGGTTATGGAGGAGAAGGAACGAAACTGTTATGTTCTGGGAGAGGCATTGTCCAAAGATACCAAGCTCTTACCGATGGATACTTACGTAAATAAGGATTTTTATGATATCGCGGAATCGTGGGTGGGTACCATAGCGGGAAGCAATTGTCTGATTGCAAAAGACGAAAGAGATATGCTGATTATCAAAGAGCGAAATCCGGTCTGGTATGAATCGTTAACAAGTGCGGGTGCGCACAATATCGTTCTTTTCCCCTTAAAATCAAGAAACCAGCTTTTGGGTTTTATGTGGGCCATTAATTTTGATGCCTCGAGAAGTATAAGAATTAAGGAAACACTGGAGGTTACCACCTTTATTCTGGGATCGGAACTCGGAAATTATATGCTTTTGGACCGGCTTAAAATACTCAGTTCCAAGGATATGCTGACCGGTACCATGAACCGGAACGAAATGAATATTTACGTGGAAGAGCTAAGCAGGGGCGAAAGGAATATCCATTCTTCCGTGGGTGTTCTCTTTATCGATATGAACGGATTAAAGCGGGTCAATGATTCGCAGGGACATCCGGCCGGGGATCTCCAGCTGAAAAAAGCGGCCGAAGTACTTCGAAGAGTTTTTGATGAAAAGGAAATCTTCCGTGCCGGCGGAGATGAGTTTGCCGTAATTAAACTGGATATTGAAGAAGCGGAACTTCTTGAGAGGGTGGAAAAAATCAAGGAAATCAGCAAAGAATATGAAGATCTTTCCTTTGCCATCGGATGCTGTTATGAAAAAGAGTGCCGGAATATCCGGGTGGCACTTCGTATTTCGGATGAGCGGATGTATGAGGATAAGAGACGCTTCTATCTGGAAAAAACGGGAGGTTTTATTTCGGACAGACACAGCCTTTTTGATATAAAAAATGCGGCAAAAGAAGGAATTGTTGCGGGTCTTCGGGAAACGGACAAAGATTATCTGACAGGTCTTCTGAATATGAATATCTTTTTCATGGTTGCGGAGAATGACCGTAAGATTATGCATGAAAAAGGGATTGAAAGCGCACTGGTATTTTTCAATCTTACCGGAATGAAATTCTTTAATATCAAATATGGTTTTTCCGAAGGCGATGTGCTGATTAAACACATGGCGGAGATTTTAAAAAATCAGTTCGGAGAAGACAGATGCAGTCGTTTCGGACAGGACCACTTTGCCGTATTTACGCAGAGAGAGGGAATTGAGAATAAACTGAATACCGTATTCAAGGAAATGAAAAGGGTAAACCACGGGAAAACACTGTATGTCAGGGCGGGTGTTTATCCGGACTCGATGGGAATCGTGGAAACTTCGATTGCCTGTGACAGGGCCAAGTATGCCTGCAAAATAAACCGTGACGAGAACTGTTCCTATTACAGCTTTTTCGATAACGGAATGCTCGAGATGGAGCGGAACAGGCAGTATGTAATCGACAATCTTGACCGTGCGATTGCCGAAAACTGGATTACGGCATTTTACCAACCCATTGTCCGCGTAACGAACAAAAGAGTGTGCGACGAGGAAGCGCTTGCCAGATGGATTGATCCCGAAAGAGGAATGCTTTCCCCTTCGGAATTCATTCCCATTCTGGAAGAGAGCAAGCTGATTTACAAGGTTGACTTAAGAATGGTTGATATTGTGCTGGAAAAGCTGAAAAAACAGAAGCACGAGGGGCTTCATCTTGTTCCGAACTCCGTTAACCTTTCGAGAACGGATTTTGAAGTATGTGATATTGTCGAAGAAATCTCCAACCGTGTGGATGCCGCGGGCATTCCCAGAAATCTCCTTACGATTGAGATTACGGAGAGCATTGTCGGTGAGAATTTTGAATTTATGAAGGCACAGGTCGAACGTTTCCAGAAGCTTGGGTTTGAGGTCTGGATGGACGATTTCGGAAGCGGATATTCTTCGCTGGATCTGCTGCAGGAAATCCATTTTGACTTAATCAAATTTGATATGCGTTTTATGAGACAGTTTGACCAGAAACCGGAGTCGAGAGTCATACTCGCCGAGCTGATGCGAATGACTGTGAATCTGAATACCGAGACGGTTGCCGAGGGTGTTGAGACGGCGGAACAGGTGGAATTTTTAAGCCAGATCGGATGTACGAAACTGCAGGGATATTATTTCTGCAAACCCATCCCGGCGGTAACGATTTTTGAAAGATATCAAAAGGGCATTCAGATCGGTTTTGAAAATCCGGCGGAGATTGATTACAACAGAAGGGTAAGTTCCATAAATCTTTATAATCTCGGAGCGGTAGTGAACGATGATGCCACATCGGCGGAAGAGTTCTTTAACACGCAGCCCATGCTTGTGATTGAGTATAACGAAACGAATGTGAAGGTAATCCGGTGTAATCAGTCCTACTGCCAGTTCGTGCAGCGCTACGAGGGTCTGATAAAACCGGGACAAACCGTTTTGGTTTCCGAAATGAAAAGCTCTATGGCACTTGCATTTTTGAAAGCGGTATTATTGTGCGAAGAAGAAGGACAGAGAGTATATGTTGACGAAACACTGGAGAACGGAGACGCGGTTCATGCACTTCTTCGCAAGATTATGAATAATCCGGTTACCGGCACGGCTGCTTTTGCCATGGCGATTCTCGGTCTTTCCTCAAAAGTTTCGGAAGGAATTTTCGTTCCAAGATGGTAAGGAGATGATAACAGAAAGCAGGAGGCAGCGTAATAGAAGCATTAACTTGCGATATAACGTGCCAACGGTGTTTAGAAAAATCGCGATATTATAGTCAGATTTACTTTCAGTAGAATCGACTAATGAGATATTAGCGTAAAATTTTTTTTCGGAAAATAGGACGAACTTATCCTGATGATTATGATGGGAATCTTTTGAAATTGTAATATAGAAATAGAAGAAGTGCAAGAGAAAAAGAAAGCCTACCCGGATTGAGTAGGCTTTTGATAATTAAAGGTCATCTGTTATGTCCAGATCTTCCGTATCTTCTTTTGTTTTTGTCAAGGGTTGTTCGAATTATTACCACCATTTCCTCCATCGTTTCCAATACCTTGTATTTTAACAAGACCTGTTTGATTTAGCATATTGCCAATTTCTGTCGCTCTTTCCTCTGTTATTCCGCATTGAGCAGCAAACGACATCCATTTTTCCACAGTACCGATTATTTCGTTAACGGAAGTTTTGCAAAAGGATTTCGAAAGCCCGATGTTGTTTCCGAATTCCATTAAATCCGTCATCTTTATTTCGGAGCTTTTTCCGTTGAGCGTCATTTGATGCGCTCCCAACCATCGGTTGTTCGGTTTGAACGCGAATGTGATGTCATATGCAGGAGCCATTTTCCAATTTCCCTGTCTGTCCATCATAAATCCAAAGTTCTTTACATGGTCATCACAGTTCATCGCAATGCAATTGAAAGCCGCGCGTTTAAACAATTGTTTTGTTTCCAGCATGCTTGGATTAAGCCTCTTTGCAAAGGCGGCATACTGTTCGTAACTGCATCCTTTCGGCTGGTTATAATCGAAATGGCCCAAAGCGGCAAGCGTCTGCACATGTATTTTACGTCCGTCCTCGCGGTCATAGCGAAGTGTCATGAAGTGGCTTCTTCCGTCCTTTTCCAGAAGGCGGCATTCCTGCATCTGAATTCCTGCCGCCACAGCCATAAGATAATAAGCGTATTCAATACGGGTATGCTGCCTGCTGTCCGTAACTCCCCGGTCGCCATTTCCGTCTACGCCGTCAAATTTAATCAGCCAATGTTGAAAATCCCTGCCTAATTCGACCTGCCCGGAACGAATCTCTCCTGTTTTGGGATTCCACGCTATAACAGCTTTTGCTCTGGCGCCTCCGGCGGAAGAACCGATTTCTATTAATCTTGCAAGGGATAGTTCGCGGTCGGATAATTTTTCGCTTTTTCTTCCCGATAGGATTTCTGAAGCAAACTCTGCCATTTCATTGACATCAACTTCGTCTCCGCTCGCAACGGGACCGACAGAGGGCATAAACTCAAGGGCACCCATTCCCCGTTTGCCGGTGTAACATAAGCGTTCGATGGCGGTGAAACTTTCCGGATCCCGTCCGTGTCTTTCCAGCCATTCATTAATTACCGCATTTCCGAATCTGTCCGGAAGCGAGTCAGCGAGAAGGCCGGGCAGACCGCGAAAAGCATCAAGCCTTGATAATTCCGGGAAACGGTAGATTCTTTCCGATAAAGGCATTTCGAAGGGGGAAACCTCAATTCCGCTTCCGAGAAAAGTCTTTTCATATTCAAAAACGGCGGACGAATTTTCTTCGGGTTGCCATACCGTTCCGATTTTGGATCCCCATAAATAAATTTCAGCTGCATTTATCATTGTTCATCACCCCATTTCCATTCCTTTTTCGGTGATTTTTTGACAGATACCCTTTTTCGCGGTTTGTATTCCGACATATGAAGAGAAGGGCGGAGCTCCTGATCGGGAACAAGTCCGTCAAGACCGTCGGTTAAGTCAAGAGCATTTAAAATGCGAATAAAATTTAGCAGACTTATTTCTTCTCCTGCCTCAAACCTTTTTACGGTACGAACGGACACCATTGCCATATCCGCCAACTTTTCCTGCGTGATGCCGGAAAGAATGCGGTCTTGCTTTATTCTATTCGATAATTCTATTTTTACTGCTTCCGGCGAGAGATTTTTGTCGATTTTCATAAATATAAACCCCGCTTCGTTATTGTAAAGTGTAATTAAATACCTATTATGCCTTTGCAACAATAGTTACATTACATATAATGCACTTTAATTGTATGCGTTATATGATTCTTTGTCAATTATTTTTGAAATATGCTGAAATATTGTTTTTTCGGTTTTAATCATTTTTTGTAAATGTTAGAGAAGCGAAAACATTCATTGCCTTGAATTAATATTCTGATGCGGCAGATGTCTGGTAAGTCTGAATGGCAATATTCCGAAGATATGTTGAATGCGGTTGCTGTTTACAGAATAGATGCTGATAAGATTTCCTGCAAAGCAAAATGACTTTCGGGAAGATAGATAAAAGACAAATCGAAATTGACAGGAGATAAAAATGCTACATAACAGAAATAATACAAAAAAATGATTCCGCATAATGTTCATGAGTTATGATTAATACTGACTCAGGTATTGTTCTATTGTGTTCTTTATTTCATCAAGAGAATCGACCATTCCCCGATCAACCCATTTGAATATGACATTCCATATGGCACCAATATTAAAAGCTATAATATAGTCCGGGTCAAGATTACCGATTGTTTTGGCAAAAGGATTATTGCTCATATCCATTGTCCGGTTGCATTCCGGAATGACTTCATTCAGTTTAAGAAGCAAAAGATAAAGCATATTGTTTTTGTGGAGTAATTGAAGCAATTCCTTATTCTTTTCACAGAAGTCAAAAATGACCGTAAACGGTCCTTCGGAAGTAGCAGAA
>JAILAD010000079.1 GCA_024681795.1 Lachnospiraceae bacterium | reverse complement strand
TGCATTGCAAGCGTATTTTTCCATTTCGTGTATCAGGGCGGATTCGCAACTGGGATTATTAACTAAACCATAATTATATGCTTCGCCGACTCTTTCTTTAACTTCTGTATCTCCGTCCAGATATACATTCACTATTTCCTGGCGAATAAATGGTTTTTGAGCTCTCTCTTCAAATTTGGCAATCTTTGATTCGTAGGATTTCTGCGTTCGAACAGCTCGTTCATAAGTATCAACTGCTTTCCAGTTTAATAATTCCACTAAAACAGATAAGGTCTGTTTTATATCTTCTTCTTCAAAATAAAGCCTTGCAGGAAACTGACATGCATTACTGATAAGTGGAAGATAATAGGCGGGTAGTTCGTTGTTTGTACCATTTTCTATTCTGGAAATGGTAGTACGATTTACACCGATGATGGCGGCTAATTGAGACTGCGACATTCCGAGTGCCTCTCGTTTTCTTAGTATTAACTGTCCGATTTTACGGTTAAATATGCTGATTGCTTCTTTCTGGTTTTCTGTTTTAGTGGTTTTCATGTAATATCTCCCTTGAACAAAAGTGCATATTCTGCACAATTTGAAAAGTTATCAAAATATCGTTGACATACTGAAATTATAACAATACTATAAAGAAAAGTCAAATAATTGACTGCCCACTATATAAAGATAACAGGACAAAATATGTTCTTTCAAATACTCGTTGGCTGCATGTCAATTTTAATAAAACGAGCTCCCTGTTACCTACCCGGGACGGTAAGAGGAAGTCCGAAAAATAAAATTGATGTGCAGCATTTTATTTTAAAAGAAAAAACTTGATATTTAAAAAAACGGTTACGTTGTTCTGGTAAAGGGTGAATAGATAAGAATAGCGCATAAAAAAGGAGAGACACGATGATTATTGAAGAACTGCATACTGGGGATGAAATCCAGGTTGAAACGGGTTATACAAATTGGGACAAGAGTGACAACGAATTCTATTGTAAGATTGCAGGTTTTGATGAAAACGGTATGGTAATTTTGGATGCAAAAAATGCAATCTGTTTTGACGGAAGGAATAAAATACAGCCATATTTCGTTGTTGACAGAAGGACGGATGTAGAGAAAAATCCAGGTTATATAAAAATTCCGGGCTGTTATGTTCTTTGGCATATTATCGGGATGGATGATAACGGAAGATTTATTCTGAAAACGAATTTTGGCAGAAGATTAACAGAAAAATAAAAAGGTGGTGATTACGATGAAATTTATTCAGACGGACAATTCACTTATCAATATGGATCTGGTAAGCCGGTATAACGTGGTAGAAGAAACTCCTAACCGGGTATGTATTTTTGCTGATAACGAAAAATTGTTTGAGTTACAATCCCGCTGGGAGGCAAATGTAGTTTTGGAAAAGATAGCATTTTTTTCCAATCACGGAGAGGGCATCTTTGATCCTGGTGTTGAAGAGTGATACTTGGTAAGCATGGCATAGGCTATGAGAAAGGAGGAAATGAGATGGGAAGTGAATATGGGAAACTTATTTGTGACAGGGATGCACAGGTTATTATAACCGCGGAATTGATAAAACAATTGAAAGCCGGGGAAAAGCCGATTGTTTCGGGATTTGTATCGGAAATAAAAGAGAATAATTATGGAGTCGTGTACCTTTATAACAATGCGTTCGTCTGGGGAAGAATTTCGGCATATCAATGGAGAGGCGGAAGAACCAGATTATTTGAAGAGGCTTGTAAATCACAACGAAGCTACAGCTTTCATGTAACAGATTACAGCGGCATCAAATTAATAGACGGTGAAGAACAAGATATTTTTGAACTCTCAAGGCTGGATATGGAAAAAAGCTGGTATGAGATAATTGACGAAAACGGTATTGTTTTAGGAAAAGAGTTAACTGTAAGGTGCGTCCGGATTCCGGATCCGACATTTAGAAAAAAAGACTGTTTCGGTGCCGTATCGGATGAGATAGAGGGGCTTGAGGTATTTGTATCCGTTTCGGAAGAGAATGCATCTTCCATTAAAATCGGAGAATACTATAAATGTGAGGTTGCAGAAATCAATAATGAGTTTTGCGTGGTATATGCCACTCTAGAACCGGAGCAGAAGTCAAATTCGGAAGAATGGTTCAAATTTCCCTGGGAAGAGTAAATGCTGAATATAAGGCGGGTGATTACATGAAATCAGCAGACGATGAAAATAAGGATATTGATGAGGACAAATTGAATCGTCCATGGCAGATATTCGATGTTATTTATGACTGGGATGCCAGAATCCGCGGAGTAATTATTGAAAAAGGATCGGATAATACGTTTCGGGTTCTTTGGACAAATGGTGTAATCGGAGAAGTGGAACAAGAATCGGAGAACATTTATCTGGTAAAGAGTATCCTAAATGAGATAAATGAAGAATCTGATGTGGTGATGCTTTGTCCCGAAACGGACAAACCGTTGTCTGAAAATGAAATTCGAATTCGGATTCGTATTACGAATCCTGTGGTAAAAACGTCTGTTGTGAGAGTTGTGAAGGAAGAAGAATGGTTTGTGGCAACAGATGGAGAAACCGTAGTAACATCCCAGGGGAAAACAATGGAAGAGGCATTGGCAAATATAAAAGAAGCATTGGAATTATACTATTCGAAATAAAGGGTGGAGGATTTTAAAAAGATGAGAAAAGTCACCAATAATGAATGCAGCAATGTTGCGGATGAAAAAGTGTTACTGCTTGAGCAATTAAAAACTAGGCTAGAAAATATAAAAGATTCCTACTTTGATTTTGTTGATGCGATTATTCATTATGCAAAAGGAAAACAGGAACATTTAGATTTGCTTAATAAATTTTTGGATGAACATCCGGAAACGTCTACATCGGATGTCGTATATTTCGTATCGATACAGCCGGATTTTTTTGAAGATAGTGTCCCTCAAAAAAATGGGTTCATAAAGAAAACAGAAAATGTGGACGAAACGGAAGCCGCTGAAATCCTTGCTGAAATCGATAAACTTTCTCCCGAAGAATTAGAAATTGTCAAAACGGAAACGATAACAATGACGAAAAAAAGAAAAGTCGTGAAATGGACGCATTGGGAAGATTCAAGGTATCCTGAAGTCGAATGGACAGGAAACTGGGATGATATGAGAGCGTATGAAATGGCAATTATAGAAGCCATAAGAGAACACGGATATCGTATGAAGGGGGAATCTCATCAAAGGCATCCATACGGAGTGCCTGTTTTTGATGATGGAACGCGGTATGAGGTTTCCTTTCGGCATTGGGGCGAGCTCATGGCGAAGGCTCTTGGGATCGAAGGGGAGCATGCATACGTGACTTGGGCATTTTGTGTTCCTCCAAATGAGAAAGAAGTGTTTCCTGATCCTAAGGATTGGGAATAACACTGCTATATATTCATAACTCAGCAGTTGAGACACCGGCTCTTCGGAGCCGGATTATTCAGTAAAATGTGGTGTCATATCTTGTATTCAAAGAAAGGACGTGAAATATGGATGAAAAGAGAGACAGAGAACCATTAATGTATGGATATATTCGTGTATCGAGTAAAGGGCAGGCTCGGGATGGTAATTCGCTTGAAGATCAGGAAGAAAAAGTTCGAGCTGCCGGGGCGACGGTAATAGTAAAGGATGTTTATACTGGAACGACTATCAATCGTCCTGCACTCGATGAACTTGTGAAAGAAATTCAGCCTGGTGATACACTTATCGTAACTAAACTTGATCGCATTGCCCGTTCTGTACAGCAGGGAATCGAACTTATTGACGGAATGGTCGAAAATGGGATAAAGGTGCATGTACTTAACCTTGGGATGATGGATAACACACCAACCGGCAAACTGATTCGAAATGTTATGCTTTGTTTTGCAGAATTTGAAAGAGATATGATTATGCAGCGGACTCGAGAGGGTAAGGAAATAGCCAGACAGAATCCGAATTATCATGAAGGCCCGAATCGGAAATATACGGAGGCTCAAATCGAGCATGCATTATCACTTCTAAACGAAAATTCATATTCTGAGGTTGAGCGAATGACAGGAATAAGTAAAAGTACATTGATTCGAGCCAGAAAAAATGCGCAATAATTGCGTGAATAGATTTTTAAACAATTTGTTAACGATAACTTTGGATAATTGACATCGTACGGAATGCCGCCCATAATAATAACATAATATTCTTGGCAAAATAGCCGAAAGGCTATGACGCAAAACTCAGGGCCTAAGCTTATTTAGTATGGTAGCCAGTTGCAATAGGTTGAGCATCGCTAGGAATAGTTGATGCTTTTTGTTTTTTAAGGAAAGAAATATGATTGAGAATTATATTACGGTAAAAGAAGCGGCAGAAAAATGGGAATTAAAAGAGAGAGCTGTACAGAAAATGTGTACAGATGGTCGTATTCCAGGAGCAAGTAAATTTGGGAAGAGCTGGGCTATTCCAAGAGAATCCGAAAGACCAAAGGATAAAAGAATTATTTCCGGGAAGTATAAGGGATGGCGTAATAATTAGAAATATCAAATTATACGTATTTAAATTGTCCTGAAGGTGAAAGATGATAGCGTTGAAGCAGAGAATCGAACGATCAATTTGGATGTAGCCCCCAATACTGATAATTCGAGAAAAATGAACGATGAAGAATTAGTAGATGATTTGATGAGTTTTTTCAAAAAACTGACAATTCATGAAGGCCTATCGGAAATATGAAAAAAGCAAGTTGACTTATGAACGCGAAAAAGACTTTTGGATTGATTATTATAAAGACATACCACTTACAAAAGTAGATCGTTTCAATCTGTCAGAATCAGATTTGGAGAAGAAACGAATGGAATACTGGAAAAATCTTTTTGAAAAGAATGGGTTAAAGCAAGGGGAATAAGTTTATTGGTTGAGAGGAATATCTTATGGAAGTTCAGTTTTCAGATTTAGAGAATGCACCATTAATAGTTGATTGTATTTATAAAGGTGGAAAAGCCGGAAATAAGTCGGATGAAGTTTTGCCGAAACTCCTTCCCAAATGTGGTAATTCTTCCGGCTTCAGAAAAGTTGGCAGAAAAGATAAACCTGGAGAAATGGCTTATGTGGTTCTTTATACATCCATGTCTGAATTAGAATGGCCAGATTATCTGGATAAGGAAACCGGTATTTTCCGGTATTATGGAGACAATCGTACGCCGGGTAAAAATATAACAGATACGAAACAAGGCGGAAATAAACTACTAGAAAAGGTATTTGCTATATTGAATTCCGGAATGGGTTTGGAAGATATTCCACCGTTTCTTGTATTTAAGAAGGTTGGAACAGGAAAAGATATCCAATTTCTTGGTTTAGCCGTTCCTGGAAATCCCAAAATCTCACCTGATAGGGATTTGGTCGCGTTCTGGCGAACTCTTGATGATAATAGGTTTCAAAATTATGAAGCACATTTTACAATCTTAAATACTGGAGATAAGCCTATTTCTAAGGAATGGCTTAGGTCTCTTATTGAGGATCATGATAATAGCTTAGAATTAGCACCTCCTGCATGGAAGAAATTCGTTCGGAAGGGGCGAAACGGTATTGAAGCACTAAAGGCGCCTCAAATATTAAAAATTCCTTCAAAATATGATCAGCTTCAAAGTGATATTGAAGGAAGACACTGTTTACAGAGAATTCGCGATTATTATAAGCAGAATCCTCAGGGCTTTGAAGCATGTGCTAGAGACCTTATTTACAAAATGGATAATCATTTTGTGGACTTCACTCTTACTCGCCCATGGAGAGATGGCGGCAGGGATGCTATTGGTTATTTCGAAATAAGTTCAAGTGGAAAAGCAAATCGTCCGCTGAAAATAGATTGTGCTTTAGAAGCAAAATGTTATGCCGAAAAGAATCCCGTTAAGGTTAGAGAAATGTCACGCTTGATATCGAGAATTCGATATAGACAATTTGGAATCATGGTAACAACAAGCTATGTTCATGATCAGGCTTATAAAGAAGTTGTTGAAGATGAGCATCCAATACTTATAGTTACTGCATCAGATATAGCAGCTATACTAAGACAGAACGCTATTTATTCTACTGATGTTGATTTGTGGCTAAATGATATAAGAGAAAGTGACAATAGGTTTGCGGCATATAGCAAAAGCTATGCTCAGATAGTTAACAATATGGAGAAATAATGGATTATTCGAAATTATATGATAAAACTGATGTAAATAGCATAGTTGAGTACAGTAAGAAGCTCGAAGGTAAAACCTTTGCTGATGTTATCCTTGAGAAAGTTGGCGGAAGTCACGAAGAAATAATGTTAGCATACGGAAACAAGGCGCGAAAAGGCGGATTGGGAAACCTTTTAGAAGAAATCTATTATGGTTATAAGGCCAATTCCAAACAGGATGCTGACTTTGAAGAAGCTGGTGTCGAGCTTAAGGTTACTTGCTATGAAATAAAACAAAACGGCGATTTGCGAGCAGGCGAGCGTCTTGTGCTAACTATGATTAGTTATGATTCCCTGGTGGAAAGAGACTTTTATAAATCTCACGCCTGGAAAAAAATGAGTAAAATAATGCTCATATACTATTGGCGGAATAAATTGCTTAATCAGAATCTGCTTTATAAAATCGGATATACTAAGTTATTTACACCTCCAGAAGAAGATCTTGTAATAATCCGGAACGATTACTTGTTTATTATAAATAAAATTGAAGCTGGAAAGGCACATGAACTTTCAGAAGCAGATACTATGTACTTGGGAGCATGTACAAAAGGATCTACCGCAGAAAAAAGTACGGTCCCGCAATACTACGGCAAT
Source organism: Lachnospiraceae bacterium (assembly GCA_024681795.1). Lineage (GTDB taxonomy): Bacteria > Bacillota > Clostridia > Lachnospirales > Lachnospiraceae > UBA3766. The sequence goes on along the minus strand of JAILAD010000079.1, from coordinate 56,725 downwards.
CACACCCCGGCAATGAAAAGAGCCTTTTGCTTCAAAAACTCTTATATGACTTATGTTCTGAATCATTATGTAATAGGAATTGAAACAGAAGAAAAGATTATTAAGGATGCTAATGAAATCGGCGAAAAGCCTTTTGGCGAAATACTTATGGAAAGGCTAAATGCCTATAGAGGTATAAAAGACTGCGTTCTTGCTGAAAAATATAGCATAAATGTAACAAACAAGGGGTATCGTGCACTGTTAGCCTATGCGATGCTTGGAGTAAAGGGTAATCGAGCTGAAGAATTCATAAAAGCTAATATCGAAGTTAAAACGGTTCGATTAAACAAGTATGGGAGAAATCCGGAACACTTTCGACTCCATGATTTTGATTTTAAGGAACTGGCAGCTCAAGAATGGGAAGAATCCGATTTGTATGAGCAGCTTGAAGGTACCCAGTTTCTTCTTGTTGTTTATCAAGAAACAGATGATAGTATAGTTTATGCCGGCAGCCAATTATGGCATATGAACCAGGAGCAGATTGAAATCGTCCATCAAGGTTGGGAAGCTGTTAAGAAGAAACTAAATGAAGGAGTTACATTAACTGTTGAAACAAAAGCGGACGGATCTGTTATAGTACATAATGATTTACCCAAAATAACAGATAATCCAATTTTCCATATTAGACCGCATCAACAACAAGCCTACTATCGTTTAAAAGACGAGCAGGAATATGGAAAAGGCACTATTTCAAACGGTAATCAGCTCCCTGATGGACAATATATGCCGACACACGCCTATTGGCTTCATAGTAAATTCATTTCTGATATTCTTGATAAAAGGTTTATTCATCTTAAGTCAGAAAATGAATAAGAAAGCCTTCATCAATGTGACGAAAAATGATATAATAACCCCGAAGGCGGGAACACTTTCTGCTTATCCATTGTAGAAGTTCCCGAATTATCCTTAAAACCCTATCGTGATTTGCGGTAGAAGACAATATGGAGGCTATTATGGAAAAGACAGTATGCGAACTCTTCGCAGGAGTTGGCGGTTTTCGTCTTGGATTGGAAAAACTCAATTCTGGATGGAAAACCGTATGGTTTTCTCAGTGGGAACCGGGCAAATCAAAACAATGGGCACATGATTGTTATGTGACACATTTTGGAGATTCAGAAGATTTAACCGGTGACACTTCAACTACCGGTATTGATATCAGTATCGTCGACAAGAAAAACATCCCAGATCACAACTTATTGGTAGGCGGTTTCCCGTGCCAAGATTACTCGGTTGCGCATTCTCTCTCTTCATCTAAGGGAATTGAAGGCAAGAAAGGTGTTTTATGGTGGCAAATCAGAGACACACTTATTGAAAAAAAAGCACCATTCTGTTTGTTTGAAAATGTAGACAGATTACTTAAGTCCCCTGCAAATCAAAGAGGACGTGATTTTGGTATCATGTTAGCCTGCTTAAACGAGTTAGGTTACATTGTTGAATGGCGTGTTGTTAATGCTGCACTGTATGGAGCAGCGCAAAGACGAAGAAGGGTTTTTATTTTTGCATATAAAAATACTACGAAATATGCAAAAAAAATGAAGAAAAAGAAACCGATAGATATTATCAATACAGATGGTTTCATGGCAAAGTCCTTTCCTATTCATCCGACAGAAAGCGTTAATGAAGGTACTATAGAGGGAGACGTTGTTAGTATTTCTGATACATTCAAATTTGATTTTTTCAATGCAGGTATGATGCGTGACGGAATCATATATACTGCTAATGTGATAGAAATTGACGAGAAACCCGTTTTATTAGGAGAAGTCCTTCAAAAGAATGTTGATGAGCATTATTATATTTCTGAAGAGGCAATGCCTAAATGGGAATATATGAAAGGAGCAAAGAAAATTCCGAGGAAAGCAGCAAACGGACATGAATACATCTTTTCTGAAGGACCTGTTGCATTTCCTGATCCGTGGGATCGCCCCGGAAGAACAATGTTAACCAGTGAATCCACCCTTAACCGCAGTACGCATGTTGTTGAAGATCCCGGAACGCATAGGCTTCGTTTGCTTACACCTATTGAAGCCGAACGGTTACAGGGTTTTAAGGACGATTGGACTGCTGCAGGCGGGATGCCGGAACGAATGCGATACTTCTGTATGGGAAATGCGCTTGTGGTTCCGATGATAACAAGAATGGGTAAGCAATTAGATGAAATTATAATTTTGGAATAGGAGGCAAACAACATGGCAAAAATACAATTTTTAAAATTCCCGTTAGCATCAATTAGAAGAAGTATTAAAGATATAGATGATAGCTATAGAAATCCTTGGGATATGTATGCTGAACTTGCTCAAAATTCAGTTGATGCTATACGAAAAATGCAGGCGGATTGCGATGAAAAAGGACAAATAAAGATAACAGTTAATTCGCAAGAAAAGTCTATTATTTTTGAAGATAATGGATGCGGAATTTCATTTGAAGATTTACCACAACTATTAAATCTGTTTTCTTCTGGTAAAGTCGGCGATACTTCTTCAGTTGGAGAAAAAGGCGTGGGACTTAAATTTGTAATGTTCCAAAGCACGGAATTCGAGATAAGAAGCTCTGATGGAAAGACGGGAGGCATTGCAACCGTCAAAGATGCTAGATTATGGAAGAAAAGTAAGTCTGAAGATGAATTAATGCTAGATGTTAATGAATTACAAGGTTTAAGTCGCGGAACCAAAATATCCATGAAGGGAATCGAGCTGGAGCGAGATGATAATGAAGAAATTGGAACCTCTCTTTTTAATCTTTCCTTTGAACAGTTCAAGTATATATTACGGAGCAAAACTTTTCTTGGGGAGACGACATATTTATGGGAAAAGAGTACTAAACCAATTGAAATTATAATAAAGTATACGGACTTTAATGGGGTTAATTATGAAGAAGTACTAAAGAATGAATATATTTTACCTACGGAAGTTCTTTCAGCTGCGGATATCGTAGATATTGATGAATTTGAAGCTTGGCTTTCTGAAAAGGATCGAACTGATACTGATAAGCGAGCAAAGCTGCAAGGTAAAATATTAACGCTGAAAGGTACATACTTACATAACAATTATAGGAAAATATCCTATTGGGTATGTTTTTTGCCGACCAGACGAGATTGGGATTTTATAAATAAAGAGTTAAAATTGTTACCTGAAGGAGATGTTGGAGATGAATGGCTGGAAAGCAATGCATTTTGTTTAGTGAATTCCGGCATTTATACAGCAACTAAAGGAATGCCTACAGGAATAGCTATAAGCCATCCAAATTCAGGAAACGCTGGATATTGGTCTAACTTTTTTATGATATTCCAAGATGATGCTTTGACCTTTGATATTGGTAGAAAATCAATACATGGAAAAGTTCAGGCTATATATCAGGCAAAAGCGAAAGAATTATTTAATAGAATAACAAAATATGTGACAAAGTATACTAGCTCCGTACCTGTAACACCAGGCCCGAGTGATTTTGACCGAGATGAAATTGTTGAAGAAGTAAAAGGCCTTCCGAATTTAAATAGTAAAATTGCTGCTTTTGAAAAACTTCCTTCAGAACAAGAGGCTTCTGTTTCAGCAATTTTCTTCGAACTAATAGGAAATAAGGTAATTGATGATATTACACCAATTTATTTGGGTTACCGAAATAAATATGATTTATATGCATATTATACTTCTAAGCAAACGAAAAAGAAAAAATTTGGCTTTTATGAGTTCAAGTCACACTTAAGACATTTAACAAAAGATTTTGCAGATGCAAGGAAAGTATTTGACGAAATTGATTATGTAATATGCTGGGATGTAAATGATACGGATATTTTGCAGTTAAACAATTTTGGTATAAATTGCGAAGAGCTTGAAAAAGGAAAATTGCATGAATATGATTGTCCTAGTTCAATAACACATATATTAACTATACCTAATTGCAACCCCGTGTATGTAATTGATTTGAAGAAATTAGTTTAATGGTAAAGGCTTAATATGGAATCATTTCGAAATACTGATATGAAAGCAGAAAACCAATTGTCAATATTTATGGATAGATGCTTTTATTCAAAATTGTTGGATAAAAACGGGAAACCCATTGAATTCATCCGGAAATCCGATAAAGAAAGTCAGTTAAATGGCATTGATGTCGAGTTGATTACAAACGGAAAAAGGATTCACATTGATGAAAAAGCATCACTGTATTACAGCAATCTAATGATTCCTACATTTGCCTTTGAAATTGATTCCATACAAAAAGGGCATATCGAACCGGTTGAAGGTTGGTTTTTAAATAATGATTTAGCAACTGATTATTTTATGCTGATCTGGCCAAACATAAAATGTGAGAAAAGCAAGGATAATAGTTGGATTAGGAAAGATTTAAAATACTTAAACAACGATGATTTCACTATTGTGGAGGCAATGCTTATTGAAAAAAATGTATTGCAAAACGAAGTGGAAAAATTAGATTATGGTAAGAGTTATTTACTGGAATATGCCAAGAGAATACGCGCTCTGCAATCAAACTCAGATTCATCTTATACTGAAAAAGTAGATAATAATATTAAAATTATGTACTCCGGTCAATTGGCAGAAAAACCAGTTAATGCTGTTATTCAAAAGAAATTCCTTAAAAAAGTTGCCAATGCGATATATCTGATATCAGAGGATGGTTTTGCCAGAATACAATAAGCTATACTATACCGTTGCTCTCTATCCAAGTCCAATCTCGTTGGTTTTGGGTGCATAATCAGAAATGATTATGCGCTTTTTGTATTAATACGCGCACTTTACCACATCATAAAGATTTTTCGCCGTTATTTTTTGAACATATTGTAAACATTACATTTATTAGATGACAAATTTCGCATGTGCGTTTATAATGATAATATAATATTTCGGCAAAGCATCCGAAAGGATGTGACGCAAAGCTAGAGGGCCTGTAAAATGGCAGCCAGTTGCAACTGTTAATGGCATTGTCGGAATAGACAGTGCTTTTTTGTTTTTAGCGAGGTAAATATGATTGGAAATTACATGTCGGTAAAAGAAACTGCGGAAAAATGGGAATTAACCAACCGGATGGTGCAAAAGATGTGTGCCGATGGAAGGATAGAAGGAGTCATAAAATTTGGTAAATCCTGGGCAATTCCCGAAGATGCAAAAAAACCGGTTGATAACCGAATTCGTAACGGGGATTGGATTGGATATCGTAAAAGACATGAAATGAAAAAAAACTGTGAAAATGAGAGATAGGAGGAAAGACTTATGGCACTTATTACATGTCCTGAATGCAAAAATAATGTATCTGATATGGCACCAACTTGTCCTTATTGCGGATATCCCATTTTACAATATACGGAAAGTTTAAATGGCATGTCTAATTCTAACACAAGTAACTATAATGGTGGAATGAATAATGGTACTTATCCTAATTATTCAAATTCATCTGCACAGGGGGCAAATGCAATTTACAACGATCCTAATTATGTAGGAAGTACATCTTATACGACATCAACTATTTCGGCTAATCCTAAACCTGTACAAGATAGTAAGCCAAGCGCATTAAGTATATGGGCGTTTATATTATCACTTTTAGGATGTACATCTCTAATTGGGTTAATTTTTGCGATTGTCGATCTTTCCAAGAAGGACGGAAGGAAAAAGGGCTTATCAATTGCTGCCTTGGTTATACAAGGAATACTGTTTCTTATAGGCTTTTTGTATGGTATTGCGTCACCATTTATATCGAAGAATCAACAAACTACCCCGACAAATACGGTTACAACTACCCCGACACAGATTACTTCTGAAGTGAGCCTAGGAACAACATGGGATACACCATCTGATACTCCGCAACCAGAAGAAATTCAGCCAGTATATAATATTACTGTAGCAAGTGATACAGAAAATATGAGTGTTGGTGAAATAGGAGAAAAGAAAGATATTTATGTTGGTCTTTCATATGTGAAAAGAATGTCTTCACTTCCGGATGCATTAGGCGGAACCAATGAAGTGAGTAGTCCAAATAACGAAGTAATTGTTGGATTTTTCGAGTTTTTCAATGGCTCCGGAAAGAAAGTGTCCGTCAATCCGGATGATATTACATGTTATGTGGATGGAACACAGGTTAAAGATGTAGAAAGTTATACTAATATTTTGGTAGATGACGTAAGGCAGTTCTATTCAACTGAATTAGAACCAGATACGAAACTAATATCTTGTCAGGATTTTGAAGTTCCTAAAGACTGGAAGGAAATAAAGTTTTTCTATGAATCAACTTGCGTGTGGGTGGTGCATCCTGAAGATGTTAAAACTGAGGCATTTGAAATGAAACCGATGTTTGACAATTACATTACTATGGATGAAACGCAACCCGGTACGATTATATATGATTCAGAGTATCAATTAACATATGAGGGAAATGAATATTATACATATCATAATCAAGTTTGGGGCGATTATCATTATATAGTGTTTAAGTATAATATTAATAATACTTCTGATGAAGCTATAGATTGTTCGCTTGTAGGATATAAAATGAGAGCATACCAAGATGGATATGCATTAGAGGATGCAACTTATACGCTTGATGATAAAATCGATGGTTTCATTAATATTTTTGATATTGATAGTATTGAGAAGGGTATGTCTTCAGATATATATATTGCATTTCCGGTTGTTAAGCAGGAAGGTGATTTATATATGGTCTTTGATGACGGATACATTGTCGGAGATACCAAGGGCTGTGTTTATATAGGTGCAACTGATGAATAATTATTATATGTAAACAAGGTAATTATTTAAAGGAGTCATCAGAATAACGGAGGATTAGAATATGGCGTTAATAAAGGCAGAATGCACGAATTGCGGTGGGACGTTAGAAATCGATGCAGGAAAGGATGCTGCTATATGCCCCCATTGCGGCTCTGCGTTTGTTGTAGAAAAAGCAATTAATCAATATATAACTAATCATCAAACTATTAATAAAATTGAGAATGCCGTTATTCAAAATGGTTTTTCTGAAGATAAATACACTGAAAATGGTATTACTCAATTAAAACTTGAAAAGTATCAGGATGCACAGGATACTTTTCGAAAAATGTCTCAGGATTATCCAAATAATTGGAAATCCTGGGTAGGATTATCTGTTGCCGAAAATGGAATGTCGCATAAAATGAAACTTTCTATTATATCGGACAAAAGTTTCAATATTGTCCCAGAGCAATGGAAGAATTTTATCGGAGATGGAAAAGTTTTTTGGGAAGATACTTATATAAAGGAGTGTGAAGAAGAGAAACAAAGACTTCAACAAAAAATAAAAAATACTATGGATAAAATTGATTCGGATTGGTTTGACATCCAGCAAAATGATGGAAACCTACAACTTTGGAAAAAACAAAGAAGTGGGTTTGAGAATATTGTAGACGAGGGTCAAAAAAGGAAAGGACTCGGAAAAATCTTTATAATTGGTGGTTCAGCTTTTTTTGTTGTTGGCAGTATAGTTGCTTTAATAGTAGCTGTTTCCAGTTCGGGTGGAGTAGGTTGTTTATTATGGTTTATTCTTTCTGCTATAGCGGTCTTTTTGATTATTTGGGGTATACGTCTTTCGCGATGGAAACCAGAGGAAGCGCAAGCTATCTCCAAGGTAGATGCTTTAAACAGATCTATTAAACAAACAATGGAAAATAATAGAAATACACAAGCGGAAATAGATATGAATAAAGCATTCCTTGATGATTTAAATAAACAAATAACCAAACTTGATAATGACAAAGAAGAGGAGTTATCAAATGGAAATCATATAACACTTAGCTACTATATAGATATTTTGGAAGAGAAAGTAATCCAAGAAGAAATATAAGGTCAATCCTTTAAATCAAGGGAAAAAAGGAGGAAAGGAAAATGAATAATAATTCAATGGAAGGAAAAATAAGCTCATTAAGTATTTGGGCCTTCATTTTGACTTTGCTAGGATGCACTTCAATAATTGGTTTAGTATTGGCTATAGTTGATTTGTCTAAAAATGATGGCCGAAAGAAGGGCCTTTCAATTGCCGCATTAATTATTCAAGCATTCCTTTTTTTCACTGGATGTCTATTTGGCTTTCTATCACCAAAACAATTAAAAAATACCTCGACAACTCCACCCGTAGCAAATACTCCCATAGTGGCTACCTCAGAGCAACCTATTATCGACACGGTCAATTCAGAAGAAAAAACAGAAAAAGAAAATGTAACAAACTATGATTTTATAATTGCATCTGATTTTGAAAATATGAGTGTCGGGGATATCGGAATGAGCAATGGCATTTATGTTGGACTATCTTATGTAAAAGAAATGGACTCGCTTCCGGTTTCTCTTGGTAGCAATCAGGAAGTTAGCAAGTCAGATAATGAGGTCATTCTTGCTTTCTTTGATTACTTTAACCCACTTGATCAAAGAGTTTTTTTACAACCTGATAATATTACATGTTATGCAGACGGAGTACAAGTATCGGATATTAAAACAGCATCATTTGTTGAAGTGGATGGTATTATGCAGTACCACGAAACTAATCTGGATCCGAAAACTAAAGTTTTATCTGTGGCGGATTATGAAGTACCAAAGAGTTGGGAAGAATTGAAATTCTTCTATAATTCGGATTGTATTTGGACAGTTCACAAAGCGGATGTTCATACCGAGAATTATGCCTTTCATTCCATGTTTCCAGGAACTGATTTAGATTTAGATGATACGCGTGAGGGGGATGTTATTTGGTCCTCCGGTTGTCAAATAATATATGATGGATTTGAATTATATGATTTGCAAACAGCTAAGGAAACGAAACAAATGGCTATATTTAAATTGACCATTACTAATACTTCCGATAAAAAAATATCATCAAATAAATTTGTTGATAGCGAAGCATATCAAGATGGATATATTATGTCATATTTTCAAGAGTATGGTATGGATGCAATAGATGATCATATTAATGCCGGCGATGTTGAAGATTTGGAAAAAGGAATGTCTGCAAAAATGTATTTGGCTTTCCCGGTAAATGATAGACCTATCAACTCTTTTTATCTGGGATTGGATGCAATAGTATCTGACGAACCAGAAGGGTTTGTATATGTATCAGAAAACACGATAAAAGAATTATATGAATAATAATCCGGAAGGGAAGAACGGGAATCATTCTATAAATGAAATAATCATTAAAGGAGTATAGAACAGTTATGGAAAAGTATCAGATGAAAAGAACATTGGAAATGTATTTGGATTCATCCAGGTCCTTGCAGAATATGGCTGATAAATTCCGGTCCATCGGGCTTAATATTTGGGAAGGAAGAAAGGGACAATCGGAAGAAGTGGCAGATGATTTTTGCACAGCAAGGGATGTCTTAAGTGACTATATTACCGATATGTTCATTATAAAGGATCCAAAGGAAAAAGCAGAATTTGATAAACTGGCAAATGATTATATTTTTGGGGTAAGAGATGACAGGGATGATGTCATAAACCAAATGATACTGCTATGGGAAAATGGATTGAAGTAATAATGATGAAAAATGCACTGAGTGAGAATACTAAAAAATATCACAATTAAGATTGGCTTCATTTATGAAGAGTTCCGAATAATAATACATTCTAAAAGTTGTATCTGCAATAAGTGAGATTGCTATGAATCACTGTTTGATAAAGTGTCTAATTCTGCAGTTAACTGTTCTATTTTCTCTTTTAACCATTTTTTTCTTAATTCCAAATAGGTTTCTTCGGCTAATGGAACCGGGTAATTCCATTTCCAATTTTTATATTCATTTTTTATAGTATCCTTTTCTTCTTCTGTCGTAGCCAATTCTATATTTTTCTTGAATTCAGTCTGTTTCTCCATCCAAAATCTTAAGTCGCGATTTAATCGGTCACTATTAAAAATAATTGCCATTTTTTTGTCTATTAAGGTAGCTCCGAGTTTTTTTAGTTTTTCATCCTCTTTTTCTATTATGGTTACTTCTAATCCATAAAAATCTTCATTTGAAAAAAAAGCGTACATAAAACCCAAGTCAGTCTCAGTATTAGGATCTGTCAAGGCAATGGTTTCTACCCCAAGTGCTTGAGCTAGTTTCTTAATCATTTCCGGTTTAGGTTTTCTTGCACCGTTTTCATATTTCTGAACACGATCGGCATTGAGCCCAATTTTAGTACCTAATTCTGCTTGTGATAAGCCTTTGGCTGAGCGTATTGTACGGATTCTGTCGCCAATTCGTTCCGTTGCTGTATCATTATCGAAATCCATGGGATCCTGCCCGGATGGATTTATAAAAACACCAGGAATACTCATAGATGGAATCTCCTCTATAAACAAATTATGAAGATATTATACCAAAAAAAAACGAAAAAGAACACTAAAGTCCTCTAAAAGCACAAAAGCACACGCAAAGACTTGACAAGCACATACAAATAACGTACAATAACTGCAAAAAGAAGAACTGTTCGGTTCTTTAAAAGCACAGAATAAAAAAGAAAGGAGGCGGAAAGCATGGAATATAATCCAGATACATTTTTGCCGGAATACGAGGAAGTATTAGTGCCCAAAGAGGTTGGTAATGTCATTAGAAAAGGTGAGAAAAAGGTGCTGTATATGTTGCGGACAGGCGAGATTCGCAGTATTCGAGATGGCAGAAGATATATCATTCCTAAGTACTATTTGTGGGAATACCTATATGGTTCAAGCCCTCAAAAGAAAGGATAATAATTATGCCAAGGAAGAAACGAGGGCGAGGCAGACCCAGAAAGTCGCCGAACACAACCCTTGCCCGTAAAAAGGGCGTTTATGCGAAAGATGGAATGCTGTACACTGCTGTTTGGAAAGACCCTGTGACCGGAGAAAAGGTACCGGGAGGTGGCTGGGAGAAGACAGGACTTCCGGATACACCTGAAAATTGGGAAAAAGCTGAACGGATACGGAATGAACGTCTTGCCAAAATGGAAAAGAAAAGCATACCGCCGAAAAATAATAATAAAGAAGACATACTCTTTTTAGAGTACGTCGAAAGTTTTCGTTTATTCAAAAACAATAGTTGGTCGGAAGGCTCGATAGATAAAAATCGTCATGCTTATAACCGCCTTATCCCTTTTTTTAATGGGAAGAAGCTTTGTGAAATTGATAAGTATATTTTGAGTGACTATTTCAACAAGTACTTAATAGAAGAAAAACACTATGCCGAAGATACAATTAATGACACGAAGATATTGGTGAACCAGGCATTGGAAGAAGCATTAGATGAAGGATTGATTGAAAAAAATCCACTAAGGCGTGTTTCACTTAATAGAACCAAGATTTGGGAATACGTAAAAATCAAACATGATGATGATGTAATATTTGATGAAGAGGAAGCGGCATTATTTCTGCAAACGGCAAAGGATTATCTTTATCGCACTCACAATGAGATTCTATATTATGCTTTTTATTTTACATTGTTTTTGGGTTTAAGACGGTCGGAGCTGATGGGCCTTCGGTGGTCTGATATCGATTTTGATAAAAAAAACCTATACATTTATAGAGTACGAACGAAGGGAATCAGTCAACCAACCATAGTCAGAAATGGAACTAAAAACGGAGATCCGATGCGAATATACTATTTGGAAGAGTATGAATCGCAGATGCTTAAGAGTTTGAAGGACCAAGAAGATGAAATTCGTTGGATTATTGGCTGGGGAAAACCAATCCAGACAAGCAGGTATGAAGATAATGATGTGATCTTTAAGCATAAGGACGGCAAAGAGTTTCATCCGGATACGCTTACAGATATTTTTAAAGATATTGTTGAAAGCAATCCAAATTTACCGCAGGATATTACGTTGCACGGGCTAAGAAAAACGTGTGCTTCTATTCTGATATCTAACGGAGTAGACATCAAGAGTGTCCAGGATCGTTTGGGGCATAAGGACTCAGAAGTCTTATTGGATATTTATGCAAAAGTAAAGTCAAAGGCAGCTAAAGAAAAGACATCAGGGGTGATGAGCAAAATATTAAATGGTTATGGAATAGGGTATAAAAACAATCAGCAAGAAACATAGGTGAAAATCTAATAAAATATGTGATATAATAATTCGGAATAAATTAAGGTATTTTTAGAATTATTTTTAGAGAAAAGAAAAAAACAGGGTTTGCGGAAACCCGCAAACCCTTATAAATAAAGCATCGGCGTGACTGGATTCGAACCAGCGACCTCTACGTCCCGAACGTAGCGCTCTACCAAGCTGAGCCACACGCCGTTATTTGGCACATTGTTGATAATAGACGATTTTTGCGTGATTGTCAAATAAAATCAGACAAATGACGGAAGGTTTTTTTATTTCCGATTATAAATTACGGTAAAACAGTTAGGAACAGATATGATTAAGAATGTTATTTTCGACATCGGAAACGTCCTTGTTACGTTCGACTGGGAGGTACTTGCAAGGGAAATCGGTTTTACGGATGCGGATTTGGAGGTTCTTCGGGTAAAAGTAATCGGGGACCGTTGGGATGAATTTGACCGCGGCGTAATGACGGAAGAAGAAGCTCTTAAATATGTGGAAGAAGTGATTCCCGGACTGGAGGAAAAGTTCGAAGAACTTTGGGGACGTATTGATGAAGCCATTGCGGTATATCCTTACGTGGAAGAATGGATGAAAGAGTTAAAGGCCGGAGGATGCAGAATCTATCTTTTATCCAATTTTCCGAAACGTCTTTTTGAAAAAGAAGAAAAAGAAAAATTCCGTTTTACCGGACTCGTGGACGGAAAGGTCATTTCTTCTTTTGTAAAAATGATTAAACCGGACAGGGAGATTTATGAATACCTGTTAAGGGAGTATGACTTAAAGGCAGAGGAATGCATTTTCCTGGATGACAGGAAGGGCAATACGGAAGCTGCTGAAGCGGTCGGAATGCAGGCGATTCAATTTACCTCCTATGAGGAAGCACATGAGAAATTAAGTAAAATACTTGCCGGGGAAACACACTGATACAATGGGAAAAATAATCTGTATTATGGGCAAATCCGCAACGGGAAAGGATACCGTTTATAAAAAACTTCTGGCGGATGAGAGCCTTGCTTTAAAGAAAATCGTAACCTATACCACCCGCCCGATCCGCGAAGGCGAGAAATCGGGAGAGGAGTATTTTTTTATTGGCGAAGAGGATGTAAAGCGTCTTTCCGAAGAAGGAAAAATCGTGGAACTCAGGGCATACGATACCGTGCACGGAATCTGGAAATATATGACGGTGGAGGATGAAAATCTTGATCCTGCGTCCGGACAGAATTATCTGATTATCGGAACTCCCGAATCATATGAAAAATGCGTCGCGCATTTCGGAAACGATGTTATGGTTCCGGTTCTGATTACCGTGGATGACGGGGTACGACTGGAACGGGCACTGAAAAGGGAAAGAAAGCAGGAACACCCGAAATACGAGGAAATGTGCAGAAGATTTCTGGCGGATGCGAAGGATTTCAGTGAGGAAAAACTGGCTCATGCCGGAATTGCAAAGCGATTCGAAAATAATTCTTTAGAGGAATGTTATAAGGAAATTACAGATTATATCCGGGGTGAGATCCGCTAGTTGCGGGGAAGAAAGACAGAGAGAACGCAGATGTATGATTTTGACTCCCTCATCGGAGAAGAACATTTAAAATCGAAAATGAAAGCCGTGGCAAACAGCGGAAAACACTCCCATGCCTATTTAATCGTAGGGGAGAAAAGAAGCGGAAAAACCACTCTTGCAAACTGTTTTGCAAAGGCGCTCCAGTGCGAAAGCGAAGGGAATAAACCCTGCGGAATGTGCCTTTCCTGTATGCAGATGGATGCGGGAAACCATCCGGATGTCATCACGCTGCAAAGCGAGAAGGAGGACAGCATCGGAATCCGTGATATCAGGGAGGGCTTAAACAATGACATCGTTATAAAGCCTTACAGAAGCGAGAAGAAGGTTTATATTATTGACGATGCCCAGAAAATGACCAGGCAGGCGCAGAACGCACTTTTAAAAACGCTGGAAGAACCTCCTTCCTATGCCGTAATCATCATGACCACGACTTCCGCGGAGGCCATGCTTCAGACTGTTTTAAGCCGTACCATTGTACTGCCGGTAAGACCGGTTCCGGATGAACAAATCAGACGGTATCTGATGCACAAAGCGGAAATCCCGGATTACCGCGCAGATGTTTTTACCGCATTTGCCAGGGGTAATCTCGGAAAAGCAATGGACCTTGCAACAAGCAGCGAGTTTGAGGAAAGCAAGGAAAAAGCGGTCGCTTTGTTAAAGGGGATTGAGGAAAAGCCGTATCCGACGCTCTATGTTACGGCGGCAGAACTTACGGAAAAAAAGAAATCCGAAAATCTCACGGAGCTGATGGATTTTATACGCATCTGGTACAGGGATGCGCTGGTTTATAAATCCACGCTGAGAGAGGAAGGGTTGATTTTTAGGGAAGAAATACAGTATATTAAGAAAGTATCGAAAGAGATTTCCTACGAAGGCTTTGAAGATATTTTCAAGGCGCTGAAAAAATCGCAGGCAATGCTTCGCAGCAACGTGAATGCGGAGACGGTAGCAGACCTTCTTTTGATTGCGGTCAAAGACTGCAGAAAAGAGCCGGAGGATTAGAAAGAAAATACTATGACAAAAGTAGTTGGTGTTAGATTCAACATGGCAGGGAAGATTTATTATTTCGATCCCTGCGGTGCCGTGATGGAACGTGGACAGCATGTTATTGTGGAGACGGCGCGCGGAATGGAATACGGTTTCGTGGTAGGACCGGTAAAAGAGGTGGAGGATTCCGAAATCGTGGCCCCCTTAAAGCCGATTATCCGTATTTCCACACCCGAAGACGATGCACACAATGCGGAGAATCTGGAAAAGAAAAAGGAAGCATTCGCAATCTGTAAGGAAAAAATCAAAAAGCACGGGCTTGAGATGAAACTGGTGGATGCCGAATATACTTTTGATAACAATAAACTTCTGTTTTACTTTACCGCGGACGGAAGAATTGATTTCCGGGAACTGGTAAAAGATCTGGCCGGGGTTTTTAAAACCAGAATCGAACTCCGTCAGATCGGGGTACGTGATGAAATCCGCTTAATGGGCGGAATCGGTGTCTGCGGAAGGGTACTTTGCTGTCACGGCTATCTGACCGATTTGGTTTCGGTTTCCATTAAAATGGCAAAAGAACAGAATCTGTCTTTGAACCCTACGAAGATTTCGGGTGTTTGCGGAAGACTGATGTGCTGTCTGAAATACGAAGAGGAGACTTACGAGGAATTAAACAAGAATCTGCCGGGTGTCGGCGACTATGTGACGGCAGCCGACGGCGGTCACGGAAACGTCCAGTCCGTCAATGTCCTTCGTCAGACCGTCCGCGTCATCGTGGAAGAAGGAGACGAAAGAGAAATTCGTGAATATAAGGCATCCGATCTTCAGTTTAAAAAGATGTACCGCAAAGACAAGGACGCGATGACCGACGAGGACAGAGAAGCCCTTGCAATGCTTGAGCAGATGGAAAAACAGGACCGCATCGAGAAAGCGGAGAGAGAAGCAAACCAGGCAGCAGAGCGGGAAGCCAGACAGAAACGTTTGGAAGAACGCAAGGAAAAGAAAGAAAAGACCATAAAGGCGGCACTTCAGAAAGCAGAGAAGAAGGGACCCGGTCTTGCCCCGGATGATGCGGAGAAACAGGATGCTGCGGGCGGAAAGAAGAACCACAGAAACCGCAACAGAAACCGTCAGCCGAAGAATAACCATCCGGATCCGGAACGGAAGCCGAAGAAAGATCTGGATAACGCGAAGAATAAAGAGACAACGGGAAACAGGCACGGACAGAATTCCCGCCATAACGGCAGGGAACACAGAAGCCACAGCAACAAGGATCAGGCATAAAATATGAACACTTCCGGGAAGGAACTGATAAAAGAAGGAGAGAGACTCGACTCTCTTCAGAGAAACGGATATGAAATTCTGCAGCATCCCGGAAGATTTTGTTTCGGCATGGATGCGGTGCTTTTGTCTGCATTCGCCGGAGTAAAACCGGGAGAAAACGTGCTGGATTTGTGTACCGGTACCGGAGTTTTGCCGATTCTTCTGGAAGCCAAAACGAAAGGCGGACATTTTACGGGGCTTGAAATCCAGGAAGAGTCTGCCGATATGGCAAAGAGGAGTGTACTCTACAATCATCTGGAAGAAAAAATAGACATTATTTGCGGCGATTTAAGGGAAGCAGAGGCATATTTTGCTGCTGCTTCTTTTGATGTCATCACCTGCAATCCGCCCTATATGAAGGCGGGAAAGGGAATGAAAAATCCGAATGACGCACTTTCGATAGCAAGACATGAGGTGTGTGCAACCCTTGAGGATGTTTTGAAATGCGCCGCAAAATTCCTGAAATTCGGCGGGAGATTCTATATGGTTCATAAGCCGGAGCGTCTTGCGGAGATTCTGAAAAAAATGTCCGAAGCGGGGCTGGAGCCGAAAAATTTACGTCTTGTATATCCGTATTCCGACCGCGAACCGAATATGATTCTGGTCGAGGGAAGAAGGGGCGGAAAGAGCGGCATGAGGATTATGAAACCGTTAATCATCTATGACGAAAACGGTAATTATGCCGGTGAGGTGGCTCAGATTTACGGAGCAGAGGAACCGAAGCCGGAGTCGGGAACGGAAGTCGGTTTGGGAAATTAAGCAGGAGTGAGGTTATGGCAGGAATTTTATACCTTTGCGCAACGCCTATCGGAAACCTTCAGGATATGACATTTCGTGTTCTGGAGACATTAAAAGGCGTGGATCTGATAGCGGCGGAAGACACCAGAAATTCCGTTAAATTACTGAATCATTTTGAAATAAAAACGCCTATGACAAGTTATCATGAGTTTAATAAATACGAAAAGGCGGAGACGTTAATTGCACAGTTAAAGAGCGGGAAGGATCTTGCGCTGATTACCGATGCGGGAACGCCTGCCATCTCCGATCCCGGAGAGGTTCTGGTAAAGAGGGCGAAGGAAGAGGGCATTACGGTTACCTCCCTGCCCGGCGCCTGTGCGGCGATTACGGCCCTGACGCTGTCCGGACTGCCGACAAGACGGTTCGTATTCGAGGGTTTTCTCCCCGCGGAAAAGAAGGAGAGAAGGGCCGTGTTGGAGTCCCTGAAAGAGGAGGAACGTACCGTCATTCTTTACGAAGCTCCGCATCATCTGAAAGGGACACTCCGGGAACTTCTGGAAAATCTCGGAGACCGGAAAATTACGTTGTGCAGGGAACTGACCAAGAAGTATGAGGAAGCGCCTGCCATGAATCTTTCGGAAGCTGTTTCGCTTTATGAGGAAAAGGAGCCGAAGGGAGAGTATGTTCTCGTGATTTCCGGTGCCGATCCGAATGAGAAAAAAGAGGCACAGATCCGGAAGTTCGAAGAAATGACCGTGGAAGAGCATATGCAGATGTATCTGGATGAGGGGCTTGATAAAAAAGAGGCCATGAAAAAGGTGGCGGCAGACAGGGGAGTATCCAAGCGGGATATTTACAAAGAACTGCTGGGTGAGTAAAGCATCCCGGAAAACGGAAGAGATAAATTACGGGCCCCAAAAGGATTTCTGCAGTAATGAAACTTTCACAATTAGGTCATTCGTAATCAGTTGACAAAGAATTGCGGGGATACTATACTCATATTCGAAAAACCTATTTTAAAGGAGTTACGCTTATGTTTGAGAAAATCAAATCCATTATGATGGATCAGTTAAATATTGATGAAAATGATATTACCGAGGATACTTCCTTTAAGGATGATTTGGGACTTGATTCCCTGGATTTATTCGAACTTGCAATGGCTATGGAAGAAGAGTTCGGTGTGGAGATTCCCCAGGAAGATTTAGAGAGCATCGTTACAGTCGGTGATGCTGTTGAATACATCAAAGAAAACGGAATTGAATAATAAGAATCAGTGTTTTCACATTGAGAAATGTCCGCTTTTTTTGCTTGGACTTTTGTTTTTTATCGGTATTTTTATCCTGTATTTTTCATGGGGTAAAAATACCGTTTTTGATGTTCATGACCAGCTTGACGAAACCATTCTTTCCTATGTTCTTCCGGCAAGGCATCTTTTTACCGGCGCAACCTCGTATTCCGAGATGATGACCGCCCTGCCAACGGATTCCTTAAAACCTTCCGCGCCGCTTTTTATTCCCTTGTATCGAATCTTTCATGTGGAGTATGCATTCTTAATCCAGTTTATGACGGAGACGCTGACCGCCTTTTTCGGACTGTATTTTCTGATTACGAAACTTACGAAAAATCCGTTTGCGGCGCTTCCGGTTTCTGTTCTTTTCGCACTTCTTCCGTTCCAGCCGGTGTACGGACTGAATATCATCGGAACGCCTTTTTTGGTACTCTGTTTTTTGATTCTGTATGATTTTGCCGAAGAAAAATTACCGGCGAAAATAATTGCGGGAATCGGAATTCTTTATTATACGCTTTCCACCCATATTGCCCTTTCCGGCTACGTAGCCTGCGGCTTTGCACTTCTTGCTGCGATTGCGGTGCTGATTGCGGATAAGGGATTCCGGAAAAAGAGAATTCCTTTTTACGCGGGAAGTGTTTTTTTGATTTTCTGTTACGGACTCTGGAATCTGAAACTGATTACGGGGCTTGTTTTCGGCGGAAGCGGATTTGTTTCCCACAGGGAGGATTTTGTGGCATCCTCTCTCGGAGGTACGTTCCTTTCGAGACTTTGGAATATGTTCTTTTTCGGGGAGGAAACCTATGCGGTTTCCCTTCACAGGTTTTTCCTTCCGGTTCTGATTTTACTGACCGTGATTACGATAATCCGGTTTAAAAAACTCAGCGGATATTTAAAAAAGGCTGCGGTATTCGCTTATATTCTCTGGGGTGCGGTTCTGTTAATCTGCATCCTGTATGCAATTCTCGGCTCGGAGTCGTTTGCCGCTTTGCAGAATTCCTTAAGCGGATTTATGCGGCATACGGATTTCGAACGGTTTTATTATTTCCTTCCCGGTTGTTACTGGATGCTCCTCGGGGTTCTCGGGGGCGTGGTAATCGGGGATTTTGCGGGTGAGGATTCTTCCGCAAAACAATTGAAAATCTGCATTGCTGCAACCGCGGTATTTGTTCTGATGCTTCTTCCGACCGCATTTTCCATGAAAAACAAACTGAATCTTTATCAGAACGTGAATTATAAAAATCACGGCTCTGCATATACCGGACTTGTCGGAATGGCAGAGTATTACCATGAAGACGTACTGAAGGAAATCGATGAATACATCGGAAAAGACAAATCTTCCTACCGGATTGCCCATCTCGGGTTAAGCCCCGCACCGTCCCTTGTTTACGGCTTTTATACGATTGACGGATATTCGAATAACTATCCGATGAAGTATAAAAAAGCATTTCGCAGGGTGATTGCGGATGCACTTGCGGAGGATGAAGTAACGAGGGTTTATTACGATACCTGGGGAAGCAGGGCTTATCTGTATCTCGGGGATTCTCATATCGCAGAAGACGGATATCACAATCTCCCCTATGATCTGAGTGCGATGAAAGAACTCGGCTGTAAATATCTTCTTTCTGCCCTGGAAATAGAGGATACTCCGGGTGTGGAGTTTGAAAAGAATTTTATTTCAGACGAATGGGGAACGGAAATCTTTTTGTACCGGATTCCGTAACGGAACACAAGATATTGATTTTATCGAAAAATATATTTATAATTATTCTTGTGATTTTTCAGAGGGGGTTCCATGAATAAAACGGGTTTTGATAACGAAAAATATTTAAAAATGCAGTCCGAGCGCATCAAGGAAAGAATCAATGCATTCGGCGGAAAACTGTATCTGGAGTTCGGCGGAAAACTGTTTGACGACTACCATGCATCCCGCGTTTTGCCGGGATTCAAGCCGGACAGCAAGATTACCATGCTGACACAGCTGAAAGAGGAAGCGGAAATCGTGATTGTTATATCCGCACAGGATATTGAGAAAAACAAAGTCCGTTCCGATCTCGGCATCACTTACGATATGGATGTACTCCGGTTAATCGATGCGTTCCGCGGATACGGTCTTTTTGTGGGAAGTGTCTGCCTGACGCATTTTACGAATCAGTCCAGCGCAGTTGCATATCAGAGAAAACTGGAATCTTTGGGATTAAAGGTATACCGTCATTATCCCATCGAAGGATATCCTTCCAATATTCCTTTAATCGTCAGTGATGACGGTTACGGAAAAAATGAATATATTGAGACAACACGTTCTCTGGTTGTCATTACGGCACCGGGACCGGGAAGCGGAAAAATGGCAACCTGCCTTTCCCAGCTTTACCATGAATACAAGAGGGGAATCAAGGCGGGATATGCGAAGTACGAGACCTTCCCGATTTGGAATCTGCCGTTAAAACATCCCGTTAATCTGGCGTATGAGGCTGCAACGGCCGATTTAAACGATGTCAATATGATTGACCCGTTCCATCTGGATGCATACGGAGAGACTACGGTTAATTATAACCGTGATGTGGAGATTTTCCCCGTTCTCAATGCCATGTTTGAAAAGATTATGGGCGAGTCTCCTTACAAATCACCGACTGATATGGGCGTTAACATGGCAGGTTACGGAATCATAGATGATGAGGCCTGCAGGGAAGCAAGCAAACAGGAGATTATCCGCAGATACTTCAATACCCGCTGCCAGGTTTTAAAAGGCAATGCGGATATGGATCAGGTAATGAAGATTGAATTCCTGATGAAGCAGGCGGGAATTACCGTGGATGACAGACCGGTTGTCAGCCAGGCGAGAGTGAAGGCAGAAGCGACCGGAGAGCCGGCTGCGGCAATGGAACTTCCGGACGGAAGAATCGTGACCGGAAAGACAAGTACGCTTCTCGGAGCATCTTCCGCTCTCTTACTGAATGCACTGAAGGCGCTTGCCGGAATCGACGATGAGGCGGAACTGATTTCACCGACCTTAATTGAGCCGATTCAGGATTTGAAGGTAAACCATCTCGGAAACCACAATCCGAGACTTCATACGGATGAGGTACTGATTGCCCTCAGTATCTGTGCGACCACGGATGACAGGGCGGAGCAGGCCATGCAGCAGATTCAGTCTTTGCGCGGATGTGAGGTTCATTCCAGTGTAATTCTTTCACCGGTGGATGTGAATGTATTCCGAAAACTCGGTGTAAATCTGACCTGTGAACCGATTTATCAGAATAAGAAACTGTATCACAGATAGGATACGTTTTTTAGAATAATTGAAACGAAAGTTTCAAAAGAGGTTTTGATACAGCACTGCTGCAAAACAGGATTGCAGGTGCAGGACCAATTTTAAAGTAGAAGGAGGATTTTTTATGAATTACGAAATTAAGGGCGGTGCTTTTCCGGTTGCGGTATGTAATGTGGGAGCAGGACAGACGGTTCGCTGCCAGAGAGGTGCGATGGCATGGATGAGCGACAATATGGAGATGTCCACCAAGGGCGGCGGAATCGGAAAAATGTTCGGCAAAATGATGACCGGCGAGTCCATTTTTGAAAACCTCTATACCGCACAGGGCGGTGACGGGTTCATCACCTTTTCTTCCGGTGTTCCGGGAGAAATTCTTCCGGTTGAATTAAACGGCTCCAACTGCATTATCGCTCAGAAGAGTTCTTTTCTTGCAAGTGACAATTCCGTTTCGATGGAAATTTTCTTCCAGAAGAAATTCGGTACCGGTGTATTCGGCGGTGAAGGATTCATCATGCAGAAATTCAGCGGAAACGGAACCGTTCTGATTCAGGCAGGCGGAACTCTGATTGATTACGATCTTCAGCCCGGCCAGACGATAATCGTACAGACCGGTACCCTTTGTGCAATGGAATCCACCGTATCCATGGATATCGTATCCGTGAAAGGCCTCGGAAATATGCTTGCCGGCGGCGAGGGATTCTTCAATACCAAGCTTACCGGACCCGGTAAAATATGGCTCCAGACCATGTCCCTGGTTGAACTTGCAGGAGCAATTTCTCCTTATATTGCAACCAAGTAAGAACCGGGAAATAATCCGGGTTATGCAGACGAATCCGGAAACAGTTAAAAATGTATTTGAAAAAAGAGATGCCGCACCGTTTTGGTGCGGCATTTTTTTGCGGGATGAAGGAAAAAGTAGTATGATGAGTATATCGCTTTTTCGGAATGCGAAATAACGGAAAAGTCCGGAATGACGGGAGAGATTTTCATGAAAAATGAAAGAACCGGGTGCAATACAGTTCTTCTTTATGAAGCGGATGCATATATCAAAACCTTTCAGGGTAAGATTTTAAGTGTTTTGGAAAAGGAAGGGAAACTATATCTTGAACTTTCCGAGACCGTTTTTTTCCCGGAAGGCGGGGGGCAAAACGGAGACCGCGGCCGGATTGAAGGTTACGAAGTAATCGATACGAAAAAAATCGACGGCAGGGTTTATCATATTCTGGAGATGCCGTCACAGGAAGAAACTGAGAAGGCGGCGGAGATTTTAAAGCCCGGACGGACGGTAAGCGGAGAGGTGGATTTTGCCCTTCGCTTCAGGCGGATGCAGAACCATATTGCAGAGCACTTATTCTGCGGAATTGCCAATAAGAGATTCGGATATGACAATGTCGGATTTCATTTAAGCGATGTGGTTACTTTCGATCTGGACGGACCGCTGACGGAGGAGGAAGTTTCCTCAATTGAAGATGCCTGCAATAAAGCGATTTGGGAAAACGTGCCGGTTACGGTTTCCTTTCCGTCTCCGGAGGAAGCGGAAACACTGCCGTTTCGTTCCAAACTGGAACTCTCGGAGGGAATCAGGCTGGTCGGCATCGAGGGATATGATTTATGTGCCTGCTGTGCACCGGCACTGCATTCAACCGGGGAAATCGGCATTGTCAAAGTACTTGACCGGATGCCGCACAGGGGCGGAACCAGGATTACCCTGATTGCAGGGGAAGATGCCTGGAAGGATTATCGGAATATCGATTTCCAGATGGGAGAGTTAATGAAAATATTTTCCGCAAAGCGGGAAAAGGTTTTTGAAGCGGCGTCGGAATTTGCCGCAAAGACGCAGGAAATGCATTTGGAAAATACGGAACTGAAAAAACAGATTACCGGGCTTTATGCGGAAAATCTTTTAAAAGAAATTCATTCCGGTGCAAATGTTCCGACGAAAATATGCTTTTTTATGAAGGATGCGGATGAAGCGCAGGTCCGCAATGTAATCAACAGATGCGTGAAAGAGTATGACGGAATTCTGGCAGGCTTTCGGGGAAACGATTCGGAAGGATACCGTTACGTTTGCGGCAGAAGGGAAGGTCTTGAAAAAGAGCCGAAGGCACTTTCCTTAAGGATGCTTGCGGCACGGATGAAGGAAGCATTCGGTGGAAGCGGCGGCGGAAGCGAGATTATGATTCAGGGTTCCGCACCTGCAAGGGAAGCGGTAATCCGGGAGTTTTTTGCCGATTGACATATACCGGATCGGGGTAAGCATATGCAGATGTCTTTAAAACTGCATTCGGAGCGCTCAAAGGGAATTGCGTGTATCGTATTTTCCGCGTTCTGCTTTGCAACCATGAATTTATTCATCAATTTGGCGGGAGAGTTACCGACCTGGCAGAAGGGTTTTTTCAGGAATGCGGTGGCTCTGGTTTTTGCGTCCGTAATTCTTTTTCGGGAGCGGAAGAAACCCGGGATGAAGATTAATAAAAAAAATATCGGACTTTTACTGGGACGTGCAACAGCCGGAACCATCGGTTTTTTATGCAATTTCTACTGCGTGGACCGGATGAATATTTCGGATGCGTCCATGTTAAATAAACTGGCTCCGTTTTTTACGCTGATTTTCTCGGCCATGTTTTTAAAGGAAAATGCAAAATGGTACCAGTGGTCGGCCGTGGTGATTGCATTTCTGGGCAGTCTTTTTATCGTAAAGCCGACGTTCGGCATGGAGGCGGTTCCGGCGCTTTTGGGAGTGCTCGGGGGACTGGGCGCCGGAATTGCATACACCTGCGTAAGAAAACTGGGTTCCATGGGAGTCGGAGGCGCACTGATCGTATTTTTCTTCTCGGCCTTTTCGGTGGTGATGCTGGGACCCGTGGTTGCATTTACCTATGTGCCGATGACGGCGTGGCAGTGGGTATTTTTACTCTGCACGGGACTTGCGGCCAGCGGCGGACAGTTCTTCGTAACGGCGGCCTATACGCATGCGCCCGCAAGAGAGATTTCGGTATACGATTATTCGCAAGTGATTTTTGCAACGATATGGGGTATGATATTTTTAAGTCAGAAGCCCGATTTATACAGCGTTCTCGGATATGTCATTATTGTAGGGGTTGCAGTATGGATGTATCTGATGAACAAAAGAGCGGACCGGGTTTCAAAAGAGGGGTGTCAGAATGAACAGTAAAACAGACACGAAAAAAGTGGTAATCGATTATGTGGCCGGATTTGACGTAAGACCGGGATTTCATTTAATGAACGGTGCGTTCAAGGTGCCCGGCGGCATCAATTTTACCATTCATTCCGTACATGCCGTCGGCTGCGAAGTGGTTTTGTTTCATCCGATGGAAAAGAATCCTTTTGCGATTATTCCGTTTCCCGAGGCATACCGGATCGGGAATACGTTTTCCATGATTGTGTACGGACTTAATATCAGGGATATTGAATACTGCTACCGTATTCTGGAAAAATCGCCGTCCGGGAAAATCGTGAAAAGTCCGTATTTAATCGATATTTATACAAGGGCGGTAACCGGACAGAGCAAGTGGGGTGAAAAGAGCCGCACCGATTTTACGTACCGGTCGAGAGTGGTGCTCGAGGATTTTGACTGGGGAAATTTCGAGAATCCGAATCTGGATTTCAGCGATCTGGTAATTTATGAAGCACATGTCAGGGGTTTTACGAAAAACGATAATTCCGGAGTTTCCGCACCGGGAACGTTTCAGGGGCTGCGGGAAAAGATTCCCTATCTTCGTTCCTTAGGCGTAAACTGCGTGGAACTGATGCCGGTTTTTGAATTCGACGAACTGGAAAACATCCGTGACGTAAACGGAAAGAAAGTCCTGAATTACTGGGGCTACAATACCGTCAGCTTCTTTGCACCGAACACGAGTTATGCGTCGGTTCTGGAGCATAATCACGAGGGCGATGAATTAAAATCCATGATCAGGGAACTGAATGAAAACGGAATCGAAGTCATTCTGGACGTTGTGTTTAACCATACCGCGGAAGGAAATGAGGACGGGCCGACATTTTCCTTTAAGGGATATGATCCGAATATCTATTATATGATGACGCCCGAGGGAAAGTATTATAATTTCAGCGGCTGCGGAAATACCTTAAACTGCAATCATCCGGTGGTAAGACAGATGATTATCGACTGCCTCCGTTACTGGGCGGTTGAGTACCGTGTGGACGGTTTCCGTTTCGATCTGGCATCCATTCTCGGACGTGCCGAGGACGGCTCTCCGATGGAGGCACCGCCGCTTCTGGAAAGCCTTGCCTATGATCCGATTCTCAGCAAAGTAAAATTAATTGCGGAAGCATGGGATGCGGGCGGACTCTATCAGGTCGGAAGATTTCCGTCGTGGAAGCGCTGGGCGGAATGGAACGGCAGATACCGTGACGAAATCAGGAAATTTTTAAAATCCGATGCCGGAATGGCAGAACTTGCCTACCGCCGGATCACCGGGTCGGAGGATTTGTATGACCCGAATTTCCGCGGAAAAAATGCCTCCGTCAATTTTATTACATGCCACGACGGGTTTACGTTAAACGACCTTTTCAGTTACAACACGAAACATAACGAATCAAACGGCTGGAACAATACCGACGGAACGAACGATAACTGTTCCTGGAACTGCGGCGCGGAGGGCGAAACGAACGACTCGGAGATTTTGAAATTAAGACGCAGGATGCAGAAAAATGCATTTACCGTACTGCTTTGTTCCAGGGGGGCGGCAATGTTTTTGTCAGGCGATGAATTTTCGAATTCGCAGATGGGAAACAACAACGCCTATTGTCATGATGATGAGATTTCATGGCTTGACTGGGATGACCTGGACAGGAATAAGGATCTTTTCAAGTTTGTTAAAATAATGATAGCGTTCAGAAAGCAGCACCCTGTCATTCGCGGCAGACTTCCGGCTTCTGAAATCGGATTTCCCGCATACAGCGCGCATAACCTGACACCCTGGAATGAGACATTCCGCGAAGATACCAGAGAGGTCGGAATTCTTTTTACCGGTTACAACGAAAAAAAGAAAGCGGATGACATCGTATTCCTGTGTATGAATATGCACTGGGAAACGAGGGATTTCATCCTGCCGAAGATTCCGGGAAAATATGAGTGGGTTATGGAAATCGAAACCTCCGGAGAAACAAAATTCTCGAAAAGGAGCGGAACGGTATCGATGATCGGAAGAAGCGTTGCCGTTCTGACGGCGAAAAAAATATAGGAAATATGCATTCCCGGGGATGTTCCTTAAACCGGTCTGAATGAAAATAAAAAAATCGCCTCCGAGAGCGACAGGAGCGTTACCGGGACAGCCGGCTGGGCTCAGGTTGCCTTGCGGCACCCGGAAGATTCCGTTTAGTGCTGCTTTGTTCCCAACCTGACACGGTTCGCGGATTTCCGTCGCGCAAGACCCAAGCTTAAACGCTGCTTATCCCGGGCAGCCATCCTGCCACCCTCGGAAGCGATTTGATTTGTTAAGTGCGTATCTTTGGGGGATTTTTCCCGCTTTGAAGATGCGCATTTCTCATTATAGTATGAGGGATAGGTTTCGTCAATTCGGTTAGTCGGAATCTGTCTATTTTTCGGCGAAATAATCCAGAATGACTTCCTCCTCGGAGAAGTGATACCTGACACCCTTGATTTCCTGGTAGGTTTCGTGACCTTTTCCGAGCATTACGATGATATCGCCGGGAAGCGCATTGTCAAGTGCATAGCGGATGGCTTCTTTCCGGTCGTCGATGGTAATGTATTTTCCGTTGTATTTATCTATGCCTTCGATGATTCCTTTGTTGATGTCTTTTAATTCCTCATCTCTCGGGTTGTCCATTGTGATTATGGACAAATCCGCCATTTTTCCGGCAACTTCACCCATACCGATTCGTCTCGAAACGGCACGGTTTCCGCCGCAGCCGAAAATGCAGACAAGGCGTTTCGGGTTGTATTCCCGAAGCATTTGCAGGACGCATTCCGAACTGAATGCATTATGCGCATAATCAATCATGACAATTGCTTTCGACATGGCTTCCGGAATAATCTGGGTGCGGCCTTTTACGCTGACCTTACGAAGCGCGGAGTCCATGATTTCCTCCGTAATGCCCTCCATTGCCGAGAGGGCGCATGCAACGGCGGCATTTTCCGCATTGAAATATCCGGGCATGGCAACCGATACGTGGTTGTTTTTTCCGTCGGGTTCCCGTAAATCAAACTCCACGCCGAATAAATCGTCATTCCATACATTGCGGACATTTGAGACCACGTAATCCGCATTTCCTTTCAGGGAGACGGTTACCGGATTTTTTGCGGCGTTATAAAAATCTTCGCTGTATTCGGTGTCCATGAAAATGACGGATTTTTTCACCATGGAGAAAAGTTTCAGTTTGCATTCCTCATATTCTTTCATATCCGCATGTTCCGTCGGGGAAATATGGTCGTATGAAAGGTTTAAAAATGCGCCGTAATCGAAATCAATGCCGGCCACACGGTTTAATTTAAGCCCCTGTGAGGAGACTTCCATAACAACGTACCTGCAGCCTTCTTCTTTCATGATGGAAAAAATATGCTGAAGATCAAAGGATTCGGGCGTGGTATTTTTGATTTCCACGGGAACCTTTTTATCGCCGATAAAGGCACCGTTTGTACCTACCATGCCGGTTTTGTTTCCGGCTTCCTCGAGGATTTTTTTCACCATATGGGCTGTTGTGGTCTTGCCCTTTGTGCCGGTAAGACCGATGACGGTCATGTCTTTGGTGGGATGGTTGTACCAGGCTGCGGAAATCAGTGCGAGTGCATATCTGGCATCTTCCACTTTTACTACCGTAACGGTATCCGGAACATCCACTTCTTTTTCGGTCACCAGCGCGGTTGCGCCGGCACTTAATGCCATCGGAATGTAGGTATGCCCGTCGGTCCGGTATCCGGAGATGCACAAGAACAGATTTCCGGGCTGCACTTTTCTTGAATCCATGCAGATTCCGGTCAGGGTTATGTCTTCACTTCCCTGAATGATTTGATAAGTCAGATCCGTCAGTAATTCCCGTAGTGTATGCTGCATATTGTCTCCTTTCTTTTTGGACCGGGGGACATGGGGTCCAACCCGTTCCGGGTTAGTGGCTCATTTCCGTGAGAGTACGGCAAGAATAATCGTGGTATCATCTTCCAGCGCTCCGCGCAGGAAGAACCTGCCGTCTTCTTCCTTTTTGGTAAAGATAAGCACATCCCCTTCATAGCAGGATTTCTTGTAGTCAATCTGGAAAGTGTTAAACTTACGTTCATCCCATTCTTCGGAAGAAAAAAGTCCTTCAATTGCCCGGACGTAAGCGACGTTGTTCATGTGAAGACCATAGTCGATGTCGACGGAGCGGACCCTGTATTCGCCGAATGCTTCTCCGTCCTTAAAATCGCGTAGCCTTTCAAAATCACTGGTGTCTCCGGGATCGTCGCAAAAGATAAGATCGTCCGGAAAAATTTTATCCAGCTTCTGGATTCCTTTTGTTTCGGTGTCGATAACAACCCACTCGGTTTTGCCGGTGACCAGGATTTCGTCGCCTTTCGAAATCCGGTACTGGCGGTCGGATTTGATTTTTCCGGGAGCTTGCGGCCATGTCATGAATTCCACGCGTTCGGCCATTTTAATCTCGCGGTTGAAATGAATCTTTGTTTTCGCGGCAACCCAGAAGAGTTCCTTTTTGTTGAATTCGGTGATACCGACGTTAAGTCCCTCCGCATGTTCCATCGCCATATCCATGAAAATGTCAATGGCGGAGGAAAGGGAAAGGGTGGCATGCCGGTTACTTCTGCTCGGCAGAATATAGTTTTCGTGAATCAGTCTGTTTTCCATTTTTATCCTTCCTGTCTCATAATATCACTGAAAATTGTATCACTTTTCGTCGGAAATTTAAAGAAAACGCTAAGACCGGTTCCCGGAAGGGATGCAAAAAGAGAACGGAAGGAATGCAAAAAGAGAACGGAAAGGGAAATAAAAAACTGCGTATCGCACGGATACGCAGTTTAAAGCAGGAATCATACAGTTACAAAATTACAAAATCCATAATCCGGCATGAACCCCGGGATTTATGAATTTTTCAGGAAATTCAGTGCATCGTCCTTCAGTAAAATTTCATAATGCTCCGTTAAGTAGTACGGGAAGGTCTCGAGCGTGGAAGCAAGGGAACCGTATTCCGATACAAAAGAGCAGAGCGAGGAAAAAGCATCCGGTTCCAGCCCTTCCTTCGAAATTTCCAGTACATAAGGCGCATCATCCGTCCGTGATTTATTCTTATAGAGCGTACTTACAACGGTCAATGAAGAATCAAGGGCATTTGCAAGCGTGAACAAATCGTCGATTCCGTCAAAATAAAAGTAACGGTTTTGTGCTTCTTTAAACGAAATGTTGCCGATGGAAATCATACCGTCGCCTGCGGGCGGTACATCATCATCCTCGTCATCAGGTTCAAAAGGAAGCTCTCCTTCCGGGAACTGTCCGGAAGAAGCGATGCCTCTGAAAAGTCTGTCCAGTTCGGAAAGAATTCCGCCGGATGAATCCACACCGGGAGCAAAACGGGAATATCTGGTATCCAGTTCTTCCGGTTCCTCCACCTTTGTAACGATAATGGAAGCGTAATCCCGGAACGGAATTACTTCTATGGCAAGCGGAATATTATCTGCTTCGAATCCGCACTGGATATATGCAAGATGCATCATATCCCGGAATAATTTCTTTACTTTTGCGGAGCCGTATGCGATTTCGCTTAATTTCAGATTTCTTTTTTCCAGTTCTGATTTCGTGAGGATGCAACGAATTTGAGAGTCATTGATTTTTTCAATTTTCATATGGTTACACCTCCTCATTTTTTATTATCAATTGCTGTTGATAGTTTATCATAATCACTTTTCGTAACCGAGTCAATTCTTTTTCGGGCGGAAATGTCGAATTTTTTGTGAAAAACGACGGAAAAATGATATTGAATTCTTCCTACTGTTATTATAACATATTTTCAGGCAACCGTTTCGGAAATTTGTATACCGGAAGGGAGGCTTCGGGAGATACCAGTTTATTAATATAATGCTTACACGTTCTGTGTGAGCGTCTTACAAAGCAATGTGCGGCTCCGTACTTGCATTTCCGACAATTTTCATAAAATAAAAAATCCTGAACAAAACAAAATAACTCATTTTCGTATTCATTATTTTTTATTTGGTATTTCGAACGGTTGCATCATTTCACGGTTTGCGCAGTCAGGTACGGCATTCATCACGGGTCCTTTTGGGCGGTACCTGTCTCCTTTGTGAAAAGAAAGAAATAATAAATCCTCGGGGAAAACCTTTTTTGTATGTCAATATGCCGCGAAACAGTCCCTTGAACCGCAATGTGCCTTATCGGGTGCATGGAAGGCAGACTATACAGAAAGGGTTTTCTTTGTTATAATACTATGTTGAGTCAGAATGCGTTTTCTATATTCTGACGATATATATTATTGTAATTTGGGAGAAGAAACATGTCGGAATGGTCAATTGATGATGAAATAGAGGAAGAACTGACGGATGATGAACTGGATGACGAGCTGGATGATGAAATCATAAGGGTCAGAAAAAAGAAACCCGCAAAAGACGGCAGGAAAAAGCGTAAGAAAAAGAAAAAAGGTGCTTTTTTAAAAATCCTTCCGGTCATCATTGCAGTACTTTTAATACTAGTCGTGGGCGGTGCTTTTTACGGGCAGAAACTGATGGAAAAGTACTCCTACGGTACGGAAAGAGCTGATTTAAACGAGTATTTCCACACGGAAGCCGGAAAACTATCTGTGGTCATGAACTTTGAAAAAATAGAGGAAAAGGCCGTTTTGATTGACGGAAAGCCTTATTTTTCGCTGGAGTTTGTCAAACAGTATTTTACGGATCATTTCTATGTAAATGAAGAAGAGAAGGCTGTTTTGTACACCACGCACGATCAGACCATCAAGTGCATGATCGGCGAGGATTTTAAATATTATCTGACGGCTGACAGACAGGTGGATCTTGACTATGCGCCGGTAATAGACGGCGGAGATTCGGTGTATTTCGCCGTGGATTATCTGAAACTGTTTACCTTTATTAAATATGAAGTTTATTCGAATCCGGATTATATTGTGGTCTGCACGGAGGATCTTCCCGGATATACGGCTGCAGTTGTAAATAAGGATACGGCGATTCGTTATCAGGGCGGAATCAAGAGCCCGATTCTGGAGGATTTGCCGAGCGGAACGAAAATCGGCGTGGTGGAAGTTTTGGAGGACTGGGCAAAAGTCTGCTCCGTTCACGGAATGATCGGATACGTGGAAGTGAAGCAGTTTGACGAGCTGGAAGAACCGTTCCCGGGATATCTTGTCGAGGAACCGGAGATTCCTCTTCAGTATCAGCCCATTTCCTATAACGGAAAAATCAATATGGCATTCCATCAGGTATTCGCGGATCCGGCTTCCCATTTCTCCGGAGATACGGCCGGGGTAAAATCGGTGAATATCATGGCTCCGACGCTTTTCAGAATCAAGGATTCCGACGGAACCATCGAGGCGCTGCCTGCGGAAAAATATGTGGCGGCAGCAAAAGAAAAGGGTATGGATGTCTGGGCGGTCTGGACGGACGTGGACTATGAAGTGGACATGAAGCAGGTTCTGAAATCCTCCACCAGAAGAAGAGCCATTATCGAACGCATGATTGAAGAAAGCACATCCGCCGGAATCAGCGGAATCAACATCGATTTTGAGCGGATTTCGTCAGAGGGAGCCGATGATTTTATCCAGTTTTTGAGAGAACTTTCGGTGGAGACACATAAAAACGGAATCATTCTTTCCGTCGATAATTACGCACTTGCTTCCGTAACCGGTTTCTATAACCGTAAGGAACAGGGCAATGTCGTGGATTATGTGGTAATCATGGGATATGACGAGCACTGGGCTTCTTCCCCGACTCCGGGAAGCGTTGCAAGTATCGACTACGTGGAGAGAGGAATTCGAGAGACTTTAAAAGAGGTTCCGGCAGAAAAGGTAATTAATGCCGTACCTTTCTATACGAGAATCTGGAGAACCAATGACGAGGGCAAGGTCGGAAGTGACACCATCGGCATGCAGATGCAGAAAGAGTGGATTGAGCAGGTCGGCATGACGACGGCATGGGACAATGAAACCTGCCAGAATTACGGCGAAATGGAAGTCGGCGGTAAGAACTGCCAGATCTGGCTTGAGGATGCCGAGTCACTGGAAGTGAAACTGAATGTTATGGATTCCTATAATATTGCGGGTGTTGCGGAGTGGAAGCTCGGCTTTGAAACACCGGATATTTGGGATGTATTTGAAAAATACATGGCGGGAACGTTAAATCCCGAAGTCGTAAAACCGGCGGAACCGGAAGAAGCCGGAACAGATGCTACGGCAACGGATGCTACGGCAACGGATGCTGCAGCAGAGCAGGGGGCAGAGCAGTGATTACGAGAATTGTCCGTATTGAGGAAAAGAATCCGAATCCGCCCGAAATGAAAGAACTCGGAGAAATCATTAAAAGAGGCGGGCTCGTGGCATTCCCGACCGAAACGGTGTACGGACTCGGCGGAGATGCGCTGAATCCGGAATCCTCGAAAAAAATATATGCGGCCAAGGGACGGCCCTCCGACAATCCGCTGATTGTCCATATTGCGAGGGAGGAAGATCTGGATGCGCTTGTATCGGAAATCCCGGAAAACGCAAAACTGCTTTCCGATGCATTCTGGCCGGGACCTTTAACGATGATTCTGAAAAAATCGCCGCTTGTTCCGACGGAAACCACGGGCGGTCTGGATACCGTGGCAGTGCGTTTCCCTTCCCATAGAACGGCACAGGAGCTGATTAAGGCGGGAGGCGGATATATCGCGGCACCGTCTGCGAATCTTTCGGGGAAACCTTCCCCGACACTTGCCAAATATGTGCTTGAAGATCTCGACGGAAGAGTGGACGCCATCATTGACGGGGGAGACATTCCGATCGGTCTTGAGTCTACAATCGTGGACCTGACCGGAGACGTTCCGATGATTTTAAGACCGGGCTATATTACGAAGAAAATGCTTGAGTCCGTACTGGGCGAAGTTAAGACCGACCCGACCATACTGGATGCAAATTCAAAGGAACGTCCGAAGGCGCCGGGAATGCGTTACCGTCATTATGCGCCGAAAGGGGAGCTGACGATTGTAGAGGGCTCCCGGGAAGATGTAATAGATTATATCAACCGTGCACTTTCCGATGCCGGGGAAGCGGATTTAAAAACGGGTGTCATCGCAACCAACGAAACGGCTGCATTTTACTGTGCGGATATTGTAAAAAAGGCCGGAAACAGGAACGCACCGGAAGAGACGGCAGCGTCTCTGTACCGGATTTTACGCGAATTCGATGACGAGAATGTGGAAGTTATTTATTCGGAAAGCTTTCAGGAAGACGGAATCGGGGATGCCGTTATGAACCGTCTTTTAAAAGCGGCCGGACATAAAAAGATTGTACTTTGAGGAGACGGAAATGAAAATTTCAATTGCCAGCGATCACGGCGGATTTGATTTAAAAGAAAAAGTAAAAACACATCTTGAGGAAAAAGGTTACGAAGTAAAGGATTTCGGATGCTTTGAAAAAAAATCCTGTGATTATCCGGATTTCGGAAAGCCGGCAGCAGAGGCCGTGGCATCGGGGGAATGCGATTTCGGTGTGTTAATCTGCACGACGGGAATCGGCATGAGCATGGTTGCCAATAAGGTGAAAGGCGTACGTGCCGCACTCTGTGCGGATTCGTTATCCGCATCTTTAACAAGACTTCATAACAATGCAAATGTTCTGGTTCTGGGTGCCGGGGTGGTCGGAGAACTGCTTGCCCTGAATATTGCAGACACCTTCTTCGGTACGGAATTCTCCGGTGAGGAAAGACATCAGAGAAGAATCGACAAAATCGAAGGATAAAGAATTAAGGAAGCAAAGAATTAAGGAAGCAAAGAATTAAGGAAATAAAGATTTTAAGAAAATAAAGAAAACGGAGGTTTGGTGAAATGGCAAAAGTAGTAGTAATGGATCATCCTTTGATTCAGCACAAAATCGGTTATATCAGAAGAAAGGATACGGGAACCAAGGATTTCCGCGAAACAATCAGCGAAATTGCAATGCTGATCTGCTACGAGGCAACCAGGGATCTTCCTCTTGACGAAGTGGAAGTGGAAACTCCGATCTGCAAAACAACGGTAAAGGAACTGAAGGGAAAGAAACTGGCAATCATCCCGATTCTTCGTGCAGGACTCGGTATGGTGGACGGAATGCTGAACCTGATTCCGGCCGCAAAAGTAGGACATATCGGATTATACCGCGATCCCGAAACACATGAACCGGTAGAGTATTACTGCAAGCTTCCGGCAGACTGTTCCGAAAGAGAAGTATTTGTTGTGGATCCCATGCTTGCAACCGGCGGATCTTCCGTTGCGGCAATCCAGATGCTGAAAGACAAGGGTTGCAAAAAGATTCATTTTATGTGTATTATCGCGGCACCGGAAGGTGTAAAGAAGATGACGGAAGCGCATCCGGATGTGGATTTGTATATCGGTTCGCTGGA
The DNA here is from genome assembly GCA_024681795.1 of Lachnospiraceae bacterium. Lineage (GTDB taxonomy): Bacteria > Bacillota > Clostridia > Lachnospirales > Lachnospiraceae > UBA3766. Next base: position 21,904 of record JAILAD010000079.1, on the reverse strand, counting down.
CGATCATCTGAATGATCATGCTTATATCGTGCCAGGACTCGGGGATGCCGGAGACCGTATTTTCGGTACCAAGTAAAATCCGGGAACGGTATAAAAGAAGGCATAAAAGAACCGGTATACGTGTAAAAGTACCGGTAGGCGTGTAAAAGAAATATGTGTAATTGGTTTGTGTAAAAAGAGGGGAAACACTATGAAGAGAGCAGATTATATTTCGTGGGACGAGTATTTTATGGGGATTGCGATTCTTTCCGGAGAAAGAAGCAAGGATCCCAATACCCAGGTCGGAGCATGCATCGTGGGTGCGGATAACCGCATTCTTTCGGTCGGATATAACGGATTTCCGAACGGCTGCTCCGATGAACTGTTCCCCTGGGCAAGAGAGGGAAACGAGCTGGATACCAAATATCCCTTTGTGGCGCACAGCGAACTGAATGCGATTTTAAACTACAGAGGCGGAAATCTGGAAGGAACGAAACTTTACGTTTCTCTCTTCCCCTGCAATGAGTGTGCAAAAGCAATCATTCAGGCGGGAATCAAAACGGTCATTTATGACAGTGACAAATATGACGGAACTCCCGGTAATATTGCAAGCAAGAAAATGTTTGATGCGGCCGGAGTAGAGTACAGGCAGTACGTACACTCCGGAAGAGAAATCAGACTGAATGTATAAATGTATAAAATAAAAGGTGTTTAAGTGAGAGGAAACAGATTCAAAACGGTTGCCCTGATTACGGTACTGGCTTTGTTGATTTCTGCGTTCCCTTCTTTCCCGGTACTGGCAGACCCCTCTTCCACGCTTGAAAAAATCAAGCAGGCGGAGCAGGAAAAAGCCGAAACCGAGAAGAAAAAGCAGGAAACGGAATTGGAAAAGCAGGCGAAAGAAGGTCAGCTATCGGAACTGAATATCAAGCAGGGTGATCTGAAGGTAAAACTGGATGCTTTGAATGTCGACATGACCAAAGCCGCCGACCATTTAACGGAGGTGGAGGGTAAAATCGCCGATAAGGAAGAAGAGATCGAAAAGACCAGGCTGGAAGTCGAAGAGGCAAAGCAGACGGAAGAGGAACAGTACGAAGCCATGAAGAAGCGCTTTCAGGCTTCCTACGAGTCTCCGAGGGATACCTATCTTGCGATACTGATCGGCAGTACCAGTTTTTCCGCATTTTTAAACAATACCGATTATTTAAACATGCTGGCCGATTATGATACAAGAATGCTGGAAAAATACAGGGAAGCCAAGGAAGAAGTCATCGCCAGGGAAGAGACGATGGAGAAGGAAAAGGCCGAACTGGATGAACTGAAAAGCCAGATTGAAGCAGAACAGGAAAGAATCGGCGATCTGATTTCCACTACGAACACGTACGTAAGAGAGTACCAGGCACAGATAAATACCGCGAATCAGGAAATTCTTGCGTATCAGGCGGACATAGAATCCAAAGAAGCCCAGATTGCGGCACAGCAGGAAAATATCGCAGCCTTACAGGCGCAGTACCAGCGTGAGCTGGAGATGTCGAGAGCGGCAAGAGCAGCTGCCTGGCGTAATATTTCGGAAGTTACTTTCGAAGACGGGGACCGATATCTTCTTGCCAATTTAATTTACTGTGAAGCCGGCGGAGAGCCTTATGAAGGAAAACTTGCGGTCGGTGCGGTGGTTATTAACCGCGTGCTTTCAAGCCGTTATCCGGGAACGATTTCGGGAGTGATTTACCAGTCTGCCCAGTTTTCGCCCGTCGCAAGCGGAAGGCTTGCGCTTGCTCTTGCGGAAGACCGGGCCAATGCGGCGTGCTATGAGGCGGCGGACCAGGCCATGAGAGGCGACAGCAATGTCGGAAACTGTCTTTATTTCAGAACTCCTTTGGAAGGAATGGAAGGACAGATTATCGGAGGGCATATTTTCTATTAAAAAGTAAAAAAGCTTTAATGACCTGCGGGAATCATAACGGATAATAAATAATGGATAATAAAAAGATAAAAAGGGCACTTGATATATATCCGATTTACGAAGCGATGTCTTTGGACCTGCTTTTTTACAGTGTGATTGAAATTCTGTTTCTGACGCTGGTGAAAGGATATACGGATTCTCAGGTGGCCCTTGTTTTTTTGATTACGGACGCGGCGGATCTGGCACTCGAATATGTTTCCTACCGGATTATCCGTAAAATTGGGAACAGCGCGGCCGTCATCATAGGGGCCGTAATGCCGCTTCTTGCCATTGTTTTCATTACGTTTGGACCGCATCTTGCGATAGTCACAATCGGAAACATTCTGTTTATTTCTTCCGGAAACTTCCGTTCCATGGGGTGCGCGGGCGCAAGAAACAATCTTTCCCTGGTCGGGAAAAAGAACCAGTTTACGAAGATTTTTTCAAGAGGGAATATCATATATGCCGGAATTACCATGGCTTCCACACTCCTGATTCCACCGCTTTTTATGGTAAACAGGTATCTTCCTTCCGCTCTGTGTATTGCCGCATATACCTGGGGACTGGTGACGGCATTCATGATGCCCGATTATTCCGAGCGGATAACGGGAACCGGAGAAAAGGAGAAAAAGCAGGAAAACGGGAAGAAAAAAGGATCGGTACGGCTGTCTTCGATGATGAAATATCTTCTTTTGGTATTTTGTATTTTCTTCTGCCTTGCCGTGACGTTTTCCAAAAACAGCGAACTTCTGATGAGCGGAACCTTAAAAAACATGTTTTCGGAAAAAACAACCATTCTCGTGTTCGGCCTGATTGTATGGATTTCCAGACTGTTAAAGCTGGTGGTGAATTTCTTTCTTCCGAAGATTCTCGAAGCATTGCGTGAGAAAGTGATTTTAATCGGTTCCGTAACTTTGTTTGCCGCAAGCATGCTTACCGGGATTTCCGGATTTTATTTAAAAAATACCGTTCCCGGAATCATCATGATGGCGGTTGTCTATATTCTGATGTGTATGATCTGGGACCCGATGAGGACCTATTTAAGAATGGCGGCGGTGGATACAAACAGCCGGAGAAAGCAGCAGAACATGCTGGTTTTGCTGAATCTCGGACAGTCTATCATCAATGTGTTCATGAAACTGACGGTATATGTCATTCTGAAAATTTTTTCACTCGAGTATGTATTCCCGTTTTTCGCACTTATCAGCATACTCGAAATCATCCTTGCGTTAAGACTTTCCGTCAAATGCCGTGAAAGCATCGAAATTTTAGATACCGAAAAAATTCTTACCGCGGAGGCTCTCGATGACATTGCGGTTACGGTATACGACCTTCTGACGGAATACGGGCTGGAGAGAAAACAGGCCTTAAGTTACCGGTTTCTGATTGAGGAAAAACTCCTGGATAAACTGGAACACGGACATGAAAAGGAAAAAGTACGGATCGTGCTTTTCGATAAACACGGTGAAATCAGCGTAAAACTGTCTGTCGGGGGTGAGGAAATCGATGTATTTGCGATTCCGCAGACGACCGACGAGAGTTCCTCGAGATTGTTCGGAAACCTGCTCGGAGGTCTGGACTGAGGTTGTAAAAAAATCTGCTCCGTGATATCATCATTGTAATTTCTATTTTTTGAAGTCATCTGCCAATCGGTTCTGAAACCGGAAAAGAGGTGCCCCATGGAATCGCTCAGGATTTACCGCAAACGCTTAATTCCAAAGGAATGTATCTGGCTGAAGGATGATATTGTGCTTCTGTGCAACGAGGAGTACATTGTTTCCAAATGGACCACATTGCGTCCGAGGAAAGATTTTACGCACGGCTTTTCCGTTTACTGTCTGAAAGAAGGCATCAAGGTCAGCAAATTCTACAAACCCGACGATTCCCTGCTTTACTGGTATTGCGATATCGTGGATTATGAAATCGACGTGACGAACAATACCTGTACAACAACGGATTTACTGGTGGATGTAGTGGTTTATCCGGACGGCTCTTCCAGGATTCTGGATCTGGACGAACTTGCGCTGGCACATGAAAAAAGAATGATTACAAGCGACCAGCTCTATGAGGCTCTGCGTCGTGCGGATCGCCTTGTCAGTGATATCTACGCGGGAAAATTCAACAAATACCGTAAAATCGTGGAAAGCCTGGAAAACGGAAATTCGTAAATTGTATTATAAAATGTGACAAAATACTCATATTTTAGATAGACATATTGTACATAGACATAAAAAAAGAATTTTCGTATAATGGTTAAAGTGAGCGGAGTGTGGGGTGATGACGAAGGTACTTCGTAAAATAGCATTTCTTACGCAGTTTGGCCTTACAATGTTAATCCCAACCTGCCTTTTGTTTTTTTTAGGATATTATCTGGACCGGAAATTCCAAACATCCTTCTGGTCCGTGATTCTGTTCTTTGTCGGAGCCCTGGCCGGAGCGACCGGTGTCTGGCGCCTGATTAAGAAAGAACTGTCCAATGACAGACCTGATTTGAGAAACAGGGATTTAGCACCCAAGAACACAGAAAGCAACGACAAAGCCGATGAGGGAGAAATTACACCCGACGCTAATTGAACTATGGATTGGGATTGTAATCTGGAGCATCCTCATTGCTGCGGCGGGAGTCTGGTTTTGCAAGGACAAACCCGCGTGGGGATTCGGAATTTTATTTGGCATGATCAGCGCATTCGGCCTGGCATTTTATATGACAAAGAGTGTCGGGAAACTTGTGGAGGATCTGGATGCCGGAAGAGGAGACCGGGTAATCCGTGTCTCGTCCATGATAAGACTTTTTGCGGCGGCAGCAGTCATAGCAGTCGCCTGTGTGATTCCGAGAATGAACCCGATCGGAACTTTCCTGGGAATCCTTTCCATGAAATTTGCGGCGTATTCCAATCCGCTGATTCACAAGGTTACGTCCAAAGTACATCCTTATTTTAAGGATAAGGAGTATCCGCCGGAGGAAAACGGGGAGGAAACACCGGACGAAGAAAGACCCGAAAACGGGAAACCATAAAATCGTAAGAAAAAAGGAGGGAGTAAAATGCAGGGCATCCTGTTAGCTGGTGATTCAGCGGGAAATAATGTGGATTTCATGATTCACGGAATATTTTCCTATCAGCTGTTCGGTCAGCAGGTATGGATTACAACCTCACATGTATGTCTCCTTATTGTAGTATGTGTACTTACAATATTTTTTATAGTCGGAGGACAGGTTTTTAAACATGCATCCGAAATTCCCACGGGATTCCAGAATTTTCTGGAGATTATCGTGGAATTTCTGGACGGAATGGTGGACAAAACCATGGGAAAGAAAGGAAAGGGATTCCGCAATTATATCGGAATGCTTTTCATTTTTATTTTATTTTCCAACATCTCCGGCCTTCTGGGACTCAGACCGCCGACAGCGGATTACGGCGTAACCCTTCCGCTCGGTATCATTACCTTTATTCTGATTCATGTAAACGAATTCCGGTTCAATTCCGTGAAAGATATCTGGGTGGACAAGTGCTCACCGCTTCCGCCCTGGCTGCCGATCTGGCTGCCGATTAACTTAATCGGTGATTTTGCGGTTCCGATTTCTTTGTCGCTTCGTTTATTTGCAAACGTTCTTTCCGGAACGGTTATGATGGCTCTGGTTTACGGACTTCTTAACAAAGTGGCTTATGCGTGGCCGGCAGTGCTGCATGCATACTTTGATATTTTCTCCGGTGCAATCCAGACATACGTATTCTGTATGCTGACCATGACATACATCTCGAATGCAATCGGAAACAAGGAAGAGGCATAAATTTTAAAATTATAAAATATAAGCAATACAACCAAGGAATATTTTTCAGGAGGAAAAACAAATGGGTGAATTTAATGATGCATTTATTTTCGGATGTTCTGCAATCGGTGCAGGCCTTGCCGTTATCGCCGGTATCGGACCCGGTGTAGGCCAGGGTATTGCTGCAGGTTACGGTGCAAACGCAGTAGGACGTAACCCCGGCGCAAAGGGTGACATCACTTCTACGATGCTTCTCGGACAGGCAGTTGCAGAGACCACCGGTCTTTACGGACTTTTGATTGCAATGCTTTTGTTATTCGTAAAACCTTTTACCTAAAAAGTATCTGCAAAAACGATCGGAGGATTAGGGTGTGAATGCATTATCAGGCATGAACTCCATACTGCTTACGGCTGAAAATGACTGGACAAGACTGTTCGATCTGGATTTTCAGCTTCTGCACGATTCGGTTCTTACTTTAATTGCCGTTTTCGTGCTGTTTTTGGTGGCTTCAATTTTCTTCTTTAAACCTGCAAGGGACTTTCTGGAGAAAAGAAAGAAGGGAATTGCGGACAACATCGAAGCAGCCAGAACGGATAAGGAAGAGGCGGCTCGTTTAAAGGAAGAGTATGAAGAAAAATTAAAGAATGTTGATTCCGAAGTGGAAGCAATTCTTGCCGATGCGAGAAAGAAAGCCCGTATGAATGAGGAACGTATTGTTCAGGATGCCATGGCGGAAGCCGGACGTATCGTGGACAATGCAAACAGAGAAGCGGAACTTTCCAAGCAGAAGGTTGCAAATGAAGTAAAAGAAGAAATTGTTTCCGTTGCGGGAGCAATGGCAGGAAAACTGGTTGCCGCATCTTTGGATGAGGAAACACAGAACAAACTCCTGGATGATACATTGAAAGAAATGGGTGACGATACATGGCTAAGCTAGTTTCCAAAACATACGGCGAGGCTTTGTACGAGCTGGCCAAGGAAAAGAAATCCGAAAGTGCCCTGCTCGAAGAAGTCACCGCGTTAAAGGACGTCCTTGAAAAAAATCCGGATTTTTCAAAACTGATGGTAAATCCCCGGATTTCCAAAGAGGAGAAAGTCGTCCTGATAAAGGAAATTTTTGAAACAAGAATCAGCGATGACCTGGTTTCTTTTCTGTGCATACTTGCGGAAAAAGGACGAATCGGGGAACTTGAGAAAGTGCTGGATTACTTTGTCAGCCGGATCAAAGAAGACGAAGGAATCGGGACTGCTTATGTTACGACCGCTTTTGCCTTAAGTGAAGAGAAGAAAAACCAGATTTATCAGAAGATTCTTTCCACTACGAAATACCGGAAACTGGATGTGATTTACTCCGTGGATGAAAACATCATCGGCGGAATGGTAATCCGTATCCGGGACAGGGTTGTGGACAGCAGTATCAGAACCAAATTGGAACAGATGGAACGCTCTCTGCATGGCGTTTTGTTGGAAGAATAAACAGAAAGGGATAAAAGCCCATGAATTTGAAACCAGAAGAGATCAGTTCGGTAATCAAAGAGCAGATCGCAAGGTATAAGGATCGTATTGAAGTATCCGATGTGGGTACCGTTATTCAGGTTGCAGACGGAATTGCCCGTATTCACGGCCTTGAGAAGGCAATGCAGGGTGAACTTTTGGAATTCCCCGGCGATGTATACGGCATGGTTATGAACCTTGAGGAAGACAATGTCGGTGCCGTTCTTCTCGGAAACCAGAGAAATATTTCCGAAGGGGATACCGTGAAAACCACCGGCCGCGTGGTAGAGGTACCTGTCGGTGACGAAATGCTCGGACGTGTCGTAAACGCACTCGGCCAGCCGATTGACGGAAAAGGACCCATTGCAACGAACAGGCATCGTCAGATTGAAAGAGTTGCAGCCGGAGTTATTACCCGTAAGAGTGTGGATACCCCGCTTCAGACCGGTATTAAGGCAATTGATTCCATGGTTCCCATCGGCCGCGGACAGCGTGAGTTAATCATCGGTGACCGTCAGACCGGAAAGACCGCAATTGCAATTGATACCATCATCAATCAAAAAGGACAGGGTGTAAAATGCATCTACGTTGCAATCGGACAGAAAGCGTCCACGGTTGCATCAATCGTTAAGACTTTGGAAGAATTCGGTGCCATGAGTTACACGACGGTGGTTGCTTCCACCGCATCCGAACTTGCACCGCTTCAGTATATTGCACCGTATGCGGGATGCGCAATCGGTGAAGAGTGGATGGAAAACGGCGAGGACGTGCTGGTTATCTATGATGACTTATCGAAGCACGCAACCGCATACCGTACCCTCTCCCTTCTGCTTCGTCGTCCGCCCGGACGTGAGGCATATCCCGGAGACGTATTTTATCTGCATTCAAGACTTCTGGAACGTGCAGTCCGCATGAGCGAGGAGTACGGCGGAGGATCGCTGACGGCACTTCCTATTATCGAAACACAGGCAGGAGACGTATCGGCTTACATTCCGACCAACGTTATTTCCATTACAGACGGACAGATTTATCTGGAAACCGAAATGTTCAACGCAGGTTTCCGCCCCGCGGTTAACGCAGGTCTTTCCGTATCCCGTGTAGGCGGTTCCGCACAGATTAAGGCAATGAAAAAAATTGCCGCACCCATCCGTGTCGAGCTTGCACAGTACAGAGAGCTTGCCGCATTCGCACAGTTCGGTTCGGAACTGGATGATGCGACCAAGGAAAAGCTTGCACAGGGCGAAAGAATCAAAGAGATTTTAAAGCAGCCCCAGTACAAGCCCATGCCGGTAGAATATCAGGTTATCATTATCTTTGCGGCAACCAGAAAATACCTTCTGGATATCGCGGTAAGTGATATCATCAGATTTGAAACGGAGCTCTTTGAGTTCCTGGATACCAGATATCCCGAAATTCCTCAGGCAATCCGTGAAGAAAAGCAGATTTCCGATGATACGGAAGCAAATCTGATTAAAGCAATCGAAGATTTCAAGAAATCCTTCGGCTAAACCGCGCGGTTATTATGCCGGTATGCGGAAGGGTTACGGAATAAATTCAGGCAGAGATTTTAAGTAAAACAGGTGAGAGAGGCATGATTGTATGGCTTCCATGAGAGACATCAAGCGCCGCCGTGCCGGAGTGGAATCCACCGGACAGATTACCAAGGCAATGAAACTGGTATCTACGGTAAAACTCCAGAGAGCAAAGGAAAGAGCGCTTCGTTCAAAAACATATTTCCACAGTATGTATCTTACGGTAAAGAGCCTTCTTTCCAAGTCGGGTAACGTGGATTCGGTTTATACCACAAAGCAGGAAACCTCCCAAAAGGCAGTGATTGTGATTACTTCCAACAGGGGACTTGCGGGCGGATATAACTCCAACGTGGTAAAGCTGATTACGCAGTCCGATTTTAAGAAAGAGGATCTGGATATCTATGCCATCGGAAAGAAAGGCAGGGAATTACTCGAACGCCGCGGATATCATATTGAAGAAGAAATGTCCGATCTGATGGAAGAATTTGAATATGCGGATACCATGAAGATTTGCGAGCGAATCACTCACCGCCTGGAAAAGGGTGAAATCGGAGAGATTTATCTGGCCTATACCAATTTTAAAAATACGGTCAGTCATATTCCGACCCTCATTAAACTTCTGCCCATTCTTCCCGAGGACGAATTAATCGGAGATGACGAAGATGATGACGACGATGATCTGATTATGAACTTCGAGCCGGAAGATACGGATGCGCTGAAGATGATTATTCCGAAGTATGTATCCTCCCTTCTGTACGGTGCCCTGATTGAGGCAACCGCCAGTGAAAACGGAGCGAGAATGCAGGCAATGGATAACGCAACAAACAATGCGGAGGAGATGATTGCCTCCCTGACACTGAAGTACAACCGTGCAAGACAGGGATCCATTACGCAGGAACTTACGGAGATTATCGCAGGTGCAGAGGCAATTTCCTAGCAGGAATGCCGCCGGTAATTTTTGAAAAAATAAGTAACTTAAGATATTGCTAAGAGAGGACTTAAAAATGGCGAACACAGGAAAAATCACACAGATCATCGGTGCGGTTTTGGACGTAAAATTCGAGGAAGGACATCTTCCCGAGGTAAACGAAGCAATCTACATTCCCTTAAAGGACGGAAAAACGCTTACCATCGAGGTTGCGCAGCATCTGGGTGACGATATCGTAAGATGTATCGCAATGGGTTCCACGGACGGTCTGGTTCGCGGAATGGAAGCAATTGCAACGGGCGGTCCGATTTCCGTTCCGGTAGGAGAGAATACACTCGGTCGTATTTTTAATGTACTCGGTCAGCCGATTGACAATAAGCCGGCTCCGGAAGGTGTAAGTTATGAGCCGATTCACAGACCGGCTCCCGATTTCGAAGCACAGTCCACCGAGACGGAACTTCTTGAAACCGGTATCAAGGTTGTCGATCTGCTCTGCCCTTATCAGAAGGGTGGAAAAATCGGTCTGTTCGGAGGCGCAGGTGTCGGAAAGACCGTACTGATTCAGGAACTGATTCGTAATATTGCAACGGAGCACGGCGGATATTCCGTATTTACCGGTGTAGGAGAGCGTACCCGTGAGGGGAATGACCTTTACCATGAAATGCAGGAATCCGGCGTTATTGATAAAACAACCATGGTGTTCGGTCAGATGAACGAGCCCCCCGGGGCAAGAATGAGAGTCGGCCTTACCGGACTTACCATGGCAGAGTATTTCCGTGACAAAGGCGGAAAGGACGTGCTTTTGTTCATTGATAACATTTTCCGTTTTACACAGGCAGGTTCCGAGGTGTCCGCACTTCTCGGCCGTATGCCTTCCGCCGTAGGTTACCAGCCGACGCTGCAGACCGAGATGGGTGCGCTGCAGGAGCGCATCACTTCTACCAAGAACGGTTCCATTACTTCCGTTCAGGCGGTATATGTACCGGCCGATGACTTGACAGACCCGGCTCCGGCAACCACATTTGCACATCTGGATGCAACGACGACACTGTCCCGTGCGATCTCCGAACAGGGTATCTATCCTGCGGTAGATCCGCTGGATTCCACATCCCGTATCCTGGATCCGCGTATCGTAGGTCAGGAGCATTATGAAGTGGCGCGTGGCGTGCAGGCGATCCTGCAGAGATATAAGGAATTGCAGGATATCATCGCGATCCTCGGTATGGACGAGCTTTCCGAAGATGACAAACTGGTAGTAAGCCGCGCAAGAAGGGTACAGCGTTTTCTGTCCCAGCCGTTCTTCGTAGCAACCCAGTTTACCGGTATCGAAGGTAAGTATGTACCGATCACCGAGACCATCCGCGGTTTCAAGGAGATCCTGGCCGGCAAGCACGACAACATCCCGGAGAGTGCGTTCCTGAATGCGGGAAGCATCGATGAGGTAGTGGAACGGGCAAATAAGAAATCATAATGTAACGAAAAACAGTTACAGTTAAATCTGGAATTAATTAAGGTGAAGTCGAATGGCAGACACAACATTTCACTTAAAAGTCGTCACTCCGGAGCGGATCTTTTTTGAGGCACCGGTAGAGATGGTCGAATTTAATACAACGGAAGGTGAGCTGGGTATCTATGCGAACCATGTTCCGCTGACCGTGATCGTCAGTCCGGGAGTGCTTACGATCACCACATCGGAGGGTGAGAAAAAGGCGGCATTGCATGCGGGCTTTGCAGAGATCCTGCAGGATAAGGTAACGATCCTGGCGGAGTTGATCGAGTGGCCCGGAGAGATCGATGAAAACCGTGCAACCGCGGCAGAGCAGAGAGCCCGGGAGCGTATCGCGGCCAGAGATGACGGCGTGGATTTGGATCGCGCCGAGGTGGCGCTCAAACGAGCGATCGCCCGGATTCAGGCATTAAAATAAGAACGAAAGCGCCTTCAAGCTGTAGAATAATTCCCCCTTTGGGAAACCGAAGGGGGAAATCTTTCATTACAGGCGGTTGTAAATGGAGGAACCTGCAAGGTTCTGAATTTTTTTTATGAGAAGCAAAGGGTACCACATCAGCAAGGGAATATTACGGATCATTTATTGTGGGGGGGTATTTATCCTCTCTCTTTTCGTGTTGAGCTCTTTTATGAACCGCGGAAACACGGATATGACGACAGAGATGCCGGATGCGACCTTTCCATTGGTGCGCTTTCTGTGTGACGGTATGAGTTTCAACAGGATGCACGGATACGCGCAGGAAATGGATGTATCCAAAGTACGGGAACATATCACGCCGCTTCCGGAAAACCGGAAACTGGAATTTGTGGTGGATACGTACGGTACGGAGATGGAGCGTATCTCGTTTAAGCTGCGTTCCCTCCGGGACGGGCGTCTGATCGAGGAGACGCAGATCTTTGATTATGCGAGAGATGAAGAGATCATCCGCGGCAGCCTTTCGCTGAAGGATCTTATGCGGAAGGATGCAGAATATTCCCTTTGTCTGATCCTGGAGACGAAAGCGGGAGCAAAACTGTACTATTATACGCAGTTGTTATGCTGCTATGATTGTGCTTTAGCGAATAAGCTGGAATTTGCCTATCACTTCAGCGAGCTTACCTTTGACCGCGGGCGGGGGGCCACGGAGCTGCCGACCTATCTGGAAAGCAATGCGCAGGGTGATAATTCGACCTTTTATAAAGTGGATATTCATTCCGGTTCGGGACAGGTGTTTTGGGGAAATCTGCCGGTGGAGCGACTGACGGAACCGATGGCGTCCGTAAAGGACATAGATAGGGAAACCGCGCAGATCTGTCTGGATTACATCGTACAGATCCCGGAAGAGACGAGAGTGCGCAGTTACTTTGTGGAAGAATATTTCCGGCTGCGTCTGGGTACGGAGCGGATGTTTCTGCTGGATTACGAGCGTACGATGGACCAGATCTTTACGCTCGGGGAACAGGAGAAAAAAGAAGGCGTGCCGGATATGGCATCCATTATCGCCGGAAACAAGATCGTTCTGGGTATCACGGATACCGATGTGCAGAAAATGGAAAGCGTGGACGGCAATACGCTGGCCTTTGTAAATTGCGGCCGGCTGTTTGCCTATGATGTTGCCGATAACCGGTTTGCCGAGGTGTTCAGTTTTTACGGAGATGACCTGACCGACCGCCGGGAGACGGCCCGGATGCATGACATACGGATCTGTCAGGTACAGGAGACCGGAAATATAATATTCCTGGTGTATGGTTATATGAACTGCGGCGGCCGCGAAGGCCGGATGGGGGTATCGGTCTACGAGTATGACAGCACAGTTAATTCTGTAGAGGAGAAAGTATTTGTACCGTATGACGGCTCCTATGAATTGTTAAAATATGATGTGGACCGGCTGGCCTTTGTGGGCGAGCAGGGTATGCATGTCCTGTTTGGAAACAGTATCTACGAAGTGTCCTTGGAAGGGACGGGATGCTATGAACTGGCGCAGGATCTGCCCATCGGAGGAGTGGTCTCCTCGGACGACGGGATGATGGCGGCGTGGAGCTGCAGTACGGATCTGTACGATGCGAAAGAGCTGATGCTCAAAAACCTGATGACGGATGTGGAGAGTACGGTTCGGGCGGGGGAAGGAGAACGGGTGATCCCGATTACTTTTTTCGGGAACGATCTCGTATACGGGGTCGCAAGAGCCACAGATATCCGGGAGGATATCAGCGGACATACGTTGTTTGCGATGCACAGCGTATGCATCCGTGATGAGGAAGGGGCGATACTGAAAGAGTATTCCCAGGACGGAGTATTTATCACCGGAGTGGATGTGAGCGACGGCATGATCACGCTGCATCGTGCGACATTGGGTGAAAACGGCGAATTGCAGGCATATGCGGACGATCAGATCTTAAACAACAGCAGGAACGGGAGTACGAAGAATACGATCGAGACTGCTGTCACAGAGCGTTTTGAAACGATCGTGCAGCTTGCGGTGCGGACCGAGATCAAGACCTCATCCATGCAGATATTGGATCCCCGCTTCGTGATCTTTGAAGGGGAGCGTATCGCGGAACCGGAAAAATCGGAAGGGTGTTCATATTATTATCTGTATCAGAGAGGACATCTGCAGGGGATCTATGACAATGCATATGAGCCCGTGACAGAGGTCGCTCTCGGCAGCGGCGTGGTACGCGATGCAAAGGGAAGCGTGATCTACCGGAGAGTGACAATGCCGGCCAAAAACCAGATCATGGCGATCAGCGGATCCGTAACACCGGTATCCCCGGGAGACATTCCTTTGGCGGTGCAGGCGGCAAGTGTAGATACCATGCTGGCTTATCTGGGAGTGCATACGCAGACATTGGTACAGATGGAGGATGGCGCCTCTGCACGACAGATCCTTCAGGATTCGCTGCAGACGGCCGAGATCCTGGATCTGTCCGGAGTATCTCCGGATGCGGTGCTGTACTATACCGCGCAGGATATCCCGGTATTGATGCAGTATAAGGACGGCAGCGGTATGCTGCTGATCGGATATAACGAACTGAACATCGTGGTGCTGAATCCGCCCGGGCGCGAGAATGGGGATCAGGTGTATAAGATCGGGCGCGGAGATGCGGCGGAAATGCTGGAAGAAAACGGAAATCGTTTCCTCGTATGCTTGCGGCTGGAAGACTGATATGTTATTATTATGTTAACTATGGCGAAAAAAGATAAGATCCGAAAACTGATAATCGCAGGGTGTACCTCTCTGGTATTGCTGAACGGTACGATGACCGTATATGCCGATCCGGACATCGATGATGTGAAAGAGGAGCGGGATGAAACGCAGGCAGAGCTGGATGAAGTAAATGCTACTCTGGAAGAGCTGGCTGCGGAGCAGGAAGACGTGGAGGCACAGATTTCCGAGGTGAGCGAGGCTCTGACACAGGTGATGGCTGAGATCGAAGTACTGGAAGGCCAGATCGACGATAAAGAGATCGAGATCGCGGCATCTCAGATCCTGCTCGAGGAAGCGGAGCAGAGGGCGCTTGACCAGTATGAGGCGATGAAGATCCGTATCCGTTATATGTATGAGGAAGGCGAGAGCAATTATGCCGCAATGCTCATGCAGGCGGAAAGTTATGCGGATATGCTGACGAAGGCGGATTATATCGAAAAGCTGTATGAGTATGACCGGGATATGCTGGCACAGTATCAGGAAACGGTACAGGAAGTGGCGGACCGGAAAGCGGTGCTGGAAGAAGAACGGGAGGAGCTGCTGGGGCTGGAGAAGGATCACGAAGAAGAGCAGCAGTATATGGAAGGCGTGATCGCCGAACTGAAAGAAGTATCGGATGATTTTGCCGCAGAGATCCGTACGGCACAGGCACAGGCTGCGGAATATGCCAAACAGATCCGGGCGCAGAATGCCGAGATCAAACGGCTGGAGGAAGAAGCCCGCAGAAAGGCGGAAGAAGAAGCGCAGAGACGTGCAGAAGAGGAAGCCCGCAGAAAGGCAGAGGAAGAAGCAAAGAGGCTCGCGGAAGAACTGGCCAGAAAACAGGCAGAAGAAGAAGCGAGAAGGCTTGCGGAGGAGCAGGCCAGAAAACAGGCAGAAGAACAGGCAAGGAAGCAGGCAGAAGAGGACAGAAAACAGATCGAGGAAGAAGCCAGACGACAGGTAGAGGAGGATGAAAAAAAGGCATCCGAAGCTGCCAGGGAATCGGCGGAAAGCTCCGTGGCGGAGAGCCGGGAGACCGGAACGATCACGACGACCGGATCTGCAACGTATGATATTTCTTCTATTTATGCGGCAAACGGAGGGGATACCGGAAAATCCATCGCGGCATTTGCCTGCAAGTTTATCGGAAACCCTTATGTGGCAGGAGGAACCAGTCTGACAAACGGTGCGGATTGTTCGGGATTTGTATTTTCAGTATATAAGGAATTCGGTTATAAGGTGCCTCGTACTTCTTATGCCCTGCGCAGTGCGGGAAAGGAAGTATCCGGGATCGATTCGGCCCAGCCGGGGGATGTGATCTGCTACCCGGGACACGTGGGGATCTATATCGGGAACGGTATGATCGTGCACGCCAGTACGGAGCGCAGCGGTATCAAGGTTTCCAGAGCAAATTACCGGGAATACGTTGCAATCCGGAGAATAATATAGTATTGTAATATATCCTGCAATAGTGTATAATTTTTGCTACGATTTTTTAACCATTATATCGTTCGGTTATTTAGGGATGCAGATTATGAAAAAGAAGACAGGAGTGATCATCGGGATCGCCGTACTCGGAGTACTGGCAGTAGTCTATTTTGGTGTGGCTTTTTATTACAGCTCACATCTGTTCTATAATACCCGCGTGGGCGGGGTTTCGTATGGCAATCTTTCCCCGGCGGAAGCAGAAAGCAGGCGCAGCAGCGAGGATATGCAATACAGTATAAAGATCCTCGGACGCGGCGGCGCAGAAGCCGTACTTACCGCGCAGGACATCGGCTTTCAGTGTATTTACACAAAAACCATGGGACAGATCAAGCAGGAGCAGAACCCGTTTTTGTGGCCGATGAGTTTCTTTGATGTGGAAGACCATACTTCCGATCGTACCGTTGATTTTGACAGGACCCTTCTGGCACAGAAACTGGGTGCGATCAGTTTCCTGCAGACGGAAAATATGATACAGCCCAAGGATGCACATTTGGGAGGTTTTGACAAGCAGGAACACCGCTATGTGATCGTCCCGGAAGAAGAGGGCACGGTGATCATACCGGAGCGTATGCAGCAGAGCGTGCAGAATGCTGTACTGCAGCATCTGGAACAGGTGGATCTGGATGAGAACGGATGCTATCGTGAACCGGCGGTACGTTCGGACGATGTGACGCTCACCGCAGAGCTGGATGCGCTGAACTCCTTTACCGAAGCGGAAGTGACCTATACCATCGGTGACGAAAAGGAAGTGGTGGATTTCTCTGTTTTCGGAGACTGGGTCGATGAAATCGGCGGCAGTGTTTCACTGAATGAGGCAAAAGTTTCCGAGTATGTGGAACAGGTTGATGAGAAATACAGCACCTATCGGAAGGATGAAGAGTTTACCACGGTAGACGGCTATCTGTTAAAACTGCCGAAGGGTGATTTCGGATGGAAGATCAATGTAGAAGAAGAATCGGAGCAGCTGAAGACCGAACTGCTGGCGGGAACGAAGACCGAGCGTGAGCCGGTATGGTATTCCAAAGGGGCGGCTTTTGGCGAGAATGATATCGGTGATTTCTATGTGGAAGTGGATATCACCAACCAGACGGTTTATGTGGTAGACAAAGGCGAAGTGACGTTTACTACGCAGTGTGTGACCGGCAGTGTCGCAAAGCACTGTGATACGCCGGCAGGCATTCATGCGGTGTTTTATATGGCACGTAATGCCGTATTGCGCGGGCCGGATTATGCGACTCCGGTGAAGTACTGGATGCCGTTCAACAAGGGGATCGGTCTGCATGATGCATCGTGGAGATCCCGTTTCGGCGGAAACATCTATCAATACAGCGGCTCCCATGGCTGCGTGAATCTGCCGACCGCTGCCGCAAAGAAGATCTATGACCTGGTGTATGTCGGATGTCCGGTTATCTGTTATTATCTGGATGAACGCTACATCGTATCGGAGCCGGAACCGGAAGAACCGGAACCGACGGAAGAGGGACCGAGTGAGACACCTACGCCTACGCCGACCCCGGGACCTACGATCATTGAGGAAGAGCCGACACTGGCACCGACGCAGACCGAAGTACCGGTATTCCCGGAGGGAACGGTTTACCTGCCGGATGGTACGTTCCTGTTACCGAATGGTATTATCCTGTATCCGGACGGCACCGCGATCTACCCGGGTGGCGTGATCGTATATCCGGACGGAACAGTGGTGGATCCGAATGCACCTGCCGCCACGCCGGCGCCGGTGCCCGCAGAGAATGCAAATGCGGAAAATGCGGGAACGGAAGGATGAGGGTAACTGTCAGAACCGGCGGGACCTGAACAGTTACGGATGAGGACGTATTGGGAACATTACTGGAACAGATAGAAGAATACAGCAAAAAGGGAGCGTATCCTTTTCACATGCCGGGGCATAAACGGCAGGGGAAGGGGATGCCCCCTTTTTTTGCACAGTGGTTTGAGAGGGATCTTACCGAGATCCCGGGACTGGACGATCTGCACGCACCGGAAGGGATCCTTCGGGAGGCGCAGGAGAGAGCGGCTGCATTATATGGTTCGCGGCAGAGTTTCTTTCTGGTAAACGGCAGTACGGCAGGTGTGCTGGCGGCAGTTTCGGCATCGGTAAAAAAGGGCGGTACGATCCTGATGCAGAGGGCTTCGCATCGCTCGGCTTATCATGCAGTACAGCTCCGGGATCTGAAGGTATGCTATCTCTATGGCAGACAGGTAGTGTGCGGAGAGACCGGCCGGATCGGTACGGGTGTGGATGCGGAAGAAGTACGGGAAGCTGTGGAGCGTGACCCGCAGATCGAAGCGGTATTTCTGACCTCACCGTCGTATGACGGTTTTTCATCGGATCTGTCGCGGATCGCTGCTTATCTTCACAGCAGGAACATCCCGTTGATCGTGGATGCGGCTCATGGCGCGCATCTGGGATTTTCAGAGTATTTTCCGAAGAGTGCACTGCAGGAAGGTGCGGATGTGGTCGTGATGAGTGTGCATAAAACACTTCCGGCGCCGACGCAGACGGCACTGCTGCATCTGGGGAGTGACAGAGTATCGGCGGAACGGATACAGAGGTTTTTAAGTATCTACCAGACATCGTCTCCTTCTTATCTGCTGATGGCCGCGATCGATGACTGTGTAAAGCAGGTATCGGAATGGGAAGCTTTTGTATGGAGAGATTTTTATGAGCGCCGCAGGCGGTTGAGCGAACGGCTGCACCGGCTGGAGCAGATCGGGATCTGGGACTGTTTCGGAAGACATAATATACCGGATGCTGATGCTTCCGGGCAGAATCCTGAGGCAGGAAAGCTCCTGGTATTTCCGCCGGATGGAAAAAGCGGTGTAGTGCTGGGGGAATGGCTGGCAGGGGAAGGAGTACAGTGTGAGATGGCACTCCCGGCGTATGTGCTTTTGATCTGCTCCGTATGCGATACCGAAGAGGGCTATGAGAAACTGGCAGAAGCGTTGGAGAAGCTGGATCGTAAGCCGGAGATCCTGTCTGACCGCCGAAGTGTATATGAAGGAAGCGGTGCAGAACGATCCGGAGGAGCGGCAGTGTCTGTGATCCGGGAGAATAGTCTGCAAAGCCGGGCAACAGAGGATCTGTCACTGACGATCGGGGAAGCGGCGGAAGCACCGGCGGAAAAGCTCCTTTTGTCGGAGGCAGTCGGCAGTTTCAGTGCGGGATTTGTTTCGGTGTATCCGCCGGGACAGCCGATCCTGGTACCGGGGGAGAGGATCACAGAGAGCAAGGCAGAGGAACTGAACGGATTGCTGCAGCAGGGGGCAGCCGTGCAGGGATTGTATTAGCGGGCTTTCCGGAGAGAAAACGCGGGAAAGGACCTATTTAAGTAAGAAACGGGGGATCATAAAATGGAATGGAAAACGATCAAATTAACCGATACCGAAAACTATCGCGTACAGGGACGTACCACGGAAGAACGGGATCCGCTGACACTTCTCTGGTCAGGATCTTCCCTGGACCTGTGCGTACAGTGCAGTGAACTGTGGGTGGAGATGGAAGGACCGTTTGAAACGCTGGAAAACTGGGTGGCGTTTGAAGTGAACGGCGCAGTTCTGGCGCGTCAGATGATAAGCCCGGAGCGAAGCTGGGTATGCGTATTCCGGGCCAGAAATGCGGCAAAGCCTACCGATGTACGTATCATCAAGGAAGTACAGGCAATGAACGCCGATCCGAAGCATTGTATAAAGATCCATCGTCTTCGTCTGGACGGGGAACTATTGCCGGTAGCGCCGAAAAAGCATAAGATCGAGTTTATCGGAGACAGTGTGACCTCGGCGGAGGGCGCGATCGGGGATACAAAAGAAGAAGACTGGATCGCAATGTTTTTCAGCCACGTACATTCCTATCCGTATCTGGTCTCTAAAGAACTGGATGCCGAGTATCATATCGTATCCCAGAGCGGCTGGGGGACGTATGTATCGTGGGATAACCGGAAGGAGTACGTGATCCCGCGGTATTATGAACAGATCTGCGGGCTGGTACCGGCGGAGAATTTTGCTCCGGCGGGTTTTCATGAAAAGAATGATTTTTCCAAATGGCAGCCGGATGTGATCTGCGTGAACCTCGGAACCAACGATGATGGGGCATTCCAGAATCCTGCATTTACTGATCCGGTGACCGGGGAAACGACGGGGATGCGTATGGATGGGGATGTCTATAATGAAGAGGATCGGCAGAATATCCGGCAGGCGATGCAGGATTTTCTGGTGATGCTGCGCAAAGATAATCCGAAGGCGCAGATCCTGTGGTGCTTCGGCATTTTGGGAGACCGGATGGGTGCTACGATCCGGGAGGCGATCGTGGAGTATACAAAAGCAAGCGGGGATACGCATGTGGAGTATCTGGCGATCCCGGAGACGACACCGGAAACCATAGGCGCTCGCTGGCACCCCGGGTATGCTGCGCACCGTGCGGCAGCGGATGTGATTGTGAAACGTATCCGGCAGATCCTATAGCCCATATTTGACAATCCCATAGGGCTGCCCTATAATCTGTTATGGTAAACCAAACTATTGGTACATTTTTATATATCAGAAGGAGACAATAGAAACATGAATATCATATTATTATCCGGCGGATCCGGAAAACGCCTGTGGCCGTTATCCAACGACATCCGTTCCAAGCAGTTCATCAAGATCTTTAAAACGGAGAGCGGCTACCAGTCTATGGTGCAGCGTATCTACGGACAGATCAAGGCAGCGGATCCGGATGCGACCGTGACCATTGCTACATCCAAATCCCAGGTATCGGAGATCCATAACCAGCTGGGGAATAATGTTGGTATTTCCGTGGAACCCTGCCGGAGAGATACCTTTGCGGCAATCGCTCTGGCAACGGCGTATCTGCATGATGTGAAAGGAGTGCCGGAGGAGGAAGCCGTAGCGGTTTGCCCGGTGGATCCTTATGTGGATGCGGAATATTTCCATTGCGTGAATGAATTGTACAAAGCAGCAGCCAAGGGTGAGAAGAACCTGGTGCTGATGGGCATCGAGCCGACCTACCCTTCCGAAAAATACGGCTATATCAAGCCTGCGGCAGACGGTTCATGGGGCTTTACGGAAAAACCGACCGAGGAGAAGGCAAAAGAGTATATTGCAGCCGGAGCTCTTTGGAACGGCGGCGTGTTTGCCTATAAGCTGTCCTATGTTTTGAATAAGGCAAAAGAGCTGCTGGGCACCTCCGACTATTCCGAGCTGTTTAACGGCTACGATCAGTTAAAGAAGATCTCGTTTGACTATGCGGTCGTAGAGCAGGAGACCTCGATCGATGTGCTCAAGTATGCCGGACAGTGGAAGGATCTGGGAACCTGGAACACCCTGACCGAAGCAATGGAAGAAAACATTGTTGGCGAAGGTATCTTAAACGAGACCTGTGAAAATGTGCATGTGGTAAACGAGCTGGGAGTTCCGGTATTGGCAATGGGGCTGAAGGATGTGGTGATCTCCGCGTCTCCGGAAGGTATCCTGGTATCGGATAAAGAGCAGAGCAGCCGCATCAAGCCTTTTGTGGATGCGATCAATCAGCAGATCATGTTTGCGGAGAAAAGCTGGGGATCCTATCGTGTACTGGATGTGGAAGCAGGTTCCATGACGGTAAAGGTAACGTTGAATCCGGGACATAAGATGAATTACCACAGCCACGATAAACGTGATGAGATCTGGAACGTGATCAGCGGATCCGGTAAAACGATCGTGGACGGGATGGAGCAGCTGATCACCCCGGGGGATGTGATCACGATGGCAGCAGGCTGCAAGCATACCGTGATCGCGGGAGACCAGGGACTGCAGCTGATCGAAGTGCAGCTTGGAAAAGATATTTCCTCTGCGGATAAACACAAATACGAAATGCCGGTATAACTATGACAGAACAAAGACAACCATTCCTGTTAAAACCTGTGGCAAAAGATTATCTGTGGGGTGGCTCGAGACTCAACGATGATTTTGCAAAAGACATTCCACTATCGCCCTTGGCGGAGACGTGGGAGTGCAGTACGCATCCGGACGGAGAGTCCTTGATCGCATCCACCGGTCAGACACTTACGGCAGTGCTTGCGGAGCATCCGGACTGGCTGGG
>JAILAD010000065.1 GCA_024681795.1 Lachnospiraceae bacterium | reverse complement strand
AACCCTGTATTTTAGGGTTTGCCCCTGGTTCACCAGTAGTATTCGTAAAACTTCATGGTATATCCGCCTTCAAATGTCTTGCCGCCATCCAGTGTATTGGTAAATTCTCTCTGACTTAAATCTCCTTCAAAATCAACGGCGTCACATCTTCCGTACCACGGCTCTATACAGATAAACGGTGCATTTTTCTTCTCCGGAGACCAGATGGCAAAAAGCGGTGTATCAAAACATACATCCACGATATGTCTCTTCTCTTCATCCGCAATTCCGACACATTTCGTCTGACCGCCTTCTATCATATAAGTACAACGGTCAAAGAAATCCGTGGTAATCGTTACATAACCGTCATCCAAAGGCATTTCAATATTTTCACGTAAGGCAAGTCCTTTTCCCACGTCATTTCCGTGATGACGGATCACATCCGTTCCTTCAAAATAGATTTTATATCCGTCCTTGCAGCCCGCCCTGTCCTTGGAAAAACCGTGCACGGGACATAAAAATGCGGGATGGGCTCCAATGGAAAAATACATCGGCTCACCGGCAGGATTATAAACATTCCACATTACTTTTACATCATCGGTTTCCGTACTTTTCTCCAGCTTGTAACCGATTTTGAGAACAAATTCAAACGGATATTTCTTAAGTGTTTCCGGATTTGATTTAAACTGAAACCATATCTCGTCATCCGTTTGGCTTACCGGTTCAAATTCGTTATCCCTTGCAAATCCGTGCTGTCCCATCGGATATTCTTTCCCTTTCCATATGTACTTCTTATCCTTCAGACTGCCGACAAAAGGAAATAGCACCGGAGAGGTTCTTCCCCAATATTTGGGATTTCCGTACCACATATATTCTCTCATGTTGTTCTTGTTAATTACCGATTTTACTTCTGCACCGAACGAATCAATCTCAACTTTTATCCGGTCATTTTCCAAAAAATATCTCATGTTTCCTCCTTCTTTCAGCTACTCTTTTTTCTGTGTCCTTCATTTTCGTTGCAGGGACTCCGGATTTTACCAAAAAAACATGCCATTAGGTATGTTTTCGCGGTCCGCCTTCCTTTCTTCCTTTCAAAAACGGTCTTGCTATATGTATGTTAAAAAACTCAATTAACGGCCCCATAAAAAAGGCGGTTATAATGGTTCCGATTCCGACTATGGTCGGAATCTGCCTGAATTCCCCGCCCGAAACCATAAATAAAATACACCCGGCCGTTACACATACCAGATCCGTTATGATTCTTACATACTGAAATTTTCCTTTTTTCCACGTATTCACGATAATAAGCGCAATCGCATCGTATGTGGAAACACCGAGATCCGCAGTCATATAAAATGCCGAACCGAAACATATGATGACAACACCGGTTACCAGACATGCAATTCGTACAGGAAATGAGGGATTCACTATTACCGTCTTTAAAAAATCGTAAGTAAACTGCGTGATATATCCCAGCAAAAAAAGATTGATAAATGTTGCAATTCCGATATAATGCCTGTCAAAAATCAGAGCAAACAACAAAAGTACTGCATTTGTAATGACATACAGGGTACCGAACTTAATCGGTATAAGCGAATCCAGACCTGCCATAAAAGACTGGAACGGGTCAACGCCGAGTGCCGCAATTTTAAATATTCCGACACTTACGGCACAAATCATTACGCCAAATGCGGACATTGCAATTCTTTTTCCGAGATTGTTCTTCATGTATGATTCTCCGCTTCATATTGAAAGTTTCCGCTTTTCGAAAACAAACACGCCCCGTCATTAATAATACTCCTAAACACTAAAACGGTTTCCGTACACTATCACTCCGGCCAGTGCTGAAATAATAATGAGTGCTATCGGTGAAATTCTTTTTTTAATGATTGCCCCGGAACCGAAATAAACTGCCGACAGACCGGCTGTCAGACAAAGAGCGGGAATATTTACGGACTCCCCCGGAAGCAGTCCCGCATTCCCGGCTATCATCATGATTCCCGTGGATAAAATAATACCCGTAATACACGGCTTAAGTCCATCCATTGCTGCTTTTACAAATCTGTTTTGCATGAATTTTTTCAGCAAAACCATAATCAGAATGATAAAAATAAACGCAGGCAGTACTACAGCTGTAGTTGCAATGACAGCCCCCGGAATACCGCCTTTTATACTTCCCACGTACGTAGCCATATTGACCATAAGCGGTCCCGGCGTACTTTCACTTACCGCAATCATATACGCAAGTGCATCATCCTCCAGCCATCCGTGGGCCTTTACAACATCGCGAATCAGAGGAATCGCTGCATATCCGCCTCCGAAAGAAAAAAGTCCGACTTCAAGGAAACCGAGTAACAATTCGAGATAAATCATTTCTCTTTCGTCTCCTTCCTGAGTTTTCCCTTAAAAAGCGAAAACATTATTCCGATTCCCGCTGCTGCAATCATCAGCACCATGGAAGAAATCCGGACGGAAAAAATCCCGATCAGGATCATTGCAAGTACGGAACACACCAAAACGACAATCTGAAACGCCTCTTTCTCCATCACTTTTAAAAGTTTAATTGCTGCGTCCGCGATTAAAATTCCGACTGCTATTTTTATCCCCTGAAATGCATTCGCTATCCAGGTAATCTCAAGGAAACTGTCCAGAAATTTGGAAATCAGAAAAATAATTAGAAAAGAAGGCAGAATCATTCCAAGCATTGCGGCAATTGCACCGGGCATTTTTCCCTGTTTGTATCCCACATAGGTAGCACAGTTGATGGCAACCGGTCCAGGAGTAGACTCCGCAATTACGGTAATATTCATCATTTCTTCACGTGTTATCCATTTTTTCTTTTCCACGCAGGTATTTTCAATCAGCGAAAGCATTGCGTAGCCTCCGCCGAATGTAAATGTTCCGATTTTGGCGAAGGATAAAAATAAATCCGGTAATATGTGCATTTTCGTACTCCAGCATCTAAATAACGAATGAAAAAAATCACGGAATAAAATGCCCGCCGTCAATCCTCAACGTGCGTTCCATTAACGGTAAGAGGATTGTCGGATTGTGTTCGGTGACAATCATGGCGCATCCTTTTTCTTTTTCTTTTCTCAGCAGTTTTTCGATACACTCTGCGCCGTGCTCATCAATCCCCGCAAGAGGTTCATCCAGCAGAAGATAATCATACTTTCCCATCAGGGCGACGGCAAGATTGACTCTTCTTCTCTGACCGCCGGAAAGTTTGTCCACGCGTTTTTTACGAAACTCTTCCATTTCCAGTTCACCGATCAGATAATCTGCCCTGGCTGTATTTTCTTTTCCTTTCAGCGAAGACCATGAATATAAATTTTCCGCAACCGTCAGTTCTTCGAAAAGAACAATATTCTGCGGAACATATGCTATTTTCTCCCTGGCTTTTTTTCCCGTCAGACCGTCAACTTTCACATCTCCGGCATCCGGCTTTAAAACCATGGCAAGCATCCCGAGGAGGGTACTTTTTCCGCTTCCGTTTTTTCCCAGCAGGGCAACGGCCTCTCCGGAGTTCAGTGTCATCGAGATATTATCAACTGCGGTAAATTTACCGTATCTTTTTACCAATCCGTTTGCTTCAATCATTTTTTCCCTTTTACTAAACCATATTTGCAGGTAACGATATGGTACATTATACCATAAAAGAAACCCTGTTAATCAAACAGACTCAGCTGCTGATATTTTTCCGGAAGTTCGCTCATGTACCGAAAGCATTCTTCCGGGTCTGACAGAATGCCGTTTTCCCTGCAAATTCGTTGAAAAATCTCTGTCAGTTCCTTTGCGTTCGGACTCGGCAATTCATACGCATTGCGGTACGTCTTAATGTAACGTTCCTTCATCCCCGGAAAATGCTTATCAAGTGCTGTATAATAATACTCCCGGTCTCCGTCACGAAGCGTAAGACCCATTCCGAAATCGATGATGCCTTTTACCCCGACGCGGACACATTCGTTTAAAATTGACGTAATATTTTCTTTCGTATCATTGATAAAAGGCAAAACAGGAGTCAGCCAGACCACGGTCGGAATCCCGCGCTTTTGCATTTCTTCCAGCACTTCTATCCTGCGTTTTGTATTGCAGACATTGGGCTCTATGATTTTACAAAGCTCATCATCGTATGTCGTGAGCGTCATCTGCACCACACATTTTGCAGATTTGTTTATTTCGTCAAGCAATTCGATATCCCGAAGGATTCTGTCCGATTTTGTCTGGATTGCCACGCCGAAACCGTACTGTTTTATAATCTCCAGGCACTTCCTTGTAAGCCGGAGTTCCCCTTCGATGTGCATGTACGGGTCGGACATCGCACCGGTTCCGATCATGCATTTTTTCCGCTTTGAACGTAGCGCCTTTTCCAAAAGTTCCGGTGCATTCTGCTTCACTTCGATATCTTCAAAGGCATGTGTAAAATGATAGCATTTACTCCTGCTGTCACAGTAAATACATCCGTGACTGCAGCCGCGATAGATATTCATACCGCACTGTCCACTGTTGGCGGTCAGGATTCCCTTTGCCTCAACAAAATGCATTTTCGCCCCGTGTCTCCTTCGTTCGCACTTTTATTTCAAAAATAGTTCCATATCAATGCATTCCCAGACGCCGATCGGCATCTCGCATTTTCGCTGATTATACTCCCGAAATCCGACTGCTTCATAACAGTGCTTTGCACGGTCATTATTTTCAAATACGCCGAGATCAATTCTTGTCGCAGTCAAATGCTCCTTAACGTACTGAATTGCAAGAAGCAGCATTTCTTTTCCGTATCCCTTTCCCCTGCAGGACGGGTCCACAATAACAAAACCAAAACGGACAGAACTGTCATCATCCGCTTTCGGATATCTGATAATTAAATGCCCGACTGCTTTTCCGGCCTCATCAGCAACCATCAGCGGAATGAATCTGCCGCTTGCTATCTGCGGCTCATAATTTGCTACAATATCTTCGCCGCTTAAGGGATATTTATTAAACCGGTCTGCTGACCAGCGGTACAATTCGTCCTCGGATTTTATCCAGCCGGCAATCGTTGCGGCATCTTTTTTCTCATATGCTTTAAGTATCATCATATTTCCTCTTTCTCTACCTTACCACCGAAGAATTGCAATAGATATAGAATTCTTCCTGACTGGGCATCCATTTTTTCTCCTTCGGCGGAAATGTCCTGTCAAACGCTTCTACCGCTTCGGTATCCTCACAGCAATCCGCAGCCGTGCTCGGTATATACATCCATTTTTTCCCTTCCAGAACACCCGGTATCAGCTCGCACACCAAAAGTGCCGTCGGATAATTGCCCTGCACATAAAAACTTACATTTTTCTTTTTACAGCTTACAAAACCGCTTCCCACATAATTGGACGGGTTCCCGAAATTAATGTTAACATCATAACCCATTTTTCTTGCAGCATCAAAAGAATGCGCAATCAGGCGTTTTCCGAGTTTCAGTCTTTGATATTCCGGTGCAATGCACAGAGGTCCGAACGAAACAATTTCTTTTCGGTTTCCTTCTTCATCCTCCAGCCAGGCTTTTGTATACATGATGTTTCCGATTATTTTTCCGTCTTTTTCAATCACAAATGCCAGTTCCGGAATAAAATCCGGATGCTTTCTCATCATATGTGCGTAATAATGCTCGTCTGCACCGGGTTTATAAACATTCCAAAAAGCATCGCGGGTCAGTTCTTCTACCGCTCTGTAATCCTTCTCCGTTTCGTTACGTATCATAAAATCTTCCATTTTCATCATTCTCCTGTATTTAATTAAAACTCATATTTCATTTCACGATATCTTTGCACCGGTTCTTTAAAGCCGATTTTTTCATATATCGGATACCCTTCCTTCGTGGCTTTTAAATCAATTCGCCCAAGTCCGGCAGCTTTTCCGTATTCTACCAGTTTTTTTATAAGCGTCGTACAAAGTCCCTGCCCACGATATTCCGGCATAGTATATACATTTAAGACATCTCCGTACAGACCGCTTAACAGAATGGAATTTGCCGGCATTTCAATAATATGAAGATATGCTACCGACACAATTTTACCTTCATCTCTTGCAACAAATGCAATCAGTTCACTGCCCAGTTTTCTCGAAAAATAATCCGGCAGCTGTTTTTCCATCCCGGCTTTTTCTTCCTCCGACACACTGCCGAAGTCATCCTTCATATAATCAATCCTTAAACGAATCAGTTCATCAATATCATCTTTCATTGCTATGTCATATTCAATCATCTGCTTTCACTCCTTCAGACTCTTATATAAACTCACATGCTCCCTGAGGTCTTTAAATCCAAGTTTATGATAAAACCGAAACGACGGCTTATCGCTGTCCGTCTGGAGAAAAATGCCGACACAACCCTTCTTCCTAATATCTTCTTCAATCAGGCCCATAAAACGCGTGCCTAATCCCTTTCCCTGAAACTCCGGCGCCACGCAGAGTTCCTCAATGTTGTAATTGGTTCCTTCCCACCAGTGGCGAACCATTCCAAGGGACACGGCAACCAGATTGCCATCTATGATAAGTCCGTAATTCAGACAGTGATATGACCCGGAAATCTCTTTGATATATTCTTTCAACTGTAAGTCATCGCTCCAGTCATCATTCCACGGGTCTCTTTTAAAAGAAGCTCTGTAGAGATCTGCTATTTGGGAAAGATAAGATTCATCCAATTCGATGAATTCTTCTTTTCCTAAAACTCTGCGCAGATAAATCATATCTACCAGCTGAACTCCCTCCTCATAAATCGGATGGTCATAATGCTCGGTGAAAAAATTTTTCACCACGTGATGCCTCTTAAACCCGCATTTTTCATAGAATGGTACGGTAAGCGGACTGTCGCCCGTTCCCACCTGCAGAATACGGTGTGTGTCGCTGTATTTTGAAATCACAAACTCTATCAGCGCTCTGCCGTAGCCCTTGCCGTGTGCATCCGGTGCCGTTGCTATATTTTTGATTTCAAGAATTCCGTCTCCTTCATCCGTGACAACACACTCACCCTTTACGCCGCCATCATCAAGCACAAACATGGTGCCTTTCTCCAAATACAAGTCAATCATATCTTCCTGCTCATCTGCTAAAAGAAGAAGGTCCAGATATTTTTTCCTGTCACCCGTGACTTCATAAATAAACACTGTTTGCTTTCTCCTTAGTCCTTTTCTTCATAGGGTTTATTCCATGAACCGATTTCAATCAGATTCCCTTCTGCTACTTCTTTTTCTTAGGAGCAGGTAATTCGCCGTACATAGCCTCTATCAGTTCTTTCAGAAAATCCTTATTTTCCACATCGTCCACAAGAATCATTTCTTTTGCACCTTCATATGGCAGCTCCAAATCCGCATCCGGCATCATCGCCAATGCGGATTTTGTCTGTTTTACCAAAAAACGGTCATCATAGACGCCGCCAATCACCTTGCCTCTGTAGTACAAAATATACTCTCCCATCATCTGACGATAGGTTATTTCCTCCAGCCCCGAAAGCTGCTCTAATATAAAATCCAGATAATCCTTACTTGATGCCATCTGTCGCTGTCTCCTTTCATAGTTTCTCTCCTATCCACTGTATAAAGGCCGTCTTTTCACTGCTGTTGTACCCGGCCCGTTCGTAAAATCGCAGCGTTTCCTCTTTCTTTGATCCGGTAAGCAGCATCATTTTATAGCAGTTTTCACGTTCCGCAATCTGCTTTGCGTACTGAAGGCACTCCGTTGCATAGCCATTCCCCCTGCAGTCTTTACGCGTCACCACGTTTTCCACAAAAGCATACGGACGCACATTTCTTGTCAGGTTCGGTATAATCACGCAAACACAGGACGATACAATTCTGCCGTCCGCCTCATTCACAATCAGGTGATGATTCGGATCATTCGTAATCTGCTTCCAGGTATTCCGAAGATGCTCATTTTTTTCAGGAACGGAATCTTCATGTAAAAATAAATACAGTTCAAGGATTGCGTCCAAATCATTTTTGTTCGCTTCTCTGACCATATGATTTGCCTCTCATTTCTGCGCTTTCCCTCATTTGAGGATGTTTACTGTTTTTAAGTATAGTATAAACAGCACGTTTTTTACAGTCAGGAATTACGATTCTCTTTCCAGATAATCCACTATCGGCTCAATAAATTTAATATCCGAGATATCATAGGAGGAGGACATCACTTCCACCATCTTCTTTTCCTCCTCGGTGGCATCTTTCTTTTTCTTCAAAGTCGAAATAAACATTTTCATGGCAAGTTTCGAAGGGGCATTCATCTTTTCGTAATTGAATCCACCCTGACAGTAAAATGCCCGAATATAGTTCCTCTGTTCATCCGTCAGCATATTGTGAAGTGCAACATCAATATCCGGATTGTCATTCGGGCTTCCTCCGACGCAAAATACGGCAAGCCGTTTATCCTTCCATGTTGAAGCATTTTCAAGAAACCATTTCAATTTCACAATATTCCCGGCCATTGCCCAGCCCCCGTAAATGATTGCCTGATAATCATTAAAAAAATCCTTTTCCTTTTTCTTTGCATCCTTCAAATCAAGAATGTCCGCATTCAGCCTGTCGGCAAGCCACATGGCATACTTCCTGGTAAATCCTGTTTGAGATGTATATATTACCAATGATTTCATAATTCACTCAGATTCCTTTCCATTTTCATAATTGTCTGGATGGTAATAAACAAACTTTGTTCATCAATTCCTTCAAAAATCCGTCCGATGATATACCTGCTCTGCTCTCCGTTATTGTCATTTTCCTCCAGAAACGCTCTTGCTTCTTCCGTTACCTGAATACGCTGCTTTCTTTTATCATTTTCATCCGGCACCATGGCAATAAAGCCTTTTTTCTCCAGTTTCAGGAGAATCTGTTTTACATTCTGGTGCGAACTGCCCATTACATCGGAAAGCTCATTGATTGTAGGCGGTTCCTTGCAAAGATTGATACAAATAATTGCAAAAAACTGCTTCCAGGTAATCTCCTTAAAAAATGCATCTGCGGCAGCCTGATAACGGTTGTCAAACGCGCTTAAGAGACCGAGCAAAAACGGTTGGGGCGGCATTTCTCCGAACTCCACCGTTTTCATTTGCATCTGTTCATCGTAATTCATGGATTAACCTCCTGCACTAAAAAACAGGTAACATGTTACATTTCAAAAACAATGTAACATATTACCTATTTTGTGTCAACAGGTTTTTTGACCATTTGTTCATTTCCGCAAAATCACGGTATTCACTCTCTCCTGCACAAAACCTACAGATTCCGCCGTATGCTTTGAGCCTTCATTTGAAACGGAATGCGCCCAGACAGGTTTCTTCCCCTGTAAAATAATCTCCC
>JAILAD010000058.1 GCA_024681795.1 Lachnospiraceae bacterium | reverse complement strand
CGATATGCCTTTGTCCACTCGACCGTTTTTTTCACTGCCATATCAAGGTCCCAGCGGGGATGCCAGCCAAAGGTTGTCTTAAGTTTCGAGCAGTCAAGTTTTAAGAAATTGGCCTCGTGAGGACCTCCGTCATACTGATTTACCCACTTAAGCCCCTCTCCCCAGTAAGATACAAACAAATCCACCAGTTTTCCGGTCTCAAAGCAGTCTCTGTCATCCGGTCCGACATTATACCATGACTGGAATTTCGGATCCTCATATTGTTTTGCCGCAATTAAAAGATACGCATAAACAGGCTCTAACACATGCTGATAAGGACGGGTTGAGAACGGATTTCTGACAATGATGTCTTCTCCGTTCATCGCTGCCCTTACGCAATCCGGAATGATTCTGTCCGTTGCAAAATCACCGCCGCCGATTACATTGCCGGCGCGGGCCGTTGATACCGCAACTTTTCCGTCAAGAAAACTGGATTTGTACGAATGCGTCACAAGTTCGGAACACGATTTGGAATTGCTGTACGGGTCATATCCGTCAAGCGGTTCATTTTCCCGATAACCCCAGGGCCATTCTTTATTCTCATAAACCTTATCCGTTGTCACATTTAAAAATGACTTCACCGAATCCGTCTGCCTTACCGCTTCGCAAACATTTACCGTCCCCATTACATTGGTCGAGTAGGTTTCAACCGGATTCTTATAGCTCTCTCTCACAATTGGCTGTGCCGCCATATGAATGACGATTTCCGGCCTGTATTTACGGAATACTTCCAGAAGATGATCCAAATCTCTTACATCGCCCTGAATATGTGTCATCTGTTCTTTGACACCGCAAAGATCAAACAGCCTGACATCCTTTTTTGAACAGGTCGAATATCCGATTACTTCCGCTCCGTGATTAATCAGAAGAACAGACATCCATGAGCCCTTAAAACCGGTATGCCCCGTAATCAGTACTTTTTTTCCTTTGTAGAAATTTAAATCAAAGCTCATTTGATAAGTCCTTTCATTTAATTCATTCCGATTTCCGTATCGGTAACCGTTTCCGTATCCTCATTTCCGGCTGCTGCATTTTCGGCTTTATTACTGCATGCTGCGGCACCGGTTGCCAGAACCATTCCGAATTTATGTAGTGATAACTCATTTATTCTGAAGCATCTTATTAACTTCGGATATTTCAATCTTCGTACATTTAGCAATCTCTTCCGGACTCATTCCCGATGTAAACATAGTTTTTACGATATCACGCTTTCCCTCAAGGACTCCTTCTTTTTTTCCGATTTTCTTCTGTTGTAGTCCGTAATCTTCCAGATACATATATTCTTCCTCCATCTCCGCACTCATCCGATTTGCCAGAACGCTTTCCTCAATCAAGCGAATAAGTGAACTTCTTTTTTCGGCCTTTCTTGGATTCCTTAAATACGCAAGAAATTCCTGCATTTCCACAGAAAGTTCACTGTCATCTCCCGCAGAGGTCACGAACACCTTTTTTACTCCGTCATTTAAAACAACTTCCTTATCTTCTGTGCACCTATTTTCAAAAGTATAAATACAGCGATTTCCGTTTTCCACCATTTGTTTCGTGGACAAGAATACGATATAGCAATCTTTCATCTCGGAGTAGTCTGCCCCCGGTGTTAAAAGTTTACGGTCAATCATTCCCCCATAAAACCTCGAACGCCGGGGCAAGTCATCGTCATAAGACTGCATTTCTACATCAAAGACTGTATTATTGTCATCTTCAACATAGACATCCAGACGAATCCCGTGTGTATCATAAGCTCCATGAAATGACCTTTGGGTCTCATTGTAAATAATTTTACGAATTGGTATACCAAGGATTAGTTCCAGTACCGATTTGCAAATCTCTGGCCTTTGCATCACCTTGCTGAACATAAAATCATCCGTAAATTCCAGTTGCTTAAATTCTTTTCCCATTGATTGTCCTCCTTTTGGGTAAAACTATGAGGCAAAAGGATGAACAAAACAGGACCTTTTTTCAGCCTTCTGCCAATAATAGATGAATAGTTGGCAGAAACTGCCGGATGCGCTTACGCGCTGAAGGGACGAACGTCCCTGTGTGATTAAAGAATACACAAAAGAGATAAAAAATGTCAAGATTTATTCTAACCAAAAGTATTATGTTATTGTCTTTTATTCCCTCTTCCTGTCATACTTTGCAAGCCACAATTTCTCCAATTTTCTCTTCATGACAATCTGGATTTCTTCCCTCGCATCGATAGGCTTCACCAGAATGGACTTAATCCCGGTAAGCTTTGCTCCCCAGACATCCGTAAACAGCTGGTCTCCGACAAAGAAAGTATTCTCCTTGTTCGTCCCCATCTGCTCCATCGCCCTTTTATAACTCTTCGTCAGCGGCTTCTTTGCCACCGGAATGCTGTCCACTTCCACGTTTTCCGTAAAAAGATCCACTCTGGTCTTTCTGTTGTTGGAAAGCAGCATCACCTTGTATCCGATGTCTTTCAGGGCATAAATCAGTTCCCGGCTTCGTTCATCCGAAGGCGCGCCCTGCGGCACCAGGGTATTGTCAATGTCAAAAATGACGCCCCGAAAGCCGTCCTCGTAAAGCTGTCTGTAATCAATTAAATATGCGGAGTCCAGATATTCATCCGGATACATCCAGGAAAATAATGCCATGTAATTAATCTGCCGTTTTTTCTCAATAATAGCTATATTTTGCGCTGTATCACGCTTGTAGTCAATTGAAAATGTAAAGAATTCTGTCTCACTCCAATGCACTTTTCAGTAACAGTTTCGTGTATTCTTCCTTCGGATTCCTAAACAATTCTTCCTTATCCGCAGTTTCCACAATAACGCCCTTCTGCATTACCAGAACCTTGTCACATAAAGTATACACAGTCCGTAAATCATGCGAAATAAATAAAATCGCCATATTGTGCTCATCGCTTAGTTTTTTCAGCAGTTTAAGGATAGACTCCTGAATTGCCACATCAAGCGCCGAAACAGGCTCGTCAGCAACCAGCAGTGTCGGCTGTTGCAGCAGCGCCATTGCAATCATAACACGCTGTCTCTGACCACCGGACAATTCTGCCGGATATCGCTCCAGCAGTTCACCCGGAAGTTCCACTTCTTCTGTAATTTTGTTAATTTTTGACTTCTGCTCTTCCTTATCCTTAATGCCGCTCAGTCGGAGAGATTCCCTAAGAAGAGAAAATACCCGCATTTTCGGATTCAATGCACTGTAAGAATCCTGAAAAACCATACCGACCTTTCCTTTTATGATTTCTCCCTCTTTGGAAGAAAGCAGCCCGACAATACATTTTGCAAGCGTCGATTTTCCGCTTCCGGATTCCCCTACCAGGCCAACGATTTCGCCTTTGCGAACGGTAACATTGATATCCCTGATTCCGATTCTTTCCAAATTTTCCCGATTTTTCCCGGCCGGATAGTAAAAACTGTAGTTCCTGACAGTTAATTCCGTCTCTGTTGATTCTTCTGCAACCGACTCCGTCTCTGTCGATTCTTCTGCAACCGGCTCTGCCTTCGGAGGTTCTTCTTTCAGAGGCTCTACCCTCGGAGGTTCTTCCGCAGAATGACCCACTAACCCCGTTCCCTTAGTCCATTCGGCTGCAATCAGTTTCTTTGTATATTCCGCAGTCGGATTCGAAAAAATCTCCTCCGCACTTCCGTTTTCCACAACATCTCCGTCTTTTAACACGATTACTTTCGAACAAAGCTTCCTGACAAGCCCAAGATCATGCGAAATAAACAGAATCGCCGTATGATTCTTTTCATTGATTCGTTTCAAAAGCTTTATAATTTCTGCCTGAACCGTTACGTCAAGTGCAGTAGTCGGCTCATCGGCAATTAAAAGTCTGGGCGAAGAAATCATGGCAGATGCAATCATGGCACGCTGCCTCATACCGCCGGATAATTCAAAAGGATAGGAATTATAAACCCTCTCCGGGTCCGGCAGATCCGCCGCCGCAAGGGCTTTAAGCGCTTTTTCCTTTAATTCTTCTTTTGTATATTCTTCTTTTTTCTTTTTTAGCGGATTGTTTTTCTCTTTGTTTTCTTTCCCCTGATTTCCTGTCTCTGTATTCTCTTTCCCCGGATTCTCCGTTTTCCCGCTCTTTCCGTGCACTCTGAGTGCATCTTCCACCTGATATCCGATTTTATGTACCGGCGAAAATGCCGTCATCGGATCCTGAAAAATAAAACCGATTTCATTTCCCTGAAGCGCACGCATTTGTTTTCTTGATGCCCGCAGCAAATCTATGGTTTCATCTTCTTTTTTATCCCACAGGACCTCTCCGGAAATTTTTACGTCCCCACGACGAATCAAACCGGCAATTGCAGTCGCAGTCAGGCTTTTTCCGCTTCCCGACTCACCGACAAGGCCGATGATTTCCCCTTCTTCCATGGTAAAATCAACGTCCCTGACCGCAGTCTCCGGTCTGGAGTGATCGTAGAATTCAATTTTCAAATCCTTGACTTCCAGCATTCCAGATATACTCTTATATTCTTCCTTTTTCTGTTTTCTATGCTTTCGTTTTTATATTTTATATACTTCCGGTTTTATATATTTCCGGTTTTATATATTTTCGTTATGATTGTAATAAAAGTCAGTTTTTCTTTCTTCTGAGTACAAATGTCTGCGCATTTCCGTTCGCTATCATTCCGAGCCCGCAAAGAAGCATCACCATCACCGCACCCGGAAAAATCACATAAAAAGGTGCAGCCTTTAAATATCCCTGCCCTTCGGAAATCATTCCGCCGAGTGACGCTACCGGCGGCTGTACGCCGATTCCCAAATAGGATAATCCGGCTTCCGCAAGGATGCAGTTATTAATCGAAATGAAAACACAGTTTGCAAGCGTCGGCATAACATTCGGAAGGATGTGCCGGAACAGAATCCTGAAATCACTCGCTCCCATCAGCTTCGCTGCCTGAACGTATTCCAGTGCACGCTGTTCCTTAAATTCCGTCCTCATCATCTTCGAAAAGCTCGGAATCAGAGCGATTCCGAGAGCCAGAACCACATTCACCATTCCGGAATCGGAAAGACTTACGAATACCAGTGCCAGCAGAATACTCGGAATTGCAAACAGTACGTCAATTACCCGCATAATGGCATCATCTATGAATCCGCCGTAATAACCGGTCAGGGCACCGATTACCGTCCCGCCGATTGTTCCGATGACGGTTGCAAGAATCGAAATTAAAAGTGAAGTCCGAAGCCCCTGCTGAACACGGGTAAAGATGTCGCGCCCCATTTTATCCCCGCCAAACCAGTGTTTCAGGGTCGGCCCCGCCAGTTTGGCCGCAGAATCCATTTCAGTGGCTGTATAGGGATGATAAATCAATCCGAGCAGCAGAAATAATCCCAGTAATCCCAGGATTCCTAAGCCGATATACACTTGTGTGTTCTTTTTACTCTTCATATCGTTTCCTAACGTAACGGGGTCAGGCACCATTACACAT
>JAILAD010000046.1 GCA_024681795.1 Lachnospiraceae bacterium | reverse complement strand
CAGAAACAGACGGAGATCTTGAAATAATATATTCAAAAGAGAGTTAGGGTATTTGTTTTGTTCATAGTGTAGAAATACACAGGATATGCAACGAGGATTTTATATATGGCTAAAAAAAAGAAAAGACTTGTAGAACAGTTTGGTCAGATAGTTGAAAACGGGGATTTTGAGGAATTTAAAGGTGTTTTCGATAAATGCGAAATCGATGCCAAAGTTCCGGGTGGAAAAACAACATGTAATGCTTTTTCATTCAAGAATCTTACCCCGAAACACATTCAGTTTCTGGTAGATAACGGACTGGAAGTAAATGCTGATTGCGGATTTGGATACCCTGCAGTGTATTTTCATGCCTCTAATAAAGAAAACTTAAAGTGCCTGATTGAAAACGGTGCAGACATTGACTATGTTGCATCCGACATTCGCGGAAATTCACTGACAGGTGCATGCGAAACGCTGGATACTCAAGCTGTAGAAAATCTGCTGGAAGAAGGAGCCTCAGTTGAAGCAAAGGATGTATTCGGCCGGTCTTTGCTGGAATTGACATTAGAATCTTGTGATAACTTTTATATTCCGAAAGTTGTCCGCATTTCAAAAATGTTACTGGAAGCAGGATGTGAAAAAACAGAAAAAGCAAAGGAACTGGTCAGGAAAATAGGAGAACGGTTTGAATTCTACAGAGACAGTATAAGTGAAGAACTGGTTAACAGTCTCAGTGAAGAGTTGGACGAATTATACAGATTATTTGATGTGACGCCTGTTCCGGGAAAGAAGATCTACGATGGAAAATCACCGATATCGGTGAACACGACAAGATGGCAGGATCAATATAATGAATTGTGGCAGATGCTGGTTCCCGGAAGCGGAAAAGCGAAAACTGTTCAAGGGGAAATGATCAGAATCGTTGGAAGGGTGACTCACGAAATTCTTGATAACGGTTCGATGAATTGGGGACCGGATTTTAAGCTGATGCTGAAAACATATTCGGATTTCCTGAGTATGAATGAGTCCATGGAGCAGGAACTGCTTGAAGAAGCTGCCGGGTTATCCGGAAGTATATCGGCAAATTCGGATAAGGCAGTTTTATACAGACTGACAGAGCTGACAGTCAAATGGGTTCTGTCAAATCCTGATCCGATTCCGCTCGGTAAAGTTGACTATGTTCACTGATTTTGGTGCATTTACGCTGAAAACTAAAAGATTTTTCAAAAACAGGTTAGGAAACGTAATATGATACAGGATATCTACCCAAGTAAACTTGACAATAGCTATAAGAATGTTAAACCGAGGGATGAGGACTTCGTTTTACTCTTCAATGAAGAAGAAAAGATATATGTCGCTGTCAATGAAGGAAAAATGAGATTTCTCACATTTGCCGATTACAGGATTGATAAAGCGGAGAAATCTTTTTCCGAGGTGTATCTTTTCTCGGTGGATGATAAGAGATATTTTCTTTTGAATAATTTTACACGGTATCCGGATTGTGATTCGGCAGGAGATTATTTTACAATCCGGGAAATCCGGGATAAATTTTCCGGAGAAGATGATGTAAATATATATGTCGCATTTACGGCATACCATCTGTGGAAATGGTACAGGGATAATAGGTTTTGCGGTAAGTGCGGTACAGCATTGCTTAACAGTGAAAAGGAACGTGCTCTTATCTGCCCCGGTTGCGGAAATGTAATCTATCCGAGGATTAATCCTGCGGTCATAGTAGGTGTAACGAAGGGAGACTGCATTCTTCTTACAAGGTACCGCAGGGGATATCGTCACAATGCTCTGGTTGCCGGTTTTACGGAAATCGGAGAAACACTGGAAGAAACGGTTGCACGTGAAGTTATGGAAGAGACCGGTGTGAGGGTTAAGAACATAAGATATTATAAGTCACAACCGTGGGGAATGGCACAGGATATATTAGTAGGATTTTACTGTGAGGCAGACGGTGACGGTGAGATTCATATGGATGAAAATGAGCTGAAGTACGCTGAATGGGTTAAGAGAGAAGATATCGAGCTTCAGCCGAATAACCTGAGTCTTACGAATGAAATGATGAAGATGTTTAAGGACGGAAACTCGTAAACAGGCAGAAGAGGGGAACATCATGTTCAGAAAAATGAGAAGATTTAAGCAACAGATTTCAGAGGCGGAGTGCATTGATATTTTAAAGAATACTAAAAGAGGTGTCCTTTCGCTGGTCGGTGATGACGGTTATCCGTATGGACTCCCTATCGACCACTGGTATTGCGAAGAGGACGGAAAAATCTATTTTCACGGAGCAAAAGAAGGCCACAAGATAGATGCCATCAAAGCCTGCAATAAAGTAAGTTACTGTGTTTATGATGAAGGATATCGTAAGGAAGGTGAATGGGCACTCAACATAAAAAGCGTAATCGTCTTTGGCAGGATAAAACTCGTTGAGGATGAAGAAAAGGCAAGGCAGATATGTACGGCCATAACAAGAAAATTTACTGATGATGAGGAATACCTTCAGAAGGAACTTACCAATGCGTTCCCAAGGGTGCAGTGTCTTGAAATAATTCCGGAACACATGACCGGAAAACTTGTTAATGAGTCCTAGGGTAGCAATTTTGACATAAGAAACAAATCTTAACATATGTCAATGCATATATAATTCCGTAATGGTATTGTTTCTTTCAGGAGGTGACACCATGAAAGAAAATAATACTGATTTTCCCGTCAGGGACGTGATGATAGGGACATGGGCATGGGGAGCCGGTTACAACGGATCCAAAATGGTTTTCGGAAAAAAATACGACGAATCGGAGCTGAAACGTACTTTTGAACAGGCAACCGGATACGGATTCCTGAAGTGGGATACGGCTGCCGTATACGGAATGGGTTCCTGCGAGAAACTTCTCGGAAGTTTTATAAACGGCAGGAGAGATATATTTATTTCCACGAAGTATTTTCCGGAAAAAAGATTTAAAACCGGAGAACTTGAAAAGTCTTTTAATGAAAGTATGGAGAGGCTTAATTTACAGTCGGCGGATCTCTTCTGGATACATAAGCCCAACAATCTTCTTGCGAATCTGAAAGAGGCAGTGCCGCTTATGAAGGACGGAAGAATAAAATCTGTCGGGATATCAAACGTATCCATGACAGACATAAAGAATGCCGTGGATTTTCTTAATAAGCATGGACTAAGGTTAGGCGCGGTTCAAAATCATTTCAGTCTTTTAAGAAACGATCAGCAGCCGATAATTGACTACTGTAACAATAACGGGATTACGTATTATGCGTATATGGTTCTGGAGCAGGGAGCACTTGCGGGAAGATATAACTCTAAAAATCATTTTCCTTTATTTTCGATGAGAAACTTTATGTTTCCAAAGAGTAAATTCCGGAAGATAGAAGGCCTCCTGGATCTGATGAAGGAGATAGCCGGCAGATACGGGATAGATCGTTCGCAAATTCCGATACTTTGGGTGCTTGAAAAGGGAGCTGTTCCGATTGTAGGGATTACGAAGCCCGAATATGCAGGGAAACTGTACGATGCACTGAAAGTCAGGCTGTCAGCCGAAGAGACGGACAGACTAACCGAGGAAGCCCGGGAGACAGGTGTTCGCCAGCAGGGTTCGTGGGAACCGCAATAACAAAAACGTGAGGATTCATTTTTTTGAAAGGATTTTATGGATAAAGAATATTTTGTAAAACAGCTGATGGTATTTGCCGAAAAATACGGTCTCGACGTAAGTGAAGAAGCAGTTGGTGAAATTGTAAGTTCTGCCAGCTTCCGGGTAGTGAAAAAGGGTGAGATTCTTGCATCAATCGGAGATGACACTGCCTATGCGGGACTGACCCTGTCGGGACTGGCACGTGCCTATTACATAGACGGTGACGGAAATGACATCACGAGAGGATTTGCTCCGGAGGGGACCATGTTTATGGACGAGGGCTTTTTTGGTTACACAGAGAGGATTTGTATGTGGGAAGCTCTCGAAGAAATTACAATTATGACATGTGAAACTGCGGTCATTAAAAAAATAATCAGAGAAAATAATGCCGTTAAAGATGTATGGATTCATCTTTTAGAGAGTGCTCTTCGATATAAGATATACAGAGAAAACGGTTTTCTTGTAGAGAACGCAACCGAGAGATACATTCATTTCAAAAAATGCTATCCGGAACTCAGTGAGAGAGTGCCTCAGAGGCATATCGCAACATATCTTGGTATCACACCGGAATCACTCAGCAGAATCAGAAGTGCAATGAAGGACGAATAAAATCTTCCGCCCCCGTAAATATCAATATTTACGGGGGTTTTTACTGCTCCGGAAGCTGCAGACATCCAATACAATTGAATTCGACAGGAACTATGTTAAAATTGTAATAGAATTGTCAAAAGAAAACAGTATTGGATGTTGCCTGTGGTGAGGAGATTGGTATTTGTAAGGAAAGGATTTGGGGGAAACTATGGGGCAGACATGGAAAAGTGACAGCGAAGATATCTTTGAGCGTTTTGCGTCCGGAATAGACGAAGCCATCAGTACCGGTCAGGTATTAAAATGCGCGGACAGGGACGTGCAGTATTCCATCCGCCTTCAGAACGAAAGAATGAGAAAGCATGGGTTGAGAGTCAGGTACAACCTCACTCCGCGCGGAAATCTTTCGGAAGGATTTAAACTTGGCCGAATCTGGTCGGATGAACATTACGAGAATAAACTCGAATCCCGTACCTGTTTAAA
This sequence comes from Lachnospiraceae bacterium, assembly GCA_024681795.1. GTDB lineage: Bacteria > Bacillota > Clostridia > Lachnospirales > Lachnospiraceae > UBA3766. The sequence continues at coordinate 20,992 of JAILAD010000046.1, read as the reverse complement.
GGATGAAGAATATTATGAGGGAGAAAGACGTGTTTTTCGTAAAAAGGAAAATGCGGTCCTGCATCAGACGGTAACAAGTGTCCGGGACGGGGTGGATGTTTCCGAAGACATATACTGTTGTCCCGACTGCGGAGCGCCGACCAGAATCAGTCAGCTTACCGGGGGGTGTCCGTCCTGCGGAAATAAATTCAGGATGAGTGAATTATATCCGAAGATTTCCAATTACTATTTTTACCCAGACGTGGGCTCTACGCGAAAAGAAATGGGACGGATTGCGCTGCCGAGTATTTTGATTTCCGTAGGGGTAACTTATCTTTTCTTACTTCTGATCGGAGTGGCCGGCTTAATCGGAAGTACCTTAACGTCTCACGGCAATACCTATCAGAGTATGCAGGCTATGGGCAACTTTATCGGGATAGCAATCGGAGGAATATTTATTGCGGGATTTTACGGCGCATTCACAGGCTGGATTATTACGGTGATTATTTATCTGGTACGTTTCGGAAAATTTGCCGCCCAACGTATTCCCATGGCGAAATATCTGGGTTCCCAAAAATCGTTTGAAGAGTTCATGAAGAAGTCAACGCCGGAATTTTCCTATGAGTTTTTTGCAGGAAAAGCCGTGAATTATATCAAGATGATTCTGCTTTCCGATAACCCGCAGAATCTGCCCTTTTATTACGGACAGCAGACGGACCCTTCTTTTGAAAACATCGTGGATGTCGAGTCCATGGGGGCCGTAGGAGTCACGAAAGTGGAAACTTCAGGAAATTATGCCGTGGTTTACGCGGATGTTTATCTTGAAAACACCTATCATTCGAACGGAAAAGTAGTACGAATCAACGAAGTATTTGAGACGGTTATGCGCAAAAATCTAAGCCGGCCGGTCAGCATGAACTTCCACATTACAAGTATTCACTGTCCGACCTGCGGCGGCAGCTTTGATGCCACCAGATCAATGACCTGTCCGTACTGTTCCAATTCATTTCGTATGGAGGACCTGGACTGGTCTGTGGATTATCTTGTGCGCAAAGCAGTGCGATGATACAAGTGTTGAACGAATGTAAGTATCTATAATTTCAATTGTAATATTGGCTTATATGAAATCTGAATTTGTCAAAACTTGAACGGAAGGCGAAAAATGAGCATAAATTACGCAAAATATTTTGATGAAAACGGGGATGTCAGGGAAGAAGTCCTTGAAAAAAACAGATGGCTTAAGTTTCTTACCGAGACTACGCATATCTATGTAAATACCGAAAGACTGGAAAGCGTGGAAAAGGTTTCCACGAAGGATACCATACTTTATGTGATGCGCATGCTGGATGTGCTCGATGAAATTTTAAAAGAGGACAGTAAGGCTAAATTTCTTCTTTCCGAGGTGCTGAAGTGGTCGGAGGTTTCCAAGGGAGGAAATCCCAAAGAGAGGAGAAAATGGATGAAATCCGGCTATCCGCTGGATATTCACAACATTGCTTCAGCGCAGATTTATGCGGATGAAGCAGGTCTTTCCGCAAAACTTTCGGTGATTGGTACTGCGGATCTGCCTGCGGGAACAAAAGAATTAAATGATGAATATACGGAACGATTCGGAGGAGATGCGGAGTTCTTTATGCTGACGACGGTTGTACTTATTAAAACACACGGACTGATCGGTCAGTGTATCCGCGGAGAGATTTCCGTTTCTCATAACCGGGAGCTGTGCGATCTGGTTAAAAAGAAACCGTTCCTGGATATGCTTAATGAATCCGGAATGGACGCAAAGCAGTTTTTTATGATTCTGAATGAATGCATTATTCACGGTGTCAGTGATGAAATCTGGAGCAAAGTACAAAATGAAGTGTCCGCACTGGTCGGCCGCGTTCTGGAGGGGGACTGCACCGAGTATACGCCCATTTACCGCCTTGAAAAACTCTGCCCGAGAGAAATCAGAATTTATGAGGAAGATGCCGCATATTTTGAGAATGAGATTTTCCCGAAGTATGAACTGTGGTATTTTACACCGGCGCTCTCGGATTTTGGCATGAAAGAGATCCGGAATATTTTTACGTCCGTAACGGAAAAAATAGAAGAGTCGAAGGAACAGGTGCTGCATATCAATTTAAAGCCGCTTGCAGATAATCTTTATTATGATTACGAAGGCAAAAAGCATATCAATGTCTATAAAAAACGTATCATTGAAAAGTATTTAAAAGATCCGTCCACACAAAACGTGACGCCGGAGATCCGCATCAAAAACAAAACGGCTTTTGTGAATTATACGTTCACTCCCGTGTGTGAAAAACTGATTGATTTCTGCGTGGAAGCGGAGCGAAGCGGCCTGCTGACTTTTGAAAAGAGCATCATCGTTTTATATGACATGTTCGGTTTCCGGAGGGATGCTTTCGACCGTCTGAATAATGAAGATAGTTATTTAAATACGATGAACAGCGTACACACCAGTTCCAAATATGCAGTTATAGATTACGCCGTGGGTAATGTCATCGTTGATGTAGGAAGCGGCGGTGGAGTGCTTCTGGACCGGCTGGAAAGCAGGCTGCCCGGAAAGCAGATTATCGGAACTGATATTTCCACGAACGTTATTGATATACTGAATGCAAAGAAAAGACAGGAAGGACATCAGTGGAACGTTGTAATTCATAATTTCGTGGAAAGTCCTTTCTCACAGAAGGCTGACAGTATAATTTTCTCCTCCATTCTTCATGAAATTTATTCCTATACCGAGGGAGAAAACGGGCGTTTTGATATTAAAAACGTCAATGTTGCATTGAAAAATGCATTTGACAGTTTAAATCTCGGAGGACGTATTCTCATTCGTGACGGTATTAAAACCGACAGCGATGAGATTTGCAAGCTTCGTTTTAAGACCCGGGAAGGACTTGATTTCTTTGATAATTACTGCAAGGATTTTGAGGGTCTTAAGGATATTCCGGAAGAGAAGAGGGTTTTGGACAGAAACGAGAAAGAACTGCTTGTTACGGGTAATGTCAATTTCCTCCGTGAGTTCATGTTTACCTATACCTGGGGAAAACAGAGCTATGCGCATGAAGTACAGGAACAGTTCGGTTATTATACACTGAAGGATTACGTGGCATATCTGGAAAGTATCGGTGCGACGATCGTTGAAGCAAGGGAACTTTTAGAGGGCGGTTATGTCAGAAACTTAAGCAAATGGATTGAATTTTACGATGAGATCGGTCAGGAAAGAAAATATCCCGACTCCAACTGTATCATTGTAGCGGAAAAGAGTAAGTAATTCCGCCGGTATACAATATGATTTATGGTGCGTTACTTGGAGATATCATAGGCTCCGTCAGAGAATTGCATAACGAAAAGACAGAAGATATTATTCTGTTTCCGAAGGAGAGTCATTTTACGGATGACTCTGTTATGACAGTTGCCATAGCCGATAAACTTCTTCATGATGATAAGGCAGCCTGCAGTAATAAGAAGGCATATGCAATGTGGTATAAGCAGTATTTTCGCAGATATCCCAATGCCGGATACGGTCAGATGTTTTCTTCGTGGGCCCAAAAAGACGGTTTCCCTGTTCAGAGAAGTTTCGGAAACGGTGCAGCCATGCGGGTAACCGCACTTGGATATGCCTGTAAGGATCTGGACTCGCTTTGGAAAGAAGTTGATGACAGTTGTTATTATACGCACAACAACCGGGAGGCAAGGGTTGGAGCAAAAGCTGTAGCTACGGCGGTATTTATGGCAAATAAGCAGAGAGGCGTATTATAAATCAATCCCGGATTATATTATGTCAGAGGGAAACCGTTTTATTGACAGCGGGTAATTCCTGCTGTCCTTTTTTTTGTTTTTTTGACAGAGATTTAGAATATTTTTTTTGATAATTCCGGTTATTCCGGGGATTTTCATGATTATTATCACCGGTTTTTTCTGATTTTTCCGTGATTTTTGTGTTTATTACTTAGGAAGAAACAGGTGTGACAATTCTGTGACAAACGGTGTGATAAGATGGACTCATCAAAAAGAAAACAAACAAAGTCGCAAATAAAGGAGAAAAAATTATGAAGAAGACATTGGTAAAATTAATCGCAACGGTTACAACACTCGCACTGGTAGCAGCAGCTCCGATTACCGCTTTTGCAAAACCGAGCCTGACCTCATCCGGGATTAGGATCGGCAGTCTGATTCAGCCGAAAAAACAGGTAATAGATCATAATATCATCTTTAATCTGGCAGATCCGAATAAATACGGTGACAGCTACGGAGACGAAACTACTGAAGATGCGCAGGTTGCTTACTATAACAGCCGGGTTGAGAAACTCGAGCAGATGAAAAAAGAAAAAGTCAACGTAACGATGGAACACCACGGCGCATATGTAGCAAAGAAGTCCATCCTTCGCGGAGCAAAGATCGTAGGTGTAAGGGAAAACGGAGAATACATCGTAGAGTGGGAAGATCTGGATAACCGTTCCGGCCTTTGCGTAGGAAACAAGAAGACCTTAACACTTCCCGGAAACTACATCGGATTCGCATACAGCCTGGATATCCGCTGGGGAACCGACTGGCCGTACAACGATACCTTCTGGTACAATCCCGAATCACCTGCAAAGAACATCAAAATCAGCTACGGCGGAACCTGCAGAATGGTAAGCATCAACATCAACGTAGACGGAACCACAGTGGTAAATGACTCCAACTGCTCTTCCCATAAATAAAAAAGATGAAAACGAATAAAAAAGAGTCGCCACGGGGACAGTCCCCGCGGCGATTTTTTAAGTACTGTTATAAAAACTGATTCGAAAAAAGCAAAAACGACAAGAAAAGCCCTGACTGCAATTTTGCTGAATCTTCAAAAAGAGAAAGAGGGAGCAGATAAAATAAAGGGTTGTGACACATCGAAAGAGTATGCCGATACTTTGGAGAAACTTGCTTTTTCCAAACTGTTTAAAGCGGAATTGCCGTTCAGCAGTTTTCGTTCAGCAGTTTCCGGTATGGACGTTATGCAGCTGTTTTAATGCAATGTCTTTAAGATGATAAATCAGTCCGACATCGGTGGGATGTGCATCAGACATATGAAATCTCGGGAAAAAACGGGAAAGATGATAGGGAATATCAGGTCCCTTTGTCTTCCCGTTTTTGTCTTTTAAATCCGCAATCCATTCTGAAATTGCGATAATTTCTTCTTCGGAGTCATTTAAGCCGGGGACAACGAGCGTGGTGATTTCTACGTGACAGTGCTTTGCGGCTTCTGTAATAAAAGCCTTGGTCATTTCAAGATTTCCGCCGAGCGTCCGGTAGCATTTTTCCGTAAATCCCTTTAAATCAATATTCATGGCATCGATGTAGGGAAGAATTTCACCGAGTACGGATAATCCCGCTGTTCCGTTCGTGACAAGAACGTTTTTCAGACCCGCATCGTGAGCAAGTTTTGCACAGTCCCTGACATATTCATAGCCGGTCAGGGGTTCGTTGTAGGTATATGCAATTCCGATATTGCCGAGATTTTTATAAGAAAGGGCAATGTTGCAAAGTTCTTCCGGGGTGAGATAACGGCAGAGATTCCTTTGGCCTAAAACCGCGTCACCCCAGGAGATGTCGTCATTCTGGCAAAACGGACAGCGGAGGTTACAGCCGTAACTGCCGACGGAAAGAATTACGGAACCGGGATAGAAATGATAAAGCGGCTTTTTCTCAATCGGATCCAGGGCAATGCCCGTGACTTCGCCGTAATTTGCCGCGGTCACCTTCCCGTTTTCGCATTTTCTTGCCATGCAGAAACCGTATTTTCCTTCTTCAATTTCGCAGTGCCTGAAACAGACTTCGCATCTTGCCATTTGATTCATCCTCGCGATTTGGTTCGTTATTCATCTTTGGAACCCGGTTCGTCATCGTTTGGCATTATTCGCGTGCCGATTACAATTCCGCCGGTGATGCCGGCAATTAAAACGATGAGCGCCGGAATTATGAATTTCTCCCCGAACAGTGCAACGAGCGCGCTGAGTGCGGGGGCTGTCGCAACAATCATAATGACCTTTCCGAACTGCTTTGCGTAAAGTTTTTTGTCAGTCATTTTTGCGGCATAGGAACGGAAAATCAGTTTGTCATCTTTTGTCAGCGTGACAAGAAGACCGTATAAAAAGAGCAATGTTGCGAATATTCCCATTAAAACCGAGTAAGCATGTTCCATATTTTTTATCCTGAATTTTTATAACGTCGGGTTTTATAATTCGAAACTTTTAAACCGGTAATCCAACTACAAATGTAAGCGGATGCAAATTGTGAATGAATCCGTTTGTGTAATTATAGCACACATAATGTTCACATACGGACAGTTTCTTTTGTGTTATAATAAAATCCGGCCCGGAGAGAAGACCGTGCAAGTCCGGTACAGCCGGAATAACGGGAAATAATTCGGGACGGATGCAGAAAATGAACACGGGGTAACAGGGATGGATATCAAAGAGGCAATCAATCAAAGACATTCCGTAAGGCAGTTTCAGGATAAGCCGCTTGAGCCGGAGGCAGTGAACAGACTGAATGAGCTGATTGAAAACTGCAATACGGAAAGCGGACTTCATTTTCAGCTTGTTTTAAACGAGCCGGATGCATTTAATACGTTTATGGCGCATTACGGAAAATTCACAAATGCGGTCAATTATATTGCTTTGGTCGGCAAAAAAGATCTTCCCGATTTGGATGAAAAATGCGGATATTTCGGCGAGAGAATCGTTCTGGAAGCACAGATGATCGGACTGAATACCTGCTGGGTTGCCGGAACCTACGGAAAGAAAAAATGCAGGGCGGTAATCGGGAAAGACGAAAAACTGGTCTGCGTGATTGCAACCGGTTACGGAGAGAATCAGGGAAAAATGCATAAATCAAAGCCTTTGGAAAAACTTTGCGGCGAAAAACCGGAAGACTGCCCCGACTGGTTTAGGGAAGGTGTTGACGCTGCAGTAAAGGCACCAACGGCGATTAACCAGCAGAAATTTTATATCTCCCTTGAAGGGGACGAGGCGAAGATTGTATCGAAGGGCGGACCGATGTCAAAGATTGATCTCGGGATTATTAAATATAATTTCGAAGCAGCCTCGGGGCATAAAGTGAAGTGAAACGGAAATTGAATTTGTTTTTTTGGTTTAAATTCCGGGTTGAAATGAAAATTGTACCCTGAAATTCAAATTGTACCTTGAAATTAGTATTGTATTTGTGGTTTAATGGATATGCTGACGTGCGGAAAACTGCACCGGCGGAAAGATTTCAAAAAACGACAAAGGAGGAAACGGATATGGACTACCGAAGTAGCTCGACCGACGCAGCAGCGGATCGAACGTGCGGAAACAATTTAGTATCTGTTTCCTTTTATTTTGTTTGATTAATTCGTTAAAGCGTCGGTTTTTCATCTGAATGACTGTACTTCTGAATGATTGTACTTAGGAGGAAAGACCATTGGCTGAGACTAAAGACGTATCTATCATTGTAAGCACACTGCTTACGCTTCTTGAAGAAAAAAAATACCCTACGGTAAAAGAAATACTCGTGACGATGAATCCTGCCGACATCGCTTCCGCATTTGAAGAGATGGACGAAAGCAGGCTTCCTGTGTTGTTTCGTCTGATTCCGAAGGAAATTGCGGCGGAGACTTTCGTTGAAATGGAGTCCGACCGGCAGGAACTTTTAATCCGCGGTTTTTCGGACAGCGAGTTAAAGGAAGTCCTAGATGAACTCTATGTCGACGACGCGGTTGACATTGTCGAGGAAATGCCTGCGAACGTGGTAAAAAGAATTCTGGCGCAGGCCGACCCTGTCATGAGAAAGGACATTAACGAAATTTTACGGTATCCGGAAAATTCCGCCGGAAGTATCATGACCATCGAGTATGTAACGCTCCGGCCGGACATGACCGTGAAGGAGGCGATTTTACGAATCAGGCGTACGGGCTTTGACAAGGAGACCATTTATACCTGCTACGTAACATCGTTCAGGAAACTGATCGGTTTTGTAACCGTAAAGGATTTGCTGCTTGCGCAGGATGAAGATACCTTAATTAAAGAGATGATGGATCAGAATGTGATTTTTGCGAACACACATGATGACCGGGAGGAAGTTGTACAAAAACTTTCCAAATATAATTTCATCGCGCTGCCCGTGGTCGACTCGGATTTGCGGCTCGTCGGAATCGTAACGTTCGACGATGCTATGGATGTCATGGAAGACGAGGCTACCGAGGATATCGAAATCATGGCAGGTATGACGCCTTCCGACAAGACCTATCTTAAGTCGAGTGTTTTTGATTTGTTTAAGCACCGTATTCCGTGGCTTTTGCTGTTGATGGTGTCCGCGACGTTTACCGGAATTATTATGACAAAGTTTGAAAATGCACTGGCGGCACAGGTCGTGCTGGCCGCGTTTATTCCGATGTTGATGGATACGGGCGGTAATTCGGGTTCGCAGTCATCTGTTACGATTATTCGTGCGATCTCCCTCGGCGAGCTTGAATTCAGCAACTTAATCGGTGTCATATGGAAAGAACTCCGGACGGCAATTTTATGCGGAACTGCATTGGCGGCGGCCTGTTTTGTAAAAATTATGCTGGTGGACCGGATTATCATGCATAATCCGAATGTCACCCTTGCGGTTGCGCTGACGGTGTGCATTACGATGGTATTAACCGTAATGGTTGCCAAGGTAATCGGATGCACGCTCCCGATGATTGCAAAGAAACTCGGACTGGATCCGGCCGTAATGGCATCTCCTTTTATTACCACCATGGTGGATGCGATTTCGCTGATGGTGTATTTCGGAATGGCAAATGTGATTTTATTCAGGGTTTAAAACGGTGTGCGGCTGAGTGGTTTGGCCGGAAAGGCAGGTTCAGGCAGACGGAATTGTTTCGTCGGGAAGGATAAGCCGAAAAATATAAAATTTAAGCAGGCAGTGCGGTGGCCCCGCAGCGCCTGCTTTTTATGTACAGAATTGTGAAAAGTATTATCCCGGCTTTTCAGGGTACGGGAGGTTCCGGAACCTCACTCGCGGGAGTTGTTACAACTTTGAATATCCGAAACCGTTTACCAGTGCTTCCAGCTTTTGTCCGGCTGCACACATGGGACAGTTATCTCTGGAGTAGTAGCCGTAATTCGGTATGTCGGATACCGAGAAAATGGATTTTACCTCGATTCCGGCACATTTGGTAACCGCAGAGAAAATTGCGGCAATGCCGAAAACCTGTCCGCCGTAGTAAATGACGGAATCGATTGCCTGACGGATTGTTTTTCCGGAGGTGATGGAATCCGTAAGAATCAATACTTTCATACCGTCGACCATACGGATTTTGTTGTCACGGAAAATCATCTGTCCCATTGAGTTTACTTCCGGTGTGATGACGGAAATGTTGTTTCCGTAGCTTAAACCGGATTTGTAGCTGTGTGAGAGTTCGTCGGCCATAAATGCACCGATGACTTCCGTTTCGTCCAGGCACACGATGGTGTCCAAGGAGAGCGTCAGCATATACTCGTCTGCCAGTGCTTTGGCGGAAACAAGTGCATTGTTCTGCCGGCATTTTACGGTAGACATGTCAATGTAGGTGTTAATGTGGGAGTTCTGCGTCGCAAAATGTCCCTGCATTATTTTAATTCTTGCTTCCCTGTTCTTGGAAGAACGTAAATCAACTAATCTTTCATCCATAAATGGTTTCCCCCCCCTGTCATTTTTTGTATGAGAAATAAGTGCTCACGTATATAAATATTATACGCCGATAAGAGGATATGTCCATAAAATACGGGATTTTAAAGCAAATTTCAGGATACAACCAAAAGTTGTCTATAGGGTTTGTATTAATTGACGATACATTAGAGACAGAAGAGAAAACGAAGAAAGTTAAAGCAAATTAATTAAAGCAAATTAATCAAAGCAAATTAATTAATGCAAATTAAAGGGAAAGAGAGGAGTTTAGAATGTATTTACGGAATTATTTGCAGAATCAGGAAATTAAGACAAGTGAAAATGAAGAAAAATGCATCATTGCACCGATGGTATCGGTAAAAAAGAACGGGTACGAAACGGTGATGGATTTAGGTTCCAGGTTGCTGAAGGACAGAATTATTTCCTTAAACGGAGAGGTAAATGATATCTCTGCAGAGATCATCAACAATTCGCTTCTGATTTTGGAAAGCGAGGATCCGGAGGCGCCGATTACCATGTTTATCAATTCGCCGGGCGGCTCCGTTTCGGCAGGTATGAGTATCTACGACACCATGCAATACGTGTCCTGTCCGGTTTATACCATTGCAACGGGACTTGCGGCTTCTATGGGATCTTTCCTTCTCGCGGCCGGTGAGCCCGGGCACAGGATGGCAATGCCGAATGCAGAGATTATGATTCATCAGCCGCTCGGTGGAATGCGCGGCCAGGCAACGGATATGGATATTGCAGCAAAACATATTCTTGCTACCCGTGACAAATTAAACCGTATTCTTGCGAAACGTTGCGGCCAGCCGCTTAAGAAAATCGCGAAGGATACCGAGCGCGATAACTGGCTGACTGCAGAAGAGGCACTGGCTTACGGTTTGATTGATGTAATTGTAATGAAGAGGTGATGACTTCGGGGACAGTCCCTACGGGGACTACGGGGACTACGGGGACAGTCCCCGGCGGGACAAAAACAGAATCACGAGGAATCATGAGGGACAGTCCCCGGTGGGACACGAATGAATTATGAAGGAGAATAATTATGGCAAAGAATAAAAAAACAGATGAAATAAGAACAGATGAAATAAGAACAGATGAATTTGGTGAAATCGATATTACAGCAGAAACGGAGGCATACAGAAAAGAAATGGATAAAGTAATGTATAAAGAGATGATGTCCCGCATGGGATTTTATACCGAAGATGAATATCGTGACGCTGTCGGAGAGTGGCTGCAGCATGTTTCCCTGTCAGAGTTTATCACTGAGATTGAGAAGCGTGTCATCGGTCAGGAGAATTTAAAAAAAGTCTGTTACAATGTTTATCACTATCTTGAACTGGTTGCCGCAGGCAGCGAAAAAACCCTTCCGTTTTTATTGGCGGCACCTTCAGGGTGTGGCAAGTCGGAAACATACCGCGCCATGAAGGAGTACTTTAAGACCAATATGTTCTTTCTCCCGGTTGAGTTTGTGGATTGTTCTGCGCTCACTGAAGCCGGCTTTAAAGGAAATGATCCGAGCAGCGTGGTTGGAGGCCTTTTGGAAAGGTCGAATTCAAACGGAATCGGAATTGTGTTCCTTGATGAAATTGATAAAAAGGTTATTCCCAGTTTTACAACCGGAGGAACCAACGTAAATGCAGCAGTTCAACATGGTCTTTTAACCATTATGGAAGGATGCCCCGTAAGGTCAAAGAGTGGTAGCAAGGTAATCGATACCAACAATACACTGTTTATTGCAATGGGAGCTTTTGACTTTTTAAGGACTGAAAAGGATGACGATAAGACCATTTCCTTTGGCGAAAAAAAGGAAAAAAGAGAGCATTATGACGATATTACCCGAGAAGAACTTCTTGAGGCCGGCGCTTTGAATGAATTTGTCGGCAGGCTCAGTTCTGTTGTTAATTATCATAAACTTACCAAAGAAGCTGTCCGCAACATTATTGATTTAAACATTTCCGAAATGGAGAAAGAATTCCACATCTCTATCAGGGCGGATAAAAATGTTTATGAAGCATTGTATGAGCTGGCTAACGGTAAATTCGGATGCCGAACCATTAAAAACATTCTTCGTGACCGTGTGCAGACGTTGGATATGGAAACTAAGCTGTCCGGAAGAAACCAGGGGTCTTTGGAAATTATTTTAAATGAAAAAGGCGATACCTGTCGGAATCAGACGTCAGAGTTGCTTTTTTAATAGGTTTACGGGGAAACGGGGACAGTCCCCAACGGGGCAACGGGGAAACGGGGACAGTCCCCAATGTTTTCCGAAGGGACAGTCCCCACAGGTTCCCACAGGTTCCCCATAGGTATTCTGCCGGAGTGCAACTATGAGTTGTTATATGTTTTTGGTTTCTGGTGCTATATTGTAATTGTACCCCGCTACCCAGTAATTTTTTATCTGTTTTTATGAGGTTTATTTTTGGAAAATGAAAAAATAAAAAGGAAATAAAACGGAGATGAAGAATAGTAATATTGTGCGAAAAAAATAACAGCCACTTGCAGGTGGCTGCTATTTCAGAACTAACTTCAGTTCTCTTGTCCTTTGCAGAGGACAAAATTTCATTCGAATTACAGGTTTCTATACTAAATCTATCACATTTGAATGAATGCGTCAAGTTTTAAACTTTTTAAAACATTCTGAGCGAAGTTTTTCTAACAATTAAGATTCCATGAAAATGCAATATCTTTAGTTGAAGCATGATGTTTGTCATGCGGGGATTTTATTACTTTCGGGAGGGTTTTAATGAAAATGAAGAGAGCTTACGATCCAACTCAAACCGGGCCAAATTTAGTCCGTCTTGCAAATATGCAGGGACTCAAAACCAACCGGCAGCTGATGCATTATTTCAGGGTAACATCGACTACTATCGATAACTGGAAAAGCGGAAAGAAGGCACCTTCCATCGATAAGATGGTTGAATTTTGCGGCGAATTCGGTTATTCCCTTGACGATGTGGTTGTTTATACCGAATTTGAAGAGTACGAGGAATATTAAGTTATTCCTTGGGTATTCCTTGGGGACAGTCCCCGGCGTGAATCGGGGACAGTCCCTTGGGATAATCACGGGGACAGTCCCTGTGAAGTGCAGACAATTTGTCATATTTAAAAAATGTAACTGATGATGCGGATTAATACAACCTGTACGAAATGTATGAGGTATGTAAAAGTCCGGGTGTTAAGAAAAAACACCTGTTAAAAAGGAAGGAGACACAATATGTTTGATGCACTTGATTATGAAGAAGAACTGATTTTAGAATCCGAAACGGAAGCAGAGAGAGAAGGTGAATCGGAAAGCCGGAAAACTGAAGAAATTGAGGAGGAATGCTCAGAATTTCAGGATGTCGAAACTGATTATTTGATTGACGAGGTGGAAAGCAACCCGTCAGAGCAGTATGGAGAAACTGACTTTGGCAGACCGATTTTTAGTCGGATCCACCAAATTTCGAAACTCAGTGAAGAACGGACGGAATATCTTTTCAGGGAAATCTCAAAGGGTGGAGAGAGCGCCGAAAAGGCAAAACAAGAACTCGAAGAGCATAATTTGCGCTTTGTTGATTTTATGGTTTGCCGGTATTTTAAGCACTCCGAACTCAGTAGGGAAGATGCATTTCAGGAGGGCTATTTCGGTCTTCGCAGGGCAATAGAAAAGTATAATAATAATCGGAATACAAAATTCTCCACATATGCAGCTTCCTGTATTTATCGCGCAATCAAAAGAGCGGAATACGAACAGAAAAACTGCATTCGTATTCCGGAAAATGCACAGATAATAAAAAATAATATTGAGAAGGCAGAGATTGCCCTGACACAAAAGTTATCCCGCAAACCGTCTGTTTTGGAAATAGCGGAAGAAATAAAAATGAGTGTGAAACAGGTGGAAAGAAGGAGAAATCTGCCTGTGGCAAGCCTTATATTTGATAAGGAAGTTTCCGTTGAAGGAGAAGAAAATGATTGTACATTAGGAGAGTTGTACGCTGATCCGGAGGCAAATACAGAAGATTACTGTGTTCAAAATGAGCTTCACGTGCTTCTGTCAGAGGCAGTCGGGATACTTTCCGAAAGAGAGCAGGCGGTCGTAATTCTGCACTTTGGCTTGCATGGCGGGGACGGGTTGTCTTTTGCGAAAATTGCAGATGCGCTTTCCGTTACTCCCGGGCGTATCAGCCAGATTAACAAAGAAGCACTTGAAAAAATAAGAAGACATCCCTATTTTGGGAAAAAACTGAAAGCGTACATGGATGCTGCGTGATTTTTCTGTGGGGACAGTCCCCCGGAAGGGGAACAGATGCGCCACGGGGGACAGTCCCCGTGGCGTATTTTATTGACCCGGAAGGGACTGTCCCCGCGCAGCAGGAGGGACTGTCCCCGCAGAGTCATCTATGCTATAATCAATACATCATTTTTTAGGGGGAAAAATAGATTATGTCTTCTTTTATGGATTTCAGACTGAAATATATCAAAAACGTACACGACTCCGCGTGGGGAATCCTTGCTCTCGGTACGGATGATTACACGAATCCGTATGATTTCACTTTGGCAAATTCGATTATTGATGCCAATACGCTGGAACTGGACGATCTTCTGTGTCCGCAGCTTCCCATTTACGGTTTCATGTGCGCTTATTACAGATTTGTCAAATTTAACATTCTTAAAGCAAACGGGAATGTAAGCGTGGATGAACTCAGGGTCTATGCTCCCGTTGTAAAAATCATTTCCGATTTTCCGAATTTAAAGACCGCCAATTCGTTCCGGGATATTATTTTTAAATTTTTTAACGCAAAAGATCCGGAATACGCTCCGGAGGACAATGATGAAATAAAACTTCTGAAAAAACTCGAATTGTTTAATCGTATTTTTTTCCGTTATATGGAAAGTGAAATTTCAGGGAATAATCCAAACCGGAAATATATCGGAGCCCTTGAGGCATATATCAGGCGCAAGAGCGCAGCCGGAGAGATTGTCTACGGTGCGGATTTGGTTGATTTCTCTTTGGTTTATCTCGACAAGAATTATGAAAGCAAACAAAAACTGCAGACAGAACAAAAAATTGACTTTGTGGATTTTTCACAGCATTACGTCAATCTTCAGAAAGACATTTTGAAAAAAGTCATCAGTCAGGATGACGCCGTCCGCAAATTTGTAAAAGGACTTTATGACGGGGCAGTCCGCGACAATGAAAACTTAAGTGGTCCGGAAAGCACTTTTCTTTTTGTCGGACCTCCCGGTGTAGGCAAAACCTATCTCGCACAGACAGCTGCCGAATTAAGCAACCGCCCCTATAAAGTTTTTTACATGAGCGAGTATGCACACAGCAGCAGTTTTAACGGTCTGGTCGGCTTCGAAAAAACCTGGAAAAATTCAAAGCCCGGGGAACTTACCGCGTATGTTGAGGAAAATCCGACCGCAATTTTGGTTTTCGATGAGGTCGAAAAAGCTCACATCAACACCATCCATCAGTTCCTTTCGATTTTGGAAGGCGGACACCTTCGGGATATCTATACGCAGTCCGATGTGGATTTTACAAATACGGTTGTTATTTTTACCACAAATGCCGGAAGGGATTTCTTTGAAGGAAAGCGTGAAATGAGCCTTTCCGCGCTTTCGGAAGAAACGCTTGCCGATGCGGTTTTGGCAGACAAAGATTCGTCAGGAAATGCCGTGATGCCGCCCGAGATTATGTCCCGTTTAAGAAAAGGAAGTATCATCGGTTTCAATTACATTGATGCCGTAAAGCTCATTCCGATTATCAAAAACGGGATGGAAAACGGCGCGAAAATCATTAACGAAAAACTCGGTTTCAAGTGTGAATTCGATGATTCCCTTTTCCCGTATTTATTCCTTTATCACATGGGAGCCGGTTTGGATGCGCGCGTTGCAGCTTCGAGGAGCGGGAATTTTATTAAAGAAGCAATTTATAAAATTACGGAGCGTGTCGGTGAAGATTCGAAAAACTACAGAAAGGCCACAAAAAATAAGGACAACGTTATTGTACGTCTTGATGTCGAGGACGAAGACCTGGTAAGCGAACTGACCGTTATGCCGGAAAAACCGGCCGTACTTATTGTCTGCAATACCACGGACCGCGGAAAGTTTTCCTCCGCCAAGTCACCCGTTCAGATTTACTACGCATATGGTGAAAAAGAAAAAAATAAACCGGAGGATTACATTGTCCGTCAAATCAAGGAACATAAGATTTCGGCGATTTTAATCGATCCGTTCATGCGGGAAAGCAAGACGAAAAAAGAGATTCCGTTAGAGGGCTTAAGTCATAAAAATACGCGCGGAAGAAAAATTCTGGAATGGGTTCTTTCCCTGGAAAAGCACCCGGATGTTTACTGCATGGAATTGAACAACCGTCATATTGACTATGTCGACCGGCAGGAATTTTTGGCGGAGGGTGTAAAGGGAATTCTTGAACTTCCCCGCCAGATGAAGCCCGAAGGCCGCATGCAGAAGCTTTACGACATCTGTTATGAAAAGTTCCTTTCGGAAAAAATAGAAAAATTGTATTCTCGCGGACAGCGCCTGAACTTTGAAATCGGACACCGTTTTACGGAAGAGGAAAATTCCGAAACAGGTGAGAACAATGCCGTCATAGAACTTAAAATTCTGGATTTCCGCCTTGAACTCAGCATGGATTCCGAGTCAAGAGAAATTTTTATTGCGGATACACCCGAAAACCGCGACAGTTTTGACAACATTGTCGGCGGAAAAAATGCAATCGCGGAACTCAAGCGCTTCATTAACTACATTCGCGATCCTGAAGAATATGCCAAATCCGGGCAGCAGATTTCAAAGGGTATCCTTTTCTACGGCCCTCCCGGATCCGGAAAAACGAAGCTTGCAAGAGCCATGGCGTGCGAAGCGGGATGCCCGTTTATCAGTACGACGGGAACACAGTTTGTCATGCGTGATAAACGTATTGCAGACGTATTCCGGCTGGCACGAAAATATGCGCCGAGCATTATTTTTATCGATGAAATCGAGTCTTTTGCAAGGCCGGTGGAATACGGCGGAATTGAATCCATCACGAAAGAGCTGATGACGGAAATGAACGGTTTCGACCGGCATGCTAAACCGGTTTTCGTTATCGCTGCGACCAATGCTGCATCGGAACCGCGTTTGGGCGAGAAAAATATCTACTTAAACGATGCGCTGCTTAGGCGTTTTACCAAGAAAATCTATATGAAATGGCCTGACCGCGATGAGCGTGTCGAGTTCCTGAAAAAGAAACAGGAGCTTTTGAAAGAAAAACAGTTTAATTTAAATATGCTTACGGAAAACGACATGTTGGATTTTGCGGATCTTACCGCCGGCAGATCCTTATCGGATATCGAGACCGTTATTGAACTTGCAGTCGGTCAGGCTGCGGAACGGGGGATTCCGGTTACTGCGGATCTTCTTATGGCCTGCTTTGAAGAAAGTATTTACGGCGAAGAGAAGAATTATGCGAAGGAGCATATCTACACGACGGCAATTCATGAAGCAGGGCATGCGTTCATGGGATTTTTCAGCGACGAATTCAAATTCGGACGTTTTACTCCGGAATATGCAACCATTATTGCCAGAGGGGGGTATCTCGGTCTGGTTCGTCAGCGGATTGATGAAACGGCTGTCGGGTACTCCAAAGAGGAACTCCTGAAACTGATTCGGATTAAACTTGCCGGAAGAGCTGCGGAAATTGTATTTTCAGATAAGAAAGAAGGGGGACTTACCACCGGCGCGTCCAACGATCTGGAATATGCAACGGAGATTGCCGCTGCTATTTTGACCACATTCGGAATGGAGGAGGGATTCCTTGCCTGCCTGCCGATGGAAACTATTTTGAAATCCCCGCTGGCTGAAACCTATTATGCGAAATTAAATGAGATTCTTGCAAGGGAACTTGAATATACGTCACAGATTATCCGTGAGAATAAAGAGAAAGTAAAGGCTCTGGCGGATGCGATGATTGACAGATCCAGACTTGATACATATGACATGGCGGAGATTCTCGGAATCACGTTTGATAATTCGGAGAGTTCTTCGGATACGGAAAAAGAGAAAAAAGTTGTAAAAGCGAAAACGGGAGCAAAAAAGAAAACCGCTGCAAAACGTGACGGGAAAAAATAATGCGCAGGGGCGCAGCGGGGACAGTCCCTCCCGGATGAGTAAGGGGCGCGACGGGGACAGTCCCCGGGAATGCACAGGGACAGTCCCCTCCGGATGAGCAGGGGACAGTCCCCGATGAGGCACGGATTATGTTTTTTATAAACGGGAAAATATTTGTAAACGGAAAATTTCTGCCGGGCGGATTTCATACAGAAGACGGACGATTTCGGGAGATTTTGACGGAAAGTCCGGAAATTAAAACAATAGTCGGTTCGGATGTGGTTGATTTAAAAGGAGCCACTGTAATTCCCGGTTTGGTAGACATTCATATCCACGGAGCGGCAGGAGTCGATTTTTCAGATTGTGACGGACAGGAGTTACAACGGATGGCAGAATATCTTGCATCGGCGGGCGTTACCTCGTTTTTGCCGACGGCGATGACGCTTCCCAAAGAAGATTATCTTCGTGCGGCGGGCAATATTGCGGCATTTGAAGATAAAATTGCAGACGGAAGTGCAAACCGGAAAATGGCGAGAATTCTCGGAATGCGGATGGAAGGTCCGTTTCTGTCGCCTGAGAAAAAGGGTGCACAGAATGAGGTTTTTCTGCGGAAACCGGATCTTGTATTTTTCCGGGAAATATTTTCCCAAAGTGCCGGACGGATACGCATCATCGATCTTGCCCCCGAAACGAAAGATGCAGATTTATTTATTAAGGGTGTTCTCTCCGGTTCGGAAAATCCGATAAATTCACCGGAACTTCAGAAATCATATTTTGTTTCTCCGGAACAATCCTCCGGGCTCGTGATTTCGCTGGGACATACAGCTGCAACCTATGAGGAGGCAAAACGTGCATTTACACTGGGAGCAAGCCATGTGACGCACTTGTTTAACGCCATGAATCCGATTCACCACAGAAAGCCGGGTATAATTCCGGCAGCAGCGGAGAGAGAAAACGTCACGACAGAAATTATTGCGGACGGAATTCACGTTCACGAAAGTGTTGTCAAAACGGCGTTTAAACTGTTTCCGCGAAGAATCTGCCTGATTTCCGACGCCCTTTCCTGCATGGGAATGCCGGATGGTGAGTATATGCTTTCCGGGCAAAAAATCCATAAAAGCGGAGGAGTTGCAAGGCTTGAAAACGGTACTTTGGCAGGGGCGGCAAGCAGTATTTATGAGGACATGCTGAATCTGATGCGTTTCGGTATTTCTCCGGAGGAAGCTGTTTTTGCGGCTACCGAATTGCCTGCGAGGATAATCGGAAATCAAACAGTCGGGGCAATTGAGGCCGGAAGATATGCGGATTTTCTGATTTGTGATGAAAAACTGAACCTGAAGGAAGTATATGTGGGAGGTGAAAAATGCCGATTTTAGCTGCATTTATGGTGCCTCATCCTCCGTTAATCGTTCCGAATGTCGGACGCGGCGGGGAAGCACAGATTCAAAAAACAACGGAAGCATACGAGAGAGTTGCGAAAGAAATCGCGGATTTAAAACCGGATACGATTGTAATTTCAAGTCCGCACAGTGAGATGTATTACGACTATTTTCATATTTCTCCAGGTGAGGGAGCGAAAGGGTCGTTTGCCAGATTCCGTGCACCTGAAGTGAAATTCGATGAGAAATACGACACCGGATTGGTGGATGAAATCTGTCGTCTTTCGTCAGAAGAAAAATTACAGGCCGGGACAAAAGGCGAATTGGAAAAAGATCTGGACCACGGAACAATGGTGCCGCTTTATTTTATAAGAAAATATTATAAGGACGGAAAAATTGTAAGAATCGGTCTTTCCGGACTTTCGTATGAAAAACATTACGAATTTGGAAAGACGGTACAAAGAGCGGTCGAGCGTCTGAATCGCAGGATTGTCTATGTGGCGAGCGGGGATTTGTCCCATAAACTACAGAAGTATGGTCCGTATGGATTTACCAAAGAGGGTCCCGAGTATGATGAGCGCATCATGGATGTTTGTTCAAGGGGTGCTTTCGGGGAACTATTTGATTTTGATGAGGCCTTTTGCGACAAGGCGGCGGAATGCGGGCACCGGTCATTTGTGATTATGGCAGGTGCGCTGGATGGAATTGATGTCAAGGCAACGCAGTATTCACACGAGGATGTGACGGGGGTCGGATACGGGATTTGCAGTTTTTTCCCGAGGCAGTGATTTTTGTTTAAAAAGATATGAGACATTGCTGATGTGAGGATAAGGGAGACAGGCGGAAGATATGGATGAATACGTAAAATTGGCGAGACAGACAATTGAAACATATATCAGGGAAAACAGAATTATTACGCTGCCGGATGATGTTCCCTCTGAAATGAAGGAAAGAAGAGCGGGGGCTTTTGTTTCGATTCATAAGGGAGGAAGTTTAAGGGGATGTATCGGAACCATTCTTGCTACGACGGATTGTATTGGCGAAGAGATTATCCGGAATGCAATCAGTGCGTCTACAAAAGATCCGCGCTTTCCGGCTGTTACCGAGGAGGAATTATCTGCGCTTGATATTTCCGTCGATGTGCTTGGTGAGCCGGAAGAGATTTCCTCGCCGGATGAGCTGGATGTGAAGAAATACGGTGTAATAGTAACAAAGGGATATCGCAGAGGTCTTCTTTTGCCGGATCTTGAGGGAGTGGATACGGTGGAGGATCAGATTGCAATTTCCAAATACAAGGCGGGAATCGGACAGGATGAGGAGGTTTCCCTGCAGCGTTTTGAAGTAATCAGGCACCATTAATGTGAGTTGTATGGGGACAGTCCCCATGTGTGTTCCCGGGGACAGTCCCTCCCGGTTTAGCCGGGGACAGTCCCTATGTGAACTGCCGGGGACAGTCCCCATGATTTTCGCATAAATAAAACGGACCCGTTTTAAACGAGTCCGTATTTTATTGCTGATTCGGGTTATTGTTAAGCGCCAGTTCCCAAAGCTGAATCATGGCACTTTTTCCACATCCGAATGGAGGAGGTACTTGCGAATATGCCGGTTGAACAGGGGGTGTAGCATAATTTGGTGCAGCGGGTGGTGTTGCAGGTTGTTCGTCAAAGATTCCGGTCAGTTTTGTGGCGGCACATACTGTAACCAAATCCCTGGCGTGTGCAGCGGGAATGGGTGCCGAACTAAAATTCCAGATTCCGTAAATCATATTTTCCTCCTTTCCAGGATTTGTTGTTTATTCAGTTTTCTTTTATCTATAATATTCTGCATAAAAGCCGGATTTCCTTTTTGTACCCGGGGACAGT
>JAILAD010000013.1 GCA_024681795.1 Lachnospiraceae bacterium | reverse complement strand
CTTTGTATTTTTCCGGCATCAGCTGGACCATCAGTTCACGGCAGGCACCGCACGGTGCACCCGAAGATCCGTCCGGAAGAATTGCAAGAACTTTTCGGATTTCCTGCTCACCGTTTGTAACCATATTAAAAATGGCATTTCTCTCCGCACAGATACCGAGTGTGGAACAGGTATCGATACAGACACCGGTATAGATTTTACCGGAAGAGGAAAGGATTGCCGCGGACACCTCCCCGCAGGTAACGTATTCGGAAATTCTGCGCTCGTTCCGTACCGCCGCCGCTGCCTCATACATTCTGTCCCACTGCCACTGGTCCTTTGTCATGCTGCTTACATGACCCGTTCTTTTTTCGTTCATTAACGGCACATCCACATTCTCCGATTTCCACTGATACCGGAATTTCAGTTTTTCCTGAACGCGTTTTGATTTTGTATTCCCCTCGTAGTAACCGCACCAGACCTTCGTCATTCCGAGATCCTCAAAAGCATGACGAAGTAATTCCCGTGCAGCTTCCGGAATCAGGCCCTGTCCCCAGAACGGTTTTCCGAGCCAGTAACCGAGTTCACATTCATCGTCACGCTCCGTTAAATCGGTATTACCGTTTAATTTTAGTTCAATTGCTCCGATTGCCTTATTATCTTCTTTTAAACAGACGGCATATGCCTCTTTTCCGTTAAGAACATTTCCAATGACTTCCAGACTTTCCTCAACATTCCGGTGCGGCGGCCATCCGGCAATCGGTCCCACATCCGGATTTTTGGCATATTCAAACAGGGAATCGGCATCGCTTTCCTCCCATCTTCTGAGAATCAGTCTTTTTGTTTTAAGTATCCCTTTCATTCTTCTCCAAAACCTCCGTTCAGCAGTTCGTTATATGCGGCATTCGCCTGTTCGCTTGCTTTTTTGTCTTTCCACGCCGCAATATCGGAACAGATTGCAAGCATTTCATCGACTATCAGTTCATCCGTGCGGGGTTTCACGTAACGAAGATAGGAAATCATACGTTCCATCGCCTTCGGACTTCCGAGATTCTTCGCAATCGTTTCACCGAGTTCCGCTGGAAATCCCAGTTTTATTATCTCATCCACCAGTTCATTCTTTGTCTGAACCCATTCCGTATTATAAGAACTCATACTACTCCCTTAAAATTGTCATCGCCCGCCGGGACTGTTTCCCGCAGTTACTTTTTCCATAATCTTATGGGCGAATTTCAAATTGAACGTCATAAAAAAGCGCAGTTGCCGCAATCAACAGGATTTCCCGCATACGGAACGAAATAAACTCCGCGCTTTTTATTATAATCAATACCGCACCCGGAAGGCAAATTATACTTGTAATGAGCAACAATCCTTTTGTTATTTTCCCAATATCTTCTTCGCTTTCGTACACCACTTAAGATATGCCTCATACGTATCCACTCCGAAAGTAACGGTCAGATAATAGTAAATATGATCTCCGTCATCTTTAATCGATTCCAATGATTTGCAGTACACCTTCAAAATCCCCAGATCCCGCCTGATTTCTCCTTCGAATACTTCAATGTTACGAAGGGCAGTCTCCCGGTCAGAGGCACCTGCAAAAAACAGTTTTAAAAGTGTCTCATAGCGCAGTTCATTGCTTATCTGCTCTTCTTTAAGCCAGTCTTCCAGTAACTTTTTCCCTTTCGCCGTAATGCGGTACCGTATTTTTTCCCTGTTCCCCGCTGAATCGGTACGGCTTTTAATGTATTTTCCTTCTTCCAGTTCCTTCAGTGCAGGATAAATATTTCCGAAACTTCCTTTCCAGAAAAAACCGATTGCCTCGTCAATCCGTTTTTTTATGTCATATCCCGTCAAATCCTCATGATTCAAAAGTCCGAGAATCACCACATTAATCTTCTTTTCCCTGGCCATAACGATAATACCTCTTTCCCTGATTCCGTATATAAATCACTTTAACACATTCTCTTTCACATACATAATGACTTCGTCCGTTGTAAAATAATCCGCATGTTTAATTCCGCTGAAAATTTTACATTCCGAATTCTTATAACATCCGGCAAGCTTACGCTGAAGCGAATCGCTTAACGTTTCATCGGCATCCGACCCGATGACCGTAACCGGACAGGAAGTTTTTTCGGCATATCGGTCCGCCCGGATATTATTTTTTATAAATACCTGCAGCGGCCCCCAAAAAATCGGAATGATTTTATTATACATGTCTGCACTTGTACGATATCCCGACGCCAGCACCAGATGCCTGCAATCCCTTACACTTGCAAGATATGCAGCCATTCCGCAACCATAACTGTGACCGAATATATAAATATCTTTATCCGGATATTGAACTTTCGCATAATCGTACAATTCCTCCGCAGTCTTCTGCATCGTATGGAGATTCATTTTCCCTTTGCTTTTCTGCGTCCCGTAATAATCCGCCGAAAGCATCGGACAGTCAAATGCTCCGCCGTACATTCCGATTGTATTATAAGCGATGTACATGGAACCGCCGAAGAACAAAATCACTTTGTCCGATTCTTTGTCCAGGTTGTATCCGTAACCATACAAGCGGTCGGAAATCCGGATTTCCTCCGGCTTATATAATATTTCTTCCAGCTGCCTGTCACCTTTGTAAAACGAATAGGAAATTATCTGCATAATGCCGTCCGTTGCAAAGAATACAATCAGAACAATCATTATGATTTTGAGAATGATATATGCTGCGTTCACTTTATTGTTCTCCATAATCTGCGTTTCTTTCTTTATGTATCATTTTGATATATCTTTTTGATATAATATATCTTTATTTTTTTCATGTCAACTTTTTTGTTGGACACGGGATGGACACGGTATCGTAAAGTGTAAATATCCGGTATCGATGTCCGGGTGAAATTATTCATTTTTTAATACATATTCACAGTCACACAGCAGAAGGAACACACAGAAGAAGGAAGTGGAAAAATGAGCGACATTAATCAGGCAAAAGAAAAAAAGCAGGAAATTGAAGCGAAACTTACTAACCAGAAAGTATATGAGAAATTAAAAGAAGAGGAAAGACTGAAATTGTTTCAGGATTATCTTCTTTACGATGCACAGTCTAACGAGGCATATCATGCGAAAGAAAATGAATATGAAAAAAAAGTAAAATCGCAGATTAACACATTAAATGACAATTTAAGCGTTCTGGCAAAAGCAAAGCTTGGATCGGATGCACTAATTCTTCTTAATGACTCTTATCCGAAGAGTGAGATTTTCAGGGGAACAATTCTTCCGGAACAGCGCACATCCACAAATCATCGATGGAGCAGAACCATCGATGATTTGATGAATCTGGATGAGGAATATCTTAAATCCAGACAAAAATTTGACAGTTGCCTGGAAAAGAACGATATTAAAGAATTTGTCAATCTGGCGGAAGCATTATTTAACAGGATTAATGAGGAAGGCATTAAACGCAAGTACTCGCAAAAAGACCGTAACGATATCGATAATCTGACAGAAGAGGAAAAGATAACGGCGCAGATGCGTGAAGCCTATTCCAATTCCATTAAAAACAGAATCAAAATAGAGCCAAAACAGGTGAATATAAACGGTGAAATGAAAATGGTATTTTCGCTGACACCGGAAAGTGTACAAATAATTAAGGCAATCTCAAATGAATTTGCTGACCGTCACACTTCGATGGTTTTGGATGCAATGAAAAAAAGTGAGAAAATGACGGAAAAACTTGCGAATGCAAATATGCCGGAAATTGAACTGCTTAAGGATGATCCCAAGTTTATGAGAAAACTCGGAGAAAAGCTTGTGCGTTATCAGGATCCGGTCGGACGTAAGATCACTAATAATTTTATGGCAATTAAAGTATTCGGCATGTCAATGCAGATGCTATCTGGCGAAAGCTTTAATATAGACGGTAAAAAAGCGCCCGGATATCCTGCCGACACTGTATTTAATTCTCTTTATGAAGAGTTAAAGAAAACCGGTTCCAAGCTGGTAAACCCTAAAAACAACGACGAGAAGATGGATTATGAAGAAACCATCTCCGGATGGATTGGTGAGAGCTCGCCGGACCTGAACGGATTTGTTGTAAAAGAAGGGATTATTCCTGAGGGTGAATCTGTTTTTTATAAGGTTCCCGAGCTTTATAAAAACATCAGTAAAATGACTGACTATCAGATTTCGGTAAAAGAGTTCAGTATGAGGGATCAGCAAAACCGGTCTGATGAACTCAAAAACCAGACTATTATTAATATGAAAGAGGAAGCGAATCAATTAATTCGCGAAATGAACAGTTTAAATCCGAAACCGCAGGAAACGGATGCATATCGTGATTTTAAGGATAGTCTTATAAATATTACCAGATTGGGAACCCCGGAATTTATAATCAGGAAATCCGGCAGTTCGGCCAATCCGATATACTATAAGACGGAAAAAACGGGAAAAATACAGCTTTTGCAGGGATGCCTTCTGATTAAGAATGCAGTAGCAAATTATAATAAAGAACTGCAGAACAAAGAAAAAGAAGGAATAAAACCGGATAAGAATATCCTGCAGTTTGCAAAAAAAATTGAAACCTTTGCATGGGAAAAGAATATTAACGTCTCTAAAATACCGGATGCAATTGATGAAAAAACATTTGCTTTATTTCAGAAAGCAAAAAGCGCTCGTGGTATCGAAGATGCGGAAATAACGGAAAGACTGCGTGTCAATGTCAAGGAAGACCAGTTTACGAAGGAAGTGCAGAAGGCAATGAAGGAATATATGCAGTCAGCAAAACTTCACCGGTGCAGTTCCGAATTTAAAAAAATCGAAAAGGAAATGGATGCATTTCTCGTAAAATACAATAAGATGCTTCAAATTGAAAAAGAAATGCATGATTATAAAAAGCCGTACGAGCCGGGATGCAACAAAAAACTTTTAAAAGCAACCCTGGATGTCCAGGAAGCCGCTGCCAAAGTAAGAAAAGCAAACAATGACTATTTTATTCACAAGCAGAAAGACAAACATTGGGGAACAGATGCTCCGGAATACAGTCAAAAGAGAATCAGTGCAGTCAAGGGGCTTGATTTTTCATTCAGCTGGTTCGAAAAGACTCTGGAGAAAAAACTGGACTATATAATGGATGATGCAACAGTATACGGATTTTATGATGTTCAGCGCAGAAATGTTGTACGGAAACTTCAAAAAGAAAATATTCCGGATCTGAACAAGGTTGCCCGGTATGCGGTTCGTTCGATGGACAGACTTTGCAAGATTCCGAACTGGCAAAGTACCAGACCGTTAAACGAAAAGGAATTAAATGTGTACAAGTATGACATTGCAACAATCGTTCTGGCGGATTATGCCAACACGGAACGCGGAAAGAAATATCTGGAAGACATAAAACAAAAAAACGAAGTTTCGCTTAGAAACCTGAAGGATTTTCAAAAGATTGTAAAAGCAGTCGGCGATTCGGATGCATTTATGAAAACCCTTCCAAAGGATCTTTCTCCGAGTAACTTATTATCGATGGCGATAAGCCAGAGTGCGCTTCATGATATCCGAAGCCAGTTTGAGACTACTTTAAGAGCAGAAAAGAATAAACAAAAAGAAAACAATAACATGAAAGAAATGAATAAAAAAGAGGATAATGAAATAAACAAAGATAATAAGGTAATCAAACCTTCCGGCCCTTCTTTCCATTAATTCTAAATGCTGTTATTCTTAATGCTGATTTTAAAGCGGCACTCCTTTCGGAGTGCCGCTTTTTCGGATTATTTTTTTAATGTTTTATTTTATTATTATTTTTTTATTTTATTATTTAAAGTAAAGAATCTTATTTTTCATACTTTGTCAGATCGGTTTCACCCGCCAGGCTTGCATTTTTAAATGCCTCTTCCTTTGTAACTTCGCGGATTACCTTAATCTGCTCGGGGAAACTTACTTCTGCGTCTTCGCTGTTTAACTCGATTTCCGCAATTGCGATTTTGCTCCAGAACGGATAAACGTCAATTTCAAAATATTGATTGTTGTAAGCCAGACAATAACGGTCTTTCCGAATCTGCCGCTTTGTCGTATCGGCGTTCATTAAGAATTCAAGATACTCCGTCTCGGTAAGGCGTCTTTCAATCTCAAGACGCTTTATGTCACTGATCTTCCGTTTAATTGTCTGCGTAAAGATAAAATGTCCGTCCGCTCCGCGCTGCCGCACACGTACTTCTTCCGAATCATCCGACCGCAGATAGGTTTGTATAATCTGTACTTTTTCACAGTTCGGTATTTTCTTAAGCCATTCGGTATCCGGATATTCAATCAGATATTTTCTCTCGATTTCGTATGGCTCCGGCTCCCCGAGGAAGGAAGAAATTTCCCGGATCAGTCTCCTCATTTTCTCTTCGAAATCCGTTGCATTGTCTATGACCCGAAGATGCGGATGTCCAGTCCATGCTGCTATCAGTTTGTCATCGATTTCCCGTGCTTCTTCAACCTACTCCGTTCTGGCGGTATTGTTTGCGGTGGTGTAGAAAGCCTCCGCTCCCTTGGCCGCGGTTACCAGATGAAACACCGCATCATAGTTGTCACGTAAAGATACCTCATCTGATTTTAACTCGTCAAGTACCTCCGAAAACTCCTCCGCACTCATATACGCTTTGTTATCCAGCGCTCCCCTGTCGCACACAATCAGGACTTTATCCGTATTCATCGTCTTTGCGGCGCGCTCGAAAGTTTTCTCCTTTTCCAGCTGCATATGAAACAGACATTTCTGAAAATCCACATTAGCCCCGCAGGTCCACGGAGCCACACCGCCGGTAATCAGTTCGGTTGCCGTTTCCGGCACAAACAGAACCGTGTAACCCATTGCTTTAAAACCATTCTGAATCCAGCTCATGGCGGTTGATTTTCCCGCGCACGGACCGCCGGTTACGACTATTTTGGTTATTTTCATATTTTTACCCGCTCCTTATATTTTATAATTCATGTCCTTATATTTTATTTCCACGGACGTACTTTATCAATCCACCCGTTTGCTTTCCAGTATTTATAATCCGTGTACTCCGGATTTTCCTTCCCGAGACCGGCCTGCATCATGCGAACCATGTAGAATTTACATTTTGTAATCAGGTTTGTTCTTGCCGGTTTGGCATAATTTATTTTCTTCATTCGGGCTGCCGTCGATTCCAGTTTTGAAGTCATTGTTTTGCGCTTCTTTTCCGAAAGTTTTTCCCATTGAATATCACCCATTAATTTAAACCGGCATTCTTTGATATAGCTGATTCCCCACCAGGAAAGGCTATCTTTGATATCTTTTGCCGTGGATTTATCACCTGCTCCCAGACACTGGGTAATAATCACCGCACGCTTTCCGAACATCTCTTTTGCCGGACGGTGAGGCATCCAGCGGTAACCGAAGTGATCCAGCATTGCCTTCATGGCGCCGGTTGCGTGAAAGACATACGAGGGAGAAGTAAAGACCAGAAGATCCGCTTCCAGAAGCGTTTTCTGTATTTTCTGAACATACTCCGCATCCTTGCATTTATGTTCATCCGTCAAAAAACAGACCGTGCACCCCGCACAGAAAGAGGGACAGTCCCCGGGTAGATAAAACTCCGTGATTTCCGCACTGCCCTTAAACGTTTCAAGGAAAATCTCCTTTAATTTATATGTAACACCATGCTTCTCCGTACCGTTGATTACAGTAATTTTCATTCTTTTGTCCTCCCGTAAACACGATTAAACTGCTTAATATGCTCATCCAGTAATTTCAATGTTTCCTCTTCTCTCGACGGATCTCTGTCACAAACGGTTAGAAGCATATATATCGGTGCATAAAAATGCAGCGTCATTACCTGCACGTTATCCGTCTTCAAAAAACCGCTCTGCACCAGCATCCCCAGCAGCATCCCCTGATAGGAAAGCGGCATGTCCACATACATATTCATGTAAGTTTCTGCAAGCTCCGGATTCCCGAACTGCTCTATTGTAAGCATTTTGCGGAATTTCCGGTTGTAATCGTCATGCAGAAAGAATAAGAAGAATTCTCTTCCGAGCTTCAAAAGATGCTCCTCGGACATATTTTTATACAACTCCGCATCCGCCCCGGCCGAAGTTCCGTTTACGCTGAGTGCCTTCGCCTGTTCGGAAAATTTAGAATTCATTTCTTCGATAATTGCATCAAAAATCGCCCGCTTGCTTTTATAATGCTTATATAGTGACGGGGCTTTGATTCCCACTTTTTCGGCGATATCGCTTACATATACGTTTGCATATCCTTTTTCGGAAAACAGCGTCAGCGCCTCGTTCAGTATTCTGTGTTTCGTATCCATAGTGTGACTCCTTTGAAAATCAGGCTAATTTGGATTAGCTTTATTATAGGCTAATCGCAATTAGCCTGTCAAGATAAAAATTAAAAAAGCCCGTTTTTCAGGGCTTTTTTGTTTCCGTTTTTTCACCTCCGGCCGGTATTCTGTCACCACCTATTACTCCGGCAGTCTGACAATCTCGTCATAAAGACAGAAAAAAAGATCCTCCACTTCCGTATCCTCATGAAAATGTCCGAAATACCACGCCTTAAAATCCGTATAATCCGCAACTCTCTGCAGATACCGTCTTAACTCGATTTCATCATCGGACATCTCTCCGTACCCCATCTCGGCAACAACCTCACGGGGACCGGTATGGGACAGGACATAATCCACCTCAAATCCGTTTCTTTCCAGATTATTCCATCCCTCTTCATATTCTTCCCTGTTCGGTATTTCATCCGGAAACCACGAGATTCCTTCCGTCCTGTAAATCTTATCGACACTGTATGCTCCGCCGAACGTGAAAAATTTCACGCCGTCGATTTTATATACCTGTCCCCTCATCAGATGAATGATTCCGTTCTCGATTATGTGCACCTTGCCGCCGTTCCACTCATCAACTCCGTATGAATTCAGATGGTCAAAATTTTCATGGTTGCCGTCAATAAACAATGTGGTAACCGGAAAACTTCTTATAATCTCCCGTGTCTCTGCCTCTCTCTGGGCGGAAAAACCGCAGACTCCGACATCTCCGCATATAATGAGATAATCCTCTTCGGAAAATTCTCCCTCATGCTCATTAAAATAATTGACAAGTTTTCCTATGTCCAGTGTGCCGTGAGTATCACCGGTTATTATAAAAGACATATTTTTCCCCTTTTTGCTTCTCCCGGATAATCCCGGGCACTACTCTCTGATAAAATGCGTCCAGGCATGTTCCTCTGTCTTCGGCATTCCGTATTTTTCCTTTCCGAGAGCAATGCTTTTTATCAGAAATGCCATATTCCTTGCGAGAACTCTCATGGTCTGCATTCCTTCTTCATCCTTTTTTGCCTCGCCCTTTTCCCTGCCGTGAACACAGTTCCAGTACTGACTCGATGCAACCGGCATATTCGAAATGGTAAAATACTTATTCAGTTCATCAAATGTCGCGGAACAGCCGCCTCTTCTTGCGACAACCACACTCGCCCCGACTTTCATGCTCTTGTCAAAATGAGTACTGTAAAACAGTCTGTCCAGACACGCAATCAATGTTGCATTTGCAGATGCGTAGTAAACCGGGGAGGCAACAATCAGTCCGTCTGCTTCTTCGAATTTCGGTGCAATTTCGTTTACCGCATCATCAAAGACACATTTTCCTTTTTCCGCACAGCTTCCGCAGGCAATACAGCCTCTGATGTTTTTATTGCCGATTTGGACCGTCTCCGTTTCAATGCCTTCTTCCGCAAAAGTCTTTTCCGGTTCCGTCTGCGGAAAAGTCCATTTCTGTTCCATTGCCGAAATGGGGATTACCCTCAGAAGTACCGCATCCGCATAAGAATCACTTTCCGGATGATACAGCGTAATCCTGTTGCAGAAAGCCGGTGACTGCTCACCGTTCATCGGATTGGTATAAGCACGTGTTATATTAATCGAATTTCCGATTTCATCGATCCAGTCTGCTCCGTCAAGGAGATTCAGCCATTCGTAGGAAACGGAATAATCACTCGTCGTGCCAAGTTTGGGACGCGTCGATAAACCGGTAAGGGTGTCGAGAAAAATCAGGTGCGCAGACGTGTTCTCCAAAACATGCGAAGCGCGGATATAATCGGTTGCCTCTTCCATGGTCATGGACTTATTGTTGATATAACGCGCCCATACATCGCAGATTCTCTGTTCACCTTCCAGATAATTCTCCGTTACACGTTCCATGGTGACCGTTGTATCCTCGAAATGCTCTACCTGCCTCCGGTATGAATCCCTGCTTTCGAATTTGGTGTAGAAAACAACGAAAACCAATATGCCCGCTATGATAACCACATTAATTATGCTGATTAAAATTTTTTCATATATTAATCTCCCGCAACGGAGCTGTGATTTTTTATCTGTAAATCGGACCGAGGCCCCAACACCCGGTCTTTTATTTTTTAATGGTGACAGTCACCAATATCATTTCCTAATGGTGACTGTCATCCTCTTTAAGATATTGTGTAATCATGGTTCCGTCATCAATTATAAGCCTTCCGTTTATACAGGTATAGCGGAACCCATTGGTCCTTTCCGTATCTTCGCTCAGATAAAAATACGCATTATCAAAAACATATTCTGTTTTCTCTCCATCAAAATCAAAGATTGCTGTACCATCATAATTAACAACAAGGTATCCCTGCTTTTCTATATCTCGCAATTCCAGCATATCTTCATATGTTCCACCGATTTTAACAATTCCAACACGCTTATAAGACCCAACGACTTCCTTATCCTGCCCGATATATACCCCGTTATCGTCTGTAACGGAATCGATCCAATTATCTACGGTATTTTCTGTTGTATTTTCTGTTGTATTTTCTGTTGTATTTTCAGATGTGCTTTCTGTTGTATTGCATGAAGATAAAATGCCGGCGATCCCAAACACCATTACCGCTAATGTAATTTTTACCAACCGCTTTTTACCGGAACCGCTTTTTGATTTCATACATTCTCTTTCCATACAACACGTTAATGGTGACTGTCACCGTCCATTAGATTATAGAATAATTCCCCGAAAATAAGCCTTATCTCCATTTCTTTCAACAAATCCTGCGATTACTGCTTCTTCTCTTCTACGCAATTCTCCTCTAGTCAAAACCATCAAAGACGAAGCAATCAGACCGTGCCTGTCTGGGGTGCATATTCAACGATACGTCGATAATGCTTTGATTATTGAACGATACTTCAACTATACCTCATTCATTTTTTTCCGAACTTATCTCTCTGCATAATGAACAAAAACAGCTGTACTAATATCTTCTTGGTCTGCAAAATAGCATCCGTTTTCTCCTACGTTATCATAAGAATCCATGCATATAATACGTCCTATCTCACCGAAAAGTGACAAAGTAATATCCCCCATAGCATGTACATAGATTCCGTCAATCGAATGCATCGTATCATTTTTTAGTTTTTCATAACTCATCTTATTTTCCCTGCATTTCTACGATTTCGTATGAGTTAGCAAAATAACCGTCTCCACATGCACCGTCCTCGAAAATTGGTCGTAACACTGCCACGCTTTCAGTTCGTATTTGTTTTCACACAGAATTTTTAAATCCCTCGCAAGCGTGGCGGAGTCGCAGCTGACATAAACGATTCGCTCCGGCTCCATTAAAAGCATGGTTTCCAGACATTTCTCATCGCAGCCTTTTCTCGGCGGATCGACTACAATCACGTCCGGATGAAACATGGTATTTTCAGGATTATTCTTTGAGTAAAATTCCGGCAGTACCTCTTCCGCTTTCCCGACAAAAAATTCGGCATTTGTAATTCCGTTTGCCGCTGCATTTTTCTTTGCATCCGAAATCGCTTCCGGAATGATTTCCACGCCGTAAACCTTTCCGGCATTCTTTGCAAGAAAGAGAGAAATCGTTCCGATTCCGCAATATAAATCCCACACGCTTTCTTTCCCGGAAAGAGCGGCATATTCGAGTGCCTTTGTATACAGTTTTTCCGCCTGCACCGGATTTACCTGGTAAAAGGACCTTGCGGAAATATCGAATTTAACATCTCCCATTTCATCCGTAATGCTTTCTTTTCCCCAAAGAACACGGGTGGTATTCCCCATAATCACATTGGTTTTTTCTTCATTTACATTCAGGCAGATGCTTTTTATCCGTGGGATTTCTTTCACCAACTTTTCGCAAAGCTTTTCTTCGTTTTTGAAGCTTTTTCCGTTAATCACAAAACAGACCATGATCTCGCCGCTTTTGAATCCCTCGCGGATTAAAATATGTCTGAATTCTCCTACATTTGTAGTTTCATTGTACGGACGTATCTTTTCAGTTTTGATAAACTCCAGCACAATCTCCAGAATCTTCCGGTTCACTTCCCGCCCAAGCAGACAGTCCGTGTTTGCGATAATGTCATGCGTATGTCCCGCATAAAATCCCACAACCGGATTTCCCTCTTTGTTCGTACCGACAGGATACTGTGCCTTGTTACGGTAACGGTACGGACTGTCGTTCATACCTGCAACCGGTTCCTTCACACTCTCGACAAGCTCTTCCGAAAAGCCTCCGAGTCTCACCAGATTATTCTTTACTTTATTTTCCTTAAACCGAAGTTCCGCCTCATAACTCATCTCCTGAAGCTGACATCCGCCGCAGGCTCTTGCATAAGGACACTCCGGTTTCGTCCGGTCCGGTGAAGGAGAAAGTATCTCCGTAAGTTTTGCAAAGCCGTAATTCTTCTTTGCTTTCATAATTTTAACTTTTACCTTATCTCCGGGAACCGTATCTTTGACAAAAAGGGTAAAGCCCCCGGCTTTGCCGATGCCCTGCCCTTTTTCATCCATGTCCGTAATTTCAATTGTTACCAGATCGTTTTTTTGAAACTGCATTTCCGCCATTTATATACCGTTATTACCGTTATTATTGTTTATATTCGTTAATCCGTTTATGACAACCACACCTACTCACCCTTTGTAAGACGGATATTGGTGTCGAAAAACCGGTTATATCCAAGCCAGTCTTTGCTGACGGTATGGTCTGAAATCTCCGTGAAAATCTCAAGCTTTGCATCCATATCATCCGCGAAATTCAGTGCGACCGCTTCCACCAAAGCAGGCACCTTCGGTGAGCCGTATTCCAGTTTGCCATGATGTGCCAGAATGCAGTGCTCCAGTTCCGATTTAAGCGTTGCGGGAAAGTCCGGAATTTCCGAGGCGGCTTTTTCCACCATTTGGGTTCCGATTACGATATGTCCCAGCAGATTTCCGTCATCCGTGTAATCGTTTACCGGAAACGGCGCAAATTCCTTTGTTTTTCCGATATCATGCAAAAGCGCCGCGGTTATCAGTAAATCCCTCTTTATTACCGGATACTTCCCTGCAATATATTCACAGTTATCCGTAACCGAAAGCGTATGTTCCAAAAGTCCCCCGATAAACGCGTGATGTACCGACTTGGCCGCAGAACTCTTTTTAAAAATCTCTGCAAAAGATGCATCCTGCAAAAATATTTTTTTCAGGAGCGCGGACAAAAAGGGATTTTTCACCG
Organism: Lachnospiraceae bacterium; assembly: GCA_024681795.1. GTDB lineage: Bacteria > Bacillota > Clostridia > Lachnospirales > Lachnospiraceae > UBA3766. The sequence goes on along the minus strand of JAILAD010000013.1, from coordinate 55,058 downwards.
ACCCGATATAGGAAACCAGCTGCTGCCACATTTCGTCCACATTTTTGGAAGTGACCGGAAAATAATTTAAAGGATCGTATTCCCCTTCCTTCGCGATGCGGGACTGCTTAATCGTAATCTGAAGGGCATTGTTGTAAAGACTTACCTCTCCGTATATCTGTACATAATCCCCGGATTCAAAATCCACGATGGAGGGAGAATTCAAATCCCATACCTTCGCCTCAATCGTTCCGGTCTTGTCCTGCAAAACGACATTCCAGTGCTCTCTTCCGTTCTTGGTTACCGCATTGTTTTTCTGTTTGCAGTAATAGATTTCCCGAATCGAGTTTCCGTCCTGCAGTTCCTGTATATATTTCATAAACTCCTCCTATTCGGTACGAAGACCGAGCGTTACCTTTACGTTAATCTCTTTGTATTCTTCTCCGGAAGAGCGAAGCAGCGTAATCGGCACCTCGTCCTCGGGCTTGTATTTTCGAAGGCTCTCTTCCACTTCGGCGGCTGACCCCATCTTGCTTCCGTCAAGCGCCACGATAATATCTCCCGCTGCGATTCCGACTTCCATGGCGGGAGAATCAAGTTCCACTTTCCGGACAAATGCACCTTCCGGAATTCCGTTTTCCACTGCCTGCGGAGTGATTTCCACCATCGTAATGCCGAGGGTCGTTCGCTCCACTTCATTGGATAAATCCTCAATCAGATGTTTTAATTCAGAGATTCCGATTGCGGAAATCTGATTGCTCAAATCGATATTGTTATACTTCTGGTTGATAATTCCGATTACCTGACCTTTGGTATTAATTAAGTACCCTTCCGCGTTTTTGCTTCCGTAAATATCCGTTGTAATCAGTTTGTAATTGTGATCCGTCGTATTAATCGCACTGCCGATTGAAGTGATTACCCCGTATCCGACGGAATCGGAATACCCCATGGGATCGCCGATTGCCAGAACAATGTCGCCCAAATGACTTCCGACATTGGAATTTCCGAGCGTTACATACGGAATCTCCCCGTCCTCGTTATGCGGTGCCGCGCCTACCGGAACGCTCAAAATCATAATATTGGTGGCCTTGTCGTGCGCCACTTCTTTGGCATTATATACTCCGCCGTTTGAAAACATGACCTCGATTTCCGTCGCGGTGGAAAGATAGGAATAATCCGTTACGATAAACAAATCCGTTCCGTTATCCGCAACCATGATTCCGGAAACGCTGCTCTTTTTTTCATAGACATTGCTGAACCAGTCCACATCCGAGGATAACCCCGTTACCGTAACCATTCCTTCCTTTGTCTCTTCGGCAAGTTCGGATAATTTCCCGTGCAGTTTCTGATAATCCTCAATCTCAAGATCGGTTTTCTGAATGGAACTCATTATCGGAATCTCCGGATCGGCCGGTTTGTCTTTTTCATCCAGTTCCTGCTGGTCCTGAATCATGTCCTCGGGAAGAACCTCGTTCACCTCTTCCGGAAGCGTAATGTCGGGCAGCGAAATCGTCTGCTTTTCTTCCTTCGGGGAAACCAGTTTTGTAAGCACCGGCTCCAGCAAAAAGAAAACAAGAGATGCAATGGTACCGAACATAATTGCCAGTGCACCGGTTGTAAATGCCCTCTTTACCAGTCTCTTTTTATTAATCGGGCGCTTCTTAATCTGTTCCTGCATGAAAGAATAATCATCATTTTCCTGTTTCTTTTCCATTCCGGTTTCCTCAATTCTCCGAATTTGCCTACTATTTTACCATATTTTGAAGGACTTTGAAACGCACAAAGCAAAAAGCGTTTTTCTTTCGGAAACTGTCATTTCGCCTGAATTTATGCTATGATAGTCAGGATGAACGAAAAAGCCTTACACATTTTGGAATACGATAAAATCATTGATAAATTGACGGATCTGGCTCATTCGGAACCGGGAAAGGAAAAATGCCGTTCCCTTGCACCGATGGATGACATCGACTCGGTTAACCGCGCCCAGGAAGAAACGGCGGATGCGGTTGCCAGGGTTCTCAGACTCGGCCGGATTTCCTTCCAGGGAAACCGGAATTTATCATTTTCTTTGCATGCCCTGACGCTGGGATCCTCCTTGTCGCAGGCGGAACTTCTGCACATCGCGGAGGTTTTGGAATGCACTTTGCGGGTTAAAAAGTACGGGGAAAAAGAACATGAGGAAGATCCTTCCGACAGCCTGACTTCCCTTTTTGATGCCCTTACTCCCGTTCCTTCCCTCCAGAAAGAAATACGCAGATGCTTAATCAGCGAAGAGGAAGTTGCGGATGATGCTTCTGCGGAACTTAAAAATATCAGGCGTTCCAAAATCACTTACAATAACAAAATCCATACCCAGTTAAATCAGATGGTAAATTCCACATTCCATTCGTATCTGCAGGATGCGGTCATTACCATGCGCAATAACAGGTATTGCCTTCCGGTAAAAGCGGAATATAAAAATGCCGTCCATGGTATGATTCATGACCAGTCCAAAGCCGGTTCCACTTTTTTCATTGAACCCGCCCAGATTGTGGAATACAATAACAAACTCCAGGAACTGGAAGCCGAAGAAAAAGAGGAAATCAGCCGGATTCTCGTTTCCTTAAGTGCGCTTGCGGCAGAGGAGGTTTCTCCTATCGAAGCGGACTGCAAGGTACTGACCGGGCTTGATTTTATTTTTGCAAAAGCAAATCTCGCACTTTCCATGAATGCCACAAAACCGGAATACCAAAAAGAACACTTCTTTGAAATCAGAAAGGCCCGACATCCCTTTATCGACCCGAAAAAAGTGGTTCCGATCGACTTAAAACTCGGAGAGGATTATACCCTCTTAATTGTCACCGGTCCCAACACCGGCGGAAAAACGGTCTCCTTAAAGACTGCGGGACTCTTAAGTGCAATGGGACAATCCGGACTTCATATCCCGGCATCTTCCTCTTCGAAAATGTGTATTTTCCGGGATATTTTTGCGGATATCGGAGACGAGCAGAGTATCGAGCAGTCCTTAAGTACTTTCTCCGCACATATGACAAACATCATATCGATTTTAAAATCCGCGGACGAAAACTGCCTCTGCCTTTTCGATGAACTCTGCGCAGGAACGGATCCTACGGAAGGTGCCGCCCTCGCGATTTCAATTTTAAAATCGTTAAAAGACCGCGGCATTCTCACAATGGCAACCACGCATTACAGCGAACTCAAGGTTTTTGCGCTCTCTGAAAACTATGTGGAAAACGCAAGCTGCGAATTCAACGTGGAAACGCTTTCTCCGACGTACCGTCTGTTAATCGGAATTCCTGGAAAAAGCAATGCGTTCGCAATCTCGAAGAAACTCGGCCTTCCCGATGAAATCATCGAGGATGCAAAGGGAGAAATTACCGAAACGCAGGAAAGTTTCGAAGACCTGCTTGCCGGACTTGAAAAAACCAGACAGGAGCTGGAAGGAAACCGGCAGACCATTGAAGAAGAAAGAATCCGGATTGAAAAACTCCGTCAGGAGTATGAAGAAAAGAATAAATCGCTGACCCGGAAAAAAGAGGATATTTTAAGAAAAGCCAACGAGGAAGCGAAGGAAATACTGGAAGACGCCAAGGATACCGCAGATGCCGCAATCCGCTCCTATCACAAGGGCGGCGACATCCGCACCATGGAAAAAACAAGAGCCGGGCTTCGCGACAAAATCAACCGCCGCAAGGATGCCCTTTCCCCCGCGCCTTCCGAAAAGGTAACCTCCAAGCCTCTGACAGCGGGAGAAATCAAAAAAGGCGACTACCTGGAAATCATTTCCATGAAGACCAAGGGCTATGTACATTCCATTCCCGACGCAAAAGGAAATCTGATTCTGACCTGCGGAATTATGCAGATCCGCACCAATCTTTCGGATGTCAGGACCGCCGTCGAAGAGGAAGAAAAGATTCCGAAATACGAATCCAAAAAGGGAAGCAATTATTCCGGTACTTTTTCCAAGGCGAAAACGATTTCTCCGGAAATCAATCTTCTCGGACAGACTGCCGATGAAGCGGTCGCCAATCTCGATAAATACCTGGATGATGCGTACCTGTCACATCTTCGCTCGGTGCGCGTGGTACACGGAAAAGGAACCGGCGTATTGAGAAATGCCGTTCAGAAACACCTCCGTAAATTATCGTATGTGAAATCCTTCCATTTGGGAGAATACGGCGAGGGAGACGCAGGTGTTACAATCGTAGAATTTAAGTAGGTAAAATACACGAATCCGGCATTTTTCGTGTATAATCGAAAGTGAAAAAACGGCCCGGGAAGCCGGGCATTTGTGAAAGGGGAGAAACATGAACAAACAGAAAATCTTAATCGTAGATGATGACAATAACATCGCGGAATTAATATCCCTTTATTTAACCAAGGAATGCTACGAAACCATGATTGTCGGTGACGGAGAAGCCGCACTCGAAGCGGTTCCCGCATTCGAGCCGAACCTGATTCTGCTTGACTTAATGCTTCCCGGAATCGACGGGTACACGGTCTGCAGGGAAGTCCGTTCCAAAACCACAACGCCGATTATCATGTTATCCGCCAAGGGCGAAATTTTTGATAAAGTACTCGGGCTTGAAATGGGTGCCGACGATTATATGCAGAAACCCTTTGATTCCAAGGAACTGGTCGCCAGAGTGAAGGCAGTTTTGCGCCGCTATAAGCCTGCTGCTGCCGCACCGGTTACGGAAAATACAAACGACCGGACCGTGGAATATCCGGGACTGACTGTTTCCTTAAGCAATTATTCCGTTATCTACAACGGAAAAAGCGTGGATATGCCGCCCAAGGAACTGGAGCTTTTATTTTTCCTTGCTTCCTCACCCGGACAGGTATTCACCAGAGAGCAGCTTTTAAACCAGATCTGGGGATATGATTATACGGGCGATACGAGAACCGTGGATGTTCACATCAAACGTATCCGTGAAAAAATCAAGGATACGCAGGACTGGAGAATCGATACCGTCTGGGGTGTCGGATATAAATTCCTGGTAACAGGCAAATAGAAATAAGAATGCTTTACAATAAAAAGTATGTTTTTAACAAGTCTGCTTTATTTCGGAAAGGAAAACGCAAAAGATGCGTAAGGCTTTGTATTTTAAATTCATATTGGCCTATCTGATTTTCGCTTTCTTCGGCGTTTTTATGATTGCCACTTTCGGTGCAACCATGATCCGGAACCAGATTGTTCAGCACGAGGCGGATTCGCTTTATAAAGAAGCGAACCGGATTGCGAATACCTATGCATCGGATCTATACACCAACCGCGCCGCACTTGATACCGTAAAGCAGCAGCTTGATTTTCTGGACGATTACTTAATGTCCGATATCTGGATTATCAACCCATCCGGACTGATCGTTCTTGATTCCTCCTCTCCGATTGAAGTGGAAAATCCCGTCACAGTGGAAAATTTCGACTCCACCGTATATGCAGGCAATTTTTATTCCGTCGGTAATTTCTTCGATTTTTTTGAAGAGGATGTTTTAAGCGTTTATTCCCCGATTACCAACGGCTATAAAGTTCAGGGCTATGTTTTCATCCATAAGCCCATGGCGGAACTGCAGAAGCTGACGGACTCCATGCTGAATATTTCTTATGTGCTTCTCGGAATATTTCTGCTGCTTTCGTTAATCATTTTAATTTTCTTTAACGAAGTGGTTTACAAACCTTTAAGAAAAATCACCACCGCCACCGAACAGTATGCAGAGGGAAATCTGCATTATGAATTTACCGTCGATTCGGCTGACGAAATGGGATATCTGGCAGCGACGCTTTCTTATATGGCAAGTGAACTTGCAAAGAGTGAGGACAACCAGAAAAAACTGGTTGCCAACGTATCCCACGATTTCCGCTCTCCGTTAACCTCCATCAAGGGATATTCGGAAGCGATGCTTGACGGCACGATTCCGCCGGAGATGCATGAAAAATACCTGACCATTCTCGTAAACGAATCCGAGCGTCTGATTAAGCTTACCAACAACCTGCTGACATTAAATAACTTAAACATCGAAGGACTTGTTCTGGATCTTACGGTATTTGACATCAATGACGTCATCCGCAAAACCGCGGCCACGTTCGAAGGAAACTGCAGAGAGAAAAAAATTTCCCTGAACCTGATTCTTACGGGAGAAACCATGCCGGTAAAAGCGGATCTCGGAAAAATCCAGCAGGTCCTTTACAATCTTTTGGACAACGCCATTAAATTTTCCAACCGCGATTCTGAAATCCGCATTTCCACCACGGAAAAGCACGGTAAGGTCTTTGTAAGCGTAAAGGACTTCGGAATCGGAATCCCGAAGGAAAGCATCGGTCAGGTTTTCGACCGCTTTTACAAAACAGATCTGTCACGCGGCAAGGATAAAAAAGGAACCGGTCTCGGGCTTTCCATCACGCGCGAAATCATCCGGGCACACGGTGAAAACATCAATGTCACAAGTACCGAAGGAGAAGGCAGTGAATTTACTTTTTCCCTTCCGGTTGTCTACGGAAAAGATACCCTTCTCGACGATCTCGTGGACGATGACGAATAAAAAGCACCCGGCAGGTTACTGATGTGTACCCCTTTTTCTGGACAACCAGAGAAAGGGGTATTTTATGCGTTATTCACATGAGTACAAACTTAAGTGTGTTGATTTATATCGACAGGGAAGGTGGCCCGAAACACCTCCCGGCATATCTGAGGAAAACTTTAGGATTACAATTCGCAGATGGGTTAGGCTTGAAGAGGCTAATGGATCAGATGTTCTTAAGCACAAAAATTTTAATAAAGTTTGGACTCCAGAAGAAAAAATGGAACTAATATCTAAGGTCTTAGCCGGTAGTTCAAATCAATCTGTAGCACTGGAAGCTGGAATAGAACCAAGGTTGCTCTATCAATGGGTTCGCAAATACAAAGAAGAAGGATATAATGGATTAGTAAAAAATAAAAAAGGTCGCCCATATAAGGAGCCGAATATGAAAGGAAAAACTAATCCTAGACCCCTTACCGAGTCCGAACGCGAAGAATTAATCAGATTACGTGCGGAGAATGAATATATAAAGGCAGAGAATGAAGTAATAAAAAAACGGATAGCCTTGAGAGAAGAAAAATGGGCTGCGCAACTCAAGGCGAAAAAGCAGCAATCATCAAAGAACTCCGAGAAAAAGGATACCAATTAAAGTATCTTCTTAAGGCTATGCATATGTCTAAATCCACTTATTACTTTGAAATAAGCAAGGAAGACGTCGTTGCAATTAGAAATGCAGAGATACTGTCAGAAATTAGGATTATTTTTGAGCAAAACAAGCAGAGGTATGGTGTAAGACGCATTCACAAAGAACTTTGCAATAGAGGTTATGAGGTGAACCATAAGCGCGTTCAGCGTCTTATGCACAAGGCTGAACTACTAGGAAAGCGTCCAAAAGAGAAATATCATTCCTATGTGGGCGAAGTGGGAAAGATTGCGCCTAATGTTATTAACAGAAATTTTGAAACCGATAGACCACTTCATAAGTGGACTACTGATGTATCTCAATTTAATTTTTCTTGGGGAAAATGTTATTTATCTCCAATACTTGATATGGCAACAAACGAAATCATATCTTATGATATATCATTAAGTCCAAATTTAGAGCAGATAAAAAGAATGCTAGATGAAGCATTCAGAAAGTTTCCCAAAGTATCAGGATTGATATTTCATTCGGATCAAGGCTGGCAATATCAGCACCCTTACTTTCAGAGTTGTCTAAAGGAACACGGGATTGTTCAATCTATGTCTCGAAAAGGGAACTGCTATGACAATTGTGTCATGGAAACTTTCTTTGGACGTATGAAAAACGAAATGTATTATGGATGTGAAAAAGACTATTGTTCCTTCGAAGTATTTAAAAAAGCAGTTAAAGAATATATAGATTATTATAATAACAAAAGAATTCAGGCAAAAACAAAATGGATGCCACCTGTACAATACAGAATAGCATCCATGTGTTCAACCTAATTTATAAATATGTATCCAGAATTTTGGGTACATATCAGGTTTACTGCCGGGTGCTTTTTTCATTCGAACCGACCGATTGTTATCAGAATAAATAATACCGATTATTATCAGAATGAATAATATTCAAGAAAGCTTGCGCCGACTCCCGCTGCCGCGACCACAACGAGAACAATCACTGCAATGATTCCTGCCACAAGTCCGAGAATGGAAAGAATCAGACCGGCTGTTGCCATTCCGTTTCCTGCTTTGATTTTTCCGGAGAAAGAAGTTGCATTTTTCTTAATGGTTTTCCATTGTGTCTTGGCTACAATTGCGTAAATAATACCGGTCACCGCACTAAATCCGCCGATAATCCATCCGTAAACCGGAAACCAGGTAAATAATGCAATTATACCGTTGATTAAAGAGAATATACCGAACACCAGTCCGACAATCTCTTTTCCGGGATACAATACTTCGGTATTTCCCGCAGGCTGTGCTTCTGGCTGCTGCACATACACCGGCTGTACGTATACCGGCTGCGGTGCAGGCTGCGCATATACCGGCTGAGCAGGCTGTGCATAAACAGGCTCCGTATAGACAGGCTGCGGTGCGGGCTCTGTGTAAACCGGCTGCGTTGCGGGTTCCGTATATGTCTGCTGAACAACGGGCTCCGTATAAAGCTGCTCGGTTACAGGCGCTGCTTCTACAGGTTCTGCTGCAACGGGCTCTGCTGCCACGGGCTCTGCTGCCACAGGTTCCGCTGCTACAGGCTCTGTTGCCACAGGCTCTGTTGCTACGGGTTCTGCTGCCACGGGCTCTGCTACCACAGGCTCTGTTGCCACAGGCTCTGCAATTGCAGGTTCCTCAGCCACAGGATTTAAAGGTTCCCCTGTCATCGGATCAAAATTCATTTTCACGTTTCCGTCCATTTTTCATTCCTCCTTAATATACACTGTTTACATTCACAATATTTTACCTATCCGAACGCTTCCGATTGAATATTTCCTCTGCGAGCACGTTCTCGCTACGCTCGCGTGTCGGAATCATTACAATCGTCCGCTGTATAAATATGTATTCGAGCGAGTGACTTGCAGGACTCCGCCGAGGCGAACCTGTGCCAACTTGAGTCCTCGGCGGAGTTCGTGAAGGCACGATGCGAGCCATTCTGATAAGTATTCTATTCGGGTGGCCCGTTGAATGCCACTCTCAGAGAATTATAACATCTGTTCGGGAAAAAAACACCCTATTTCCAATGCAGCCTGTGCAGTTCCCCGTTTATCTGCATTTTTGCGAAATCATTCTGTCTTAAAGCCTCATAGAGTACGATAGCCACGGAATTTGCAAGATTCAGGGACCGGATTTCTTCCCTCATCGGAATCCGGATGCAGGTATCCTCATAATCTATCAGAATTTCTTCCGGAATGCCCCTGGATTCGTTTCCGAACATAATGTAATCATCCGGTCCGAAAGCTGCGTCACAGTAATTACGGTGCGCTTTCGTTGTTGCCATATAAAGCTTTTTCGTACCGTTTGAAATCTCAGGATTCTGTTCCAGGAAATCTTCGAAATTGATATATCTCCTGACATCCAGTTTTTCCCAGTAATCCATTCCGGCCCTTTTAATTTCTTTTTCGTCAAGCCGGAAACCGAAGGGCTCAATTAAATGAAGGACACTGCCCGTAGCGACACATGTCCTTCCGATATTTCCCGTATTTAAAGCAATTCCCGGCTGGTGCAGTACAATATTCATATTGATTTTACTTCCTCAGATTCTCCACAAACCTTGCAAGTCTTTCGATTGCCACTTTCAAATCCTCGAGAGAATATGCATAGGAAATTCTCAAAAATCCCTCGCCGCAGTCACCGAAGGCCGTTCCCGGTACCACGGCAACCTTTTCTTCTTCCAAAAATTTCAGTGCAAATTCCTCACTTGTCATGCCGAACTCTTTGATGCAGGGAAATACGTAGAAGGCTCCCCCCGGCTCAAAACACGGCAGACCCATTTCTTTAAAGGTGTGCATCAGATACCGTCTTCTCTGATTGTATGCCTCTCGCATCACGTTTACGTCTTCCTCACCGTTCCTTAATGCCTCGACAGCCGCATACTGGCTTGTGGTCGGCGCGCACATAATGGCAAACTGGTGCAGTTTAATCATCTGTTTTAAAATCAGCTCCGGACCGCACGCATACCCGAGTCTCCATCCTGTCATGGCGAAGGCCTTGGAGAAGCCGTTAATCATAATGGTTCTGTCCCTCATTCCCGGAACGGATGCAATCGAAACATGCTCACCTGTATAGGAAAGTTCGGAATAGATTTCATCCGAAATTACATATAAATCATTTTCAATGACAATCTTCGCGATCTTCTCAAGATCCCCGCGTTCCATAATCGCACCGGTCGGATTGTTCGGAAATGCAAGAATCAGGACCTTGGTTTTTTCGGTAATCGCATCCGAAAGTTCTTCCGGTGTTAACCGGAAACGATTTTCATTTTTCAGGTTGATAATGACCGGAACGCCGTCCGCCATTTTGGTACAGGGTACGTAGGATACGTAGCATGGTTCCGGAATGATGACTTCATCCCCGGGATTTAACATACACCGAAGCGCCACGTCAATGGCTTCCGAACCGCCGACGGTCACCATGATTTCTTTCATGGGGTCGTAACTGATTCCCTGTTTTCTGTTGATGTATTTGGAAATCTCCTCACGGAGTTCCTTCAGGCCGGCATTGGAGGTATAAAAAGTTCTTCCTTTTTCCAATGCATAAATACCTTCTTCCCGGATGTGCCAGGGAGTATCAAAATCCGGCTCGCCCACACCGAGCGAGATGGCATCCTTCATTTCACTGACGATGTCAAAAAATTTCCGGATCCCGGAAGGTTTTACGTCTGTAATTTTGTCACTTAAGGGGTTTCGCATAAGTGTCTGTTCCTGTTCTGAATCTTTCTGTTTTTCTGCTGCTTTTTATTAAGACCGTTCAGGCTTTCGTATATTACGGAGTCATTTTTAATCTGGTATCTTCGTATTTCTTCGCCATAATGGTTCCGTGGTCTTTGTATTTTTTCAGAATAAAATGCGTCGTGGTACTTAAAACCGTCTCCAGGGTGGACAGTTTGTTTGTAACAAAGGAGGATACTTCCTTCAGTGTCTTGCCTTCCAGTGTAACCAGAAGGTCGTAGCCTCCGGACATTAGGTAGACGCTGTTTACTTCCGGGTATTTATAAATTCTTTCCGCGATGGTGTCAAAGCCCTGTCCGCGCTGCGGGGTAACACGCACTTCGATTAATGCGCTGACTTTTTCAATCGAGGTCTTATCCCAGTCGATTAAGGTATGGTATCCGCAAATCGTACCGTCTTCTTCCATGGATTTAATCTCATTCGCAACATCGATTTCATCCTCACCGAGGATAACGGCAAGCTCCTTTAAATCGATTTTGCTGTTCTTTTCAATTACCGTAAGAATTTTTTCTCTCATGCTCTGTCCTCACATTACATTCCGTTACTCTGATCCGCCTTCAGACCGGACCGGCGCAAATTTAATTTTATTCAATCCCGACCATGGAATCTCCGGCTCTCGGTTCCAGAAAACGCTCCTCGTCATCGTTTACAATCACACGTTTCTTTTCAAAATGGGTTCTTCCGATTCTCTGTGCGGGAATACCGCTTTCCCTTAATTCGTCCGCTAACATGTCCGCATCCCTTGAAAGCAGTAAAATGACGCCCTCCGAATACAACTGATAGGGATTGATATCAAAAAAATTGCAGATTTCCACGGTTTCCTGCTTCACGGGAATTGCTTTTAAATTGACGGAAAAACCGAGGCCCGAAGCTTCTCCCAGATTCCAAAGGCCCTTAAAGACTCCTCCGTCACGGGCTTCTTCCACTCCGATAATCTCATACCGGAAAGAAAGCTCCTTTAATTTTTCAAACAGTGCCTCTTTGTCGGAAACGGCTTTCTTTCCGTCCGAAATCGCGTTCCGGATTAAAAAAGAAGGAAAACGTTCCGAGAGCACGGCTCTCTTTTTCTCTGCAATCAGCCCGGCTCCGAAGCTTCCGGCAAACCCGACCATCAGAATTCCGTACCGTTCCATATAAATCAACCGCCGAACATATATGCCATCGTGGGCACAACCATGGCAATTACCAGAACAGCAATAATCACGATTGCCACAATCTGCCTGGATTTTTTATTGTGAAAATTCATCATGGCGATGCGTCTCCTTTCGCGGTGCACATCAAAAATACCTTAATTACATACATTTCGCATTATAGAAGATTCTCGGGCATTTGGCAAGTTACGGATGAATATGCCTGCTTCTTAAAATGCTTTATTGACATTTTTAAAAAACTGTGTTACTTTAAAGCAGCAAAGCGTAAAACTTTAAAGCGCTAAATTGTTTTATTATTTTCAATTATTATTTTATTATTTTCAAATGAAGGAGACGTTATGAAAATACTGACAGTCATTCTGCTTGTACTCTTCTTCGCACTGATGATCAGCGTCGGACTATACTCAAGACAGAAAGCAACAGATGTAAACGGATTCGTTCTCGGCGGACGAAGCGTAGGACCCTGGCTTACCGCATTCGCTTTCGGAACATCGTATTTCTCGGCAGTAATTTTTGTCGGATATGCAGGACAGTTCGGATGGAATTTCGGTTTATCAAGTACCTGGGCGGGTCTCGGAAATGCCTTTATCGGATCTCTTCTCGCATGGAATATTTTGGGAAGAAGAACCCGTGTTATGACACAGCATTACGATGCAAAGACCATGCCGGATTTCTTCGGAAAGAGATTCGATTCGAAATCCTTAAAAATCGCGGCATCCGTAATTGTATTCATTTTCCTGATTCCTTATACCGCTTCCCTCTATAACGGACTTTCGAGTCTGTTCGGCCTTGTATTCGACATTCCTTACTGGGTTGTCATTGCGGTAATGGCCGTACTTACCGGTGCATATGTAATCTTCGGCGGATATATGGCAACCGCGATTAACGATTTTATTCAGGGAATTATCATGTTATTCGGTATCGCCGCAGTCATCATTTCCGTAGTCGCACAAAACGGCGGACTTGTAGAAGCCATGAAATCCCTTTCCGCAATTGAAGGAGACGCGTGGGCGGGAGCTTATTCCTCGTTCCTCGGACCGGATCCTCTGGCATTGTTATTCGTTGTCATTTTAACCTCCCTCGGAACCTGGGGACTTCCGCAGATGGTCGGCAAATTCTATGCCATTAAGAGTGAGAATGATATCCATAAAGGAACCGTTATTTCCACCGTTTTTGCAATTATCGTTGCAGGCGGATGCTATTTCTTAGGCGGTTTCGGACGTCTGTATGAAGGCAACCCGCTTCTTAAAATCAATGAAGCAACCGGAAAGCCGTTATTCGATACCATCGTACCGGCAATGCTTTCCACACTGCCGAATTTCGTAATCGCAATCGTAATTGTACTGGTTCTTTCGGCATCCATGTCAACCCTGTCTTCACTGGTACTGACCTCCAGCTCCACTTTCACCCTGGACGTAATCAAACCGATGTCCAAAAAGGATATGGATGAGAAAAAGACGGTACTTATCATGCGGCTTTTCATCGTATTCTTTATCGTCGTATCCGCAGTCATTGCGATAATCAAGGATTCGAATCCTTCCGTAACCTTCATCGCACAGATGATGGGTGTTTCATGGGGTGCTCTTGCAGGCGCGTTCCTTGCTCCCTTCTTATATTCGCTCTACTCAAAGAAGGTAACAAAAGCTTCTGTTGCAGTATGTTTTGTATGGGGCTGTTCGATTGCAATTTTCCAGATGGTTGTATCCCTTGCAAAAATTTCCGTTGCAGGCTGGGGCCCGATTTTCGGATACATCTTCAAATCCTCGATTAACTCCGGCGTGGTTGCAATGGTCGGCGGACTCTTAATTGTTCCGTTAATCAGTCTGTTTACGAAGAAACCGGATCCGTCCGTTGTGGACGATGCATTCTCCTCCTATGAAAAAACCATTACGGTTAAGGCAAAAGACAGTCTTAATTATGATGAGGAAGAAACAAAATAACGTAATGTAATGAAATAAAAAAAGTCCGCGTTGTTACATCAAACGCGGACTCAGACCGCAGACAAACCCCTCACCAAAACGAGTTGTTTTGATGAGGGGTTCTTTTTTGATTAACTATGCGATTTTGACGTTCAGGAATCGTGAAATCTCAAAAAAAGTCAAAAAAGAGGTCCCTATTAGCCCCATTTTTTGCTTAATCTTTGCCAGTTTTTTGAGATTCATGCATGCGAATGTTAACCCGACTTTCATTTTCATTCGGGCCATTCCAATCTGTTGTGTGTATCGGAATCCATGTGCTTCTTTTGCTGTTCCGAAAAGTCTTTCAATCGTTTCTTTTCTTTTCGAGTATTTTTCTTTCATTCCGATGGTATGTCGTATATCTTCAGCCAGTTCCAAATATTCTTCCCAAATATGTCGGCAAACAACCTTTACATGATTTTGAGATTCTGTACATTGGCTTAGATAAGGGCATTCTTTGCAAATATATCCGCAGCTCTTGTATTCTTTATATCCCTCTCGGTTTGTTGTGGTATATTTCAAGACCTGATTATTCGGACAGATATAACAATCGAAGTATTCGTCATATATGTATTCGTACTTCTTGAAAAAGCCATCTTTTGTCATCGGCCTTTTGTATGGGAAAAGCGGCTTCTTTCCATCGTCTATGATTGTTTTGGCAATCGCCGGTGTTTTATAACCGGCATCTACAACAATCAATTCAGAACCAATGCCCTTTACCTTTTCATAGATTGCCGGAAAGGTTTTGCTATCGTGATGATTACCCGGGTGAACGGTATATCCGAGAATCCATCCGTGTTTATCACAAGCTGTTTCAACCGCATATGCAAAGACTTGTTTATGTTCCCCCTTATGGAACCATCCGCTTTCCGGATCGGTTGTACTTACTTTGATTTCTTTGCCTCCGGAATTGCCGGGTGGTGTATCATCATCGTTATTATCACTATCTTCATCATCGGATTCTTTTAACGGTTTCTTTCCGTGAAGCTCACGGTCTTCATTGATTTCTTTTTTCAACAGTTCTTCGTAGAAAAGTGCTTCTTCTTTAGCAAACTGTTTTTGCATTTTTTTATTGTTTGCACATGCCTTCACATGAGTTGCATCAATAAAAACTTCCTTCGGATCCACCAGATTCACTCGATAACATTCATTAAGGATATGTTCAAAGATTTGTTCAAATAAATCGGTATCCTTAAAACGTCTGGTGTAGTTTTTTCCGAATGTTGTAAAATGTGGGACTTTATCGGTAAGACTTAACCCGAGAAACCATCGATAGGCGACATTCACTTCAATTTCTTTTATTGTCTGTCGCATAGAACGTATGCCGTAGAGGTATTGAATAAAAGGGATTTTAATCAGCATAACCGGGTCCATACTTGGACGACCGTTATCGTGACAATACTTTTCTTCGACCAGATCATAAATAAAGTTCCAATCAATCGCCTCGTCAATCAGCCTTAAAAGGTGATTCTGCGGAACAAGGTCATCCATACAAAGCATTTGAACCTGAACACGATTCTTGTCTGCATTTTGAGTCATCATAGGCATCGCCCTCCACAACTCTATTATACCATAAAACCCAGTGTTTGTGCGGATTTCTGGCACTTTCCAAAAGAAAAATCCACGGAAAAACCGTGGACTTTGTCTTCACTCTGAGTCCGCGTTGTTACATCAAACGCGGACTTTTTTATTTTTTCTTTTTATTCTTCTTCTTTTGTTTCTTCTTCTTTTGTTTCTTCTTTTTCTGTTTCTTCTTTTCTCCCGGTTTCTTCCTTTGCTTCTTCCGGTGCCACATGGTAGAGGAATTTCAAACTAATCGGCGTCAGAATGGAGGATACGATAATCAAAAGGATTACCGAAGTAAAATACACGGGATTCAAAAGTCCTACTGCCAGTCCTTTTTGCGACACAATCAGGGCAACCTCGCCTCTCGTCATCATACCGACTCCGATCTTGATTGCATGTTTCGGCGGATACCGGAGTAACATCGCCATAAGGGAACAGCCGATAATTTTGGCAAGAAGTGCCACTGCCACGAATGCCAGCGAGAACCATAAGATATTCCAGTTCATTTCCTTGATGTCGGTCTTTAAACCGATGGATGCAAAGAAAATCGGACCGAACATAATATAGGAATTAATATCCAGTCTTCTCGCAATGTAATTGGAATCGTGAATGTTGCAAAGAATCAGGCCCGCCACATATGCACCGGTAATATCGGCAATTCCGAAATAACGCTCTGCGATAAATGCAAGTGCAAGACAGAGCGCAAGTCCGGCGATCGTAATTCTCCGGGTGTGCGGATACCTCTGGTCTACTTTCTTGAAAACCTTGTAGGCACAGAATCCGACAATCATTGCAAGCACGAAGAAAATAGCGGTATTACGAAGGACCAGAAGCGGTTTCGCAGTCGGATCGTTGAATCCTACTACAATCGTAAGAACAATCATGCCGATGACGTCGTCGATAATTGCGGCATTCAGAATCGTCGTTCCGATTTCACCCTTCAAAACACCCATTTCACGAAGCGACTCCACAGTAATGGATACACTCGTTGCCGTCATAATGGTTCCCATGAAAAGTGCCTTGAAAAATCCGGGAGTACCGAATCCGTCGAAGCCGTAAAACGCCATATATAAAAGCGTACCTCCGGCCAACGGAACAAATACGCCCGCACACGCAATCGCAAGTGCCTTCGGACCGGTTTTAATCAGTTCCTTTAAATTCGTTTCCAGACCGGCACAGAACATCAGAAGGATTACGCCGATTTCCGCCATCTGAGAAATAAACGGTGTAATTTCCACCCAATCTAAAAGGCACGGACCGAGAATCAGTCCGGCTATGATTTCTCCCACAACCTGGGGTGCTTTTAATTTCCTTGCAAGTAATCCGAATACCTTCGCAAAAACAATAATAATCGCAAGATCCTTGCATATTTCATATGCTGCCACTTAATTCATCTCCATATCTGTGCCGGTTCCCGCCGACACGAAAAAAAACCGTTTTTGTTACTTTTTTGAGGACCGGATTATTGTCCTCGGTTTATCAACATATCGCTTTCGAAAGCGGTTGTCAAGGTTATTCCTGCCGAATTTAAAGCGAAATTCAGCCCTTTTTTTGACATTCTGTTTTCTTATGAAAAATCCGGAGAACGATTACCTTCTGACAGCTGCAATTGCCATAAGAATTCCCATGATGAGCGGCTGGTGCAAAAGATATACCCATAAAGAATACCGGCCCAGAAATGCGAGAGGTTCTGCTTTGATTTTCATTAAATCCTTTTTCTTCAGGGTTTCTCCGAACAGTGCATAGAATGACATTCCTGAAAGAAACAGGAAAAACCAGGGAATTAAAGGAAAATAGTCTGATGAGGAAAACATTCCTCCCGGAAATCCAAGGAATGCAAGCGGATAAAGGAGAACCGGATTGTTTCCCTGATAGAACCACGAAGGCCAGTAAAAGAACGGATGTCCCACAAATCCGAAATAGCCGTTGTATAAGTGAAGGGTCAGAATAAATAACAGAATCCCTGTTATCATAAATACCGCCGCATTTTTTTTCGTAATCACTTTTTTAAGAGGTACCGAAAGCAGCATGCAGGCACCGATTAAGGTCAGAACACCGAAATAAATCGGCGGATTTACTTTTGCGATCACGGAAACCAGTGTTACCAGAAGACCCGCACCCGATACAATCAGACCTCTTTTTAAGGTTTTCTTTCCGAGCATTGCACAGTAGCCGGACAGAAAGATAAAGGTAATACGGACAAGCTGACCGAAAATTTCATACCAGAGACTGTCGGCGTATGCCGGATAAATGCCGAAATATTCCGGCAGGTCGTAGGTAACATGAATATAGACCATCCCGATAATTGCCAGTCCGCGAATGGTGTCCAGAAGGTGCAGACGGCTTTTATTTTTTTGAAGTTCTTTGTTTTTTCCCATGTTTTTATTATATACAATGATATCTTTTTGACAATTGTTGAAAACTGCCTGCAGTCCCTGTAAAATATAATTGTATCGTTGTTCTCACCCCGAAAGGATGGGCCGACCTATGAATAAAAAACGTGTTTCTTTATTTAAACGTATCTGTGCGTCCGCACTGCTTGTTCTGATGATTCTCCCCTTTTTTTGTCTGCCTGTTTTAGCCGATGACGGCACAAGTCTGCCCAAAGGATATCTGGATCCGTATTCTTTTTACACCCGTGAAGGCAGAATGCGCGAAGGAAAACCTGTCCTTAATTATGATATCAGGCATGCCGACGGGCTTTATGTCTCTTTGGTTGAGGTAAAATCAAGGGTTTACGAAACAGATATACGAATGAATAACATGCACAGTGATGTCAAAAATCCACCCCCTCCCGCTCCCATGAATTTTTCTCCTTATTCCAATCAGATCTGGGAACGTGACAAAGATAACGGGAGTTTTACCATCACCGGATCCGGAAGTGATCCTTCCGGAATTACCTATACATATTCTGTAACCTTTTCCAATATTCGCCTTGGTGAGTATACCATTAATGCCGGAGAAGTAATCGCAGATTCCAGCGGCTATATTCGGATTGACGGTATTTATGACTCAACATCAGAGACGTACACTCTGGAAACCAAAGATCAAAAATGCCTTGCCGATATAACCGATGATGAAACCGTATATTATTTAAGACCTTATACAATCGAAGATGACGGCGACGTCCGTAACAGCAGCGATTTGGTATTTTACTTTAAAGTTCACGGAATAAGGCCGATAAAAAGCGGCAACATCTCATTCAACCAGAAAGCCAAAGATACTTCCGGAGAGGATGAAGGCGTTTCCGTTCCTGCTGCCGTTGCAATCGGAATTACCGCTACCGGTGCCGCTGTTGCAGGTGCACTGATTGCCGGTGCTTCCGGTGCCGCAGGTGCTGCCGGTTCTGCCGGCGCAAATACAAATCCCGAAAAGAAGAATACCCCGCCGCCGAGCAGTTATAAAATGTATGTCCAAAAAGATTTCGGCGATTCCGTAAGAAAGGACGGAAAACCTGTAACAATCCGGGCCCGAATGGCGGAAATTAATCAGGCAGGTTCCGTTCTCGACCGAAACGACCTGACCTCACAAATAACCGCAAGCAGCGAGGTCCTGCAAATCCAGGGACTATCCGTTGTCGGACGTTACCTGGAAGCAACGGTTATTGCCCCGCAGGATATAAAAGAAAGCGAAGGCAGTGTCACCTTCACGTTTACCGGTCTTGGCGGTGCTTTTTCCAATAATGTGATTTTCCGGCTGGTAGACGGTCCCTCCTTAAAATTTGTCGAAGAGACCACACCCGGAAGCGGCTCCTTTAAAATGTATAACGAAAACACTTCCTTTGATATGATTCCCGGAGACGGCTTTACATACACGGATCTGTTTATGATTGAAGATGCGCCGAACCCTCCGGAATTAAATGATATTTCCGTAGATCCCGTTCAGGGATTTGATATCACGGTCGAAAAGACAAACTATCAGGCTGTATATAAACTGATTGTAAAAAACAATACGCCTGAAGAAAAAAATGATGACGTATTTGCAAAGCCGGAAGAAAAGCAGTTCCAAATTCATGTACTTGTGGAAGGAGAAAAAGAGCCGCTGAACGGCTATGCCGGAATTAATCTTTATCCGGAAGGACTTACCGCTTCATCCCGTGAATTTGCCAAAAAGAACGATGTCAAATACGTTCGAGTTCAGGCTTATGAAAAAGAATATGTCGGAGCGCTCGATAAAAAATGGCAGGTTTCCGAAATTAAATTTACCCTTGCCGTAAAAGGAAAAGACAAGGCAATTATCGATCCGAAAGAAATGGAATTTTCCTTCGAAAAAATCAAAGGCGGCGGCGGTCTCGGAACACGCGCCGGCTGGGAACAGTCTCTCGCCGATAAATATGAATACGAAGAAAGCTCCGGCTTTTACAATGACAAATTCACCTATGATTTTGAGCCTCGCATTACGCTTATGGAACCGGATGACGGTACTTTCTTTATCGTTCTTCTCCCGGTTACCTGCGTCTATGACGGAAACAAATACACCGCCGATGTTCCTTTAAGACTGCGCGGCGAAACACCGGATCCCTTTGAAGGCTGGGACGAGGAATATCGGAAATTAAAAGAACGTGTTGAAAAATTCTCTCTTCCTGAAGACAAAGACATGTGGATGGAGAAACTTGAAACGGTAGCGAATGATCCGCGCTGCACGAGAAGAGAACTTCGTCTGCTCAGTAAATATATTGTGCGTCAGTATATGCAGTACTGGACCATTGAAGGTATCAAATACAGAAACGATGCTGAAATATACGATACCATGGTCAGCCAGCTAGAATTTATTAAATTTATCGGAGACTGTGCATTTTCATTTCTGGTAAGTGCGTATGCCGGTCCGGTTGCGGAGGCATTGATTTCTCCCGCCAAAGATTTTATTGCGGAATCCGCAGGAGAAATCGTAGCCTGCTGGAATTACGGAACGGAAATTAAAGTGGAAAATTTCGGCTTTGCCAAAGCACTCGAAAGTGCCGGAGACAATCTTGTTTCCAATGAGATTTCTTTTACAAACTGGAAAAAAGCGGCAGCCACTCTTTCCGCTTATTTCGTTTATTCCGCAATCAAAAATTATGCTAAAATCTGGCGGGAAAAGGGAGAAAGCAATTTCTGGGGATGTATTGTAGATGCATTTTCCGATACTACTGCACAGGGACTGAAAGCCGCAGCCGGCGTGCTCTTTTCGAAATGGGTGAAAAACAATAAAAAATTTCAGGAAAAAATCGGCAATGAAATTACTAAATTCTTTAATAAGAATCTCGGCCGCGGCAGAACCATAAATTTGAAAGATCAGAAAATCGGTAATCTCCAGTATGATTTAAACAATGCTCTCGGACTGGAAGGTGAACTTCGAAAACTGGCAGGATTTCAGGGCGAAACAAAGAATCTGAAGATTTTAAAAATAGACATTATTCAGAAATATCTGCAGGAATTTGTCGGAAAATATGCCGGATGGGTCAGTGAAGCTTTGGATAAAGGATTAGATACCGACGGAACCTTTGCAATAGGAGAAGACGGACATACATTATTCAAATTCACTTTGGTATTTTTGGATTTCAATGATAAATTCCTGATTACGATTGATTTCAACCGAATCATATTTGATTTAACAACCGGAATTTTCGGAATACTTTATCAGCTTTTGTTCGATCAGATTCCCGTCTCGGTCAACCGGCTGAATCCTCCGAATGATCCTCCTCTTCCGCCACCGAAGAATTAATTACTATTTATATACCAGTTGATGTAAAATAAGTCACCCGATTCAAGGAGGATACAATATGTTTTGTACCAAATGCGGAAACCAGTTAAAAGAAAATGCCAGATTCTGTACCAAATGCGGGGCACCCGTTCGCAGCAAAGCTACCGCACCCGCTCAGCCTGAGCCAGGCCCTGCTCCTGCAGTAAATGCTACTCCTGATCCTGCTCCGGTTCAATCCGTTCAACCGACTCAGACGGTGCCTGACCCCGCTCCTGCTCCCGCGGTGCCTGACCCCATGCCTAACCCCGCCGCTGCTGCCGAAAAGACAACTGCGCCGGAAAAACAGCCTGCAGAAAGCAAACATGCTACAGCAGAAACCAAGCCTGACGCTGCAGAAACAAAACCGGAAATTTTCAAATTCCATGCACCGAAAGCCAAAGGAGAAGCAGTTCTCGGTACGCTGAAACAAAAGGTATCCGGTGCAGCATCGGATGTAATTCCGGGGCCCGGCAAAGAAATTGTTTCCTCGATTAAAAATTATTTTACGTCACTCGGCGCCTTTTTTAAAAATCCGCTGCTAATGATTCCAACTTTATTATTTACACTTATAATTCCCGGATTCTGGATGCTTTTAAATATCCTTCAGGCCAACGGAATCAATCCCTGGCCGCTTAAAATCCTGTCCTTCTTAAGCTGTGCAAACGGGGGTATGAGCGGCGGAATCTTCGGAGGTTTCGGCGGCATCATCGGAAAAGGAGTTTTTGTAGCCGGTGTCGTAACCCTGTTCTCTTTAATTTTCCGTAAGAAAGGCGGATCCAAACGATCTTTTGGTGAAATCTTAAAAGGCTCTTTCGGGGTAAACAGAGAAACTCTCGGAGTTTATTTTACCGGAATCGGTATTGCATTTTTGCTCTATTTATTTTTAACAGGCGGAGCCACCAGAATTTCTGCGCTCTGCGGTTTTGCAGCAATGATTATTACTGCGACTTCCGCTCTGAATAACGGTTTTGTTGCCCGACTCGTCAACTCTGTTACGGCAAAAGGAAAGCATGCTACCGGTCAGGCCGGAGCAGGTCTGATGCGTGGCTTTACCGTCGGCTATGCTGCTTCTGCCATACTCGGCTTTATCACCGGAACCAGAATTATTCCCGTTATTCTGGCAATTCATTTTCTGATTGCAGGAGCAGTATTTATCATTCTGCAGCTCACCGGAGTAATTAAGCCAAAGAAGGGAGTTGCCGTATGAAAAAAAGAGCCTCGTTAATATTTTCTTTCATACTAATTTTGATGTGCATACTTCCTGCAACAAATGCTCTTGCATTTGATATCCGTCCGTCAGGAATGAGTTTCAATGAACTGAAAGAAGGACTTCAGAAAAACAATACCGCCGGCTATGGCAGTCGTGATGTTTATATCAAAACGATGTCTTCCGAGGAAACACTTTGGAAGGATATAGACCGAAACACATATACCATCGTTGACAAAATGGTTGTAGGACCACCTGTTCCGGGCGCTGAACGGGAGGATATTGAACGTTTTTCGCTAGCCTTTCCGAAAAGTAATCCCGGTATTAAAATCCCGGCTGAGAACGAGCTGGAAAATAATGAACAATGTTATAAAACTCCCATCGCCGGCGACCCTGAGGATCCAAACGATGTTGGCTATCTTTCTCATCAGGCAACAGTTAGTTATCAATTTGCCTACGCGGGCGTTGATGAAAATTCAAACGCATACACCTGGGAAAGCTGGCCCTCAAAAAAGGCATATCTGGAAAGTGAAGAAAGCGGATATATAAAAACAACCTTAAAAGGATACGATGCCTATTATTACGAGGACGACAATCCGGAAGACGTTGAGTATGAAGAAAAAGATGCGCCTTATACCGGCAAAGGCGATGCAACGATGATTTATGTTGTAGTTCTTGTCCCTGAAGGACAGGCGGATTTCGTCGCCTTTGTCACAATAACGATAAAAACATTTGTCGGCGGTACAGCCGGTTATTCATACAACCCTGCTACCCAGGAAACCATAACCTGGGGGCAAGTGGATGCTGACTGGATTGCAAAATCAACAGCTCTTTGGGAGTCAACAACCAAGCCCAAAATCGATCAGGCAATCGATCAGGTTTTTGAAAGCGATTTTCGTTTCGTTCGTCAACGTGTCTACCCAGGAGAACTCGTTTTCGGCGGTGACCCTCCAAAAAACGACGTTTTTGTTAAACAGGATGCCATGGATACCCCCGGTGAAGACGGCGGAGTTTCTGTTCCTGCCGCAATTGTTGTCGGAGTCCTCGGAGGAGGTGCTGCTGTTACAGGTGCCGCTCTGGCAGCCGGTCGTAAGAAAGAGCAGCCTTTACCATTAAAATCCTACCGGATGTATGTGCAGAAAGACTTCGGGGATATACTCCCGCGCGGCGGAGAACCTCAGATTGTTCGAGCAAGAATGGCAGAAGTGGATGAAAGCAAAACAGAGCATGACCGAAATGACCTGACGGCAAAAATCGGTGCATCTGCAAATGGTATGATAATTCACAGTGTTGCCATGGTCGGAAGGTATTGCGAGGCATCCGTCAGTATTCCGAAGGATTATGCATCCGATACCGCAAGCATATCATTTGTGTTTGAGGGAGAAGGCGGTACCTTTACAAACGAAGTAATCTTCAAGGTTGACGTTCCTACAATCGAATTTTACCAGCCGAATATCGCGCTCAAAGCAAAAGATGAAGAAGGTGCGGAAATTGGCTTTACGGTAAAGGGACTCGAACCGGAAAAAATAAAAATCAGCCTTAAAATTACAGGAGGAAACAGTTATACCGCTGCATACTGCGAAGCGGTAACGGAGGAAGGAAAACCTTACCCCGGCTCATATTTTGCCGTTATCGGCGATATCAACGAGGATGAAGGCGAACCCGGCACTTATGCCGTCCATACTCTTCATGTGACAGCCACTGACGGTGCTGTTTCCGCTACCGGCGAAATCGATATCTACAGAGTTTCGATCGGACTCAATATAGGAATCAATGCTCTTGACTGTTACCGTGTACTCAAAAAAGAGGCTGCAGGCAAACATGTCAACGATCTTACGGCATCGGATTTTGACATTGCATATACCAAAGCTCCGGCTATGATACTTGAGTATGACGAAGAAAAACATGAGATGTTCTATCTGCCTGCAAATGCCGAAATAAAATTTGAACTTATCGATCCCGGAGATTCCATGATGCGTGACAGACTCGAAGGTCTTGGCATCGAAGCGGTGCTTACCGATGTAAAAGAGGGATTTTCCGAGTATACTTTTTTCTGCACAAAAGGCTGGCTGGAACCGCCGCTGCGTGCTCCGATTAAACTTGTCGCAACGGCGACTCAAACAATAGGGGAAGAAGAACGGATTTACAACTGTGAAAAGAACGTTATGCTTCTCAGCCAGAAAAAGAGAAAACAGCCTCTGAGTTCCGTGCAGATGGATGAAGACCTAAAACTAAGCCAATGGATACCGGATGCCATGTGTTTTATCACGGACAACGGACTGATAGACGATCTTGGCGGAGAATATATGCTCCTCGGCACTTTGTGGGACAGCTTCGATGAGAACTTCGGATATGATCCCATTCTTATTGCGCAAATCCAGTCAAATATCAACGACTGCCTGTTCCGAAGAAAAAAATATGCACTTAAAAAGAGGCAGGAATACTATTTGAAGCTTCAGGAAACTGCCAACGCAGACAACAACTACTGGACCATCTGGTCAAAGAGTTTTGCAATGGTGAGTGAAAAATATGTTGATACCTGGGGCGGAATTGCTACAAGAATTGCTCTTGGCTTCTGTACGGGAGGTCTTTCAGAGATTCCTTTTACCGCTATGGACATCAATAAAGCCGTTTCGGATTATAACGAAAGAACCCTGCTTTGTGACAGAACCACGGGCGGAAAACTTTTCGCCGGATCCGTCCCGGTAATTATCAGCGCTGTAACCGGCGGAGTAATAAAAGGAGCCGGATGGTCTATCAAAGTTATGACTCCGGCACCTGTTAAAGCCGGTCTTAAGAGATGGGCAGTAAACCAAACCAAAGCCATAGTAAAGAAAATTCCGGAAAAATGGGTATATGCCTCGAAAAATATATACAAAAAATTCGGTGAGTATGCCGAAAAAATCAATTCCTTCGATCCGAGAAAGAAGATGCTCAGAGTCAAGACCGCAGCCGCTGAAGCCGACGCACTCAATCTTAAAGCAAGAGCCACTGCTCATAAGGACGTTCTCGATGTCAGGAAAGGTCCTCTTTCTGCAAAAGGGGAATTGAAATCGACTGTTCAGAGGGCAGGTGAACTTAAGGGTGCACAGAAGCTTGAACGCTTCAAAAATGCCCTTGACGATGTAAAAAAGAATCCGTCACCCGATGCTGTTAAGAAACTGAGAGCATCTACCATAGAAGTAGACAAGGATACTTTCACACTCAGAATGCTCAACCAGGAAGGTAAGACGGAAGCGGAAATCGTAAATAAAGTGAAAGTTAAGAATGAATATCGTGCCGGTTATAATAAATATAAAGCGGAATTTATAGATGATCCCGCTGAAGAACTCATAAAAAAGAAGACCTCCATAAAGAAAGGGGTTTCTGAGGATAAAGTTGTTGTGAAACGTGCTTCTGGAAAAACGGCAGAGGAATTATCCGAAGGTATTACATCTCCGTTTGATTCCGATAATTCTCCTTTAATTTATGATGAGAAAACCGGTAAAGCCAGTTATTTAACGCAGGCGGAAACGGACGAAATCGTTGCAACAAGTTATTGTGAGGCAACCGGTACAAAATATGTCGATGTAGATGATGCAATTAAAAAAAGTTCCGATCTCAAAGCGGTCGGTGTAACACCCGATTCCCCTGAATTTTATCAGGAATTCGATAAACTCAAAGGAACAACTGCTTTCTCTGACGATGCCATTGAGGCAAACATGAAGACCGGAAAATTCAAGATGTCATATGAGTACAGTCAGATAGAGAGCCAATGGGACGATCTTCTTGCAGACGAGGCAAAAAAATCAAAAATTATGGACGAATGCAGAAGATTTACCAACCGCGAAATTACCGAACTGTCCGATGATACCCTGAAGGCAATTCAGATGGCGGAAAAACAGTCGGAGTGTCTGCATCAAGCTCCCAAAACTTATGATCTTTATGTCGGCAAGGATATTAACGGACAGGCTTACGGTGCAGCATCCGGATTTTCCGAAGAAAGCCGCGTATTTGTTGAAACATGCCGTCTTGCCGAAAATCAGGGTATGTATAATATTGACCTCGGTGAAATGAACGATATTCTTGCAAAACGCGGAACAACCTATTCAAAGAGTGTTTCCGATATGGTGCTTGATTTCAAAACCATCAATAACAACTGCCGTGCTGCCAACAGAAGCGCGGCATCCGGCATCATGAATACATCTCCGGGATCGGGACTTTTTGGTACTGAACTTGGATTTGCCGGATCCGTTGGATCCATGTCTTCCGATAGTACGAATCCCTGATTGTTAAACCCGCACATAAAAAGATGCAGCCGACAGGCTGCATCTTTTTTCATTTCAATTATCTCTTAATAATATTCACTGACGATTTACTCGTCGTCTCCGTCACCATCTTCGGTCGGGAAAATCAGATTCTCTTCTGCTTCATCGTCATTGTCAAGATCAATGTATTTCTGATCCTCGGGAATCTCTTCCAAAGCATCATCCACGTTATTGTATTCCACGTTTCCGTCGCTGACTTTCTCACGAACCTTCGCAATCTTGGCTACGGTTACTTTCTTATCGAGATTAATCAGTTTCACACCGGAGGTATTTCTTCCGATTGTGGAGATATCACCCATCGGAATCTGGATAATGACTCCGGCGGAAGTGATAATCATGATTTCGTGATCGTCATTTACTGCCTTTACGCCGACAAGATTTCCGGTCTTCTCGGTAATTTTATAACATTTCACACCCTTACCGCCTCTGTGCTGTAAATGGAATTCCTCAAGATAAGTACGTTTTCCGATACCTCTCTCGGATACTACCAGAAGCGAGTCACCCTGATGATCAAGCTGCATACCGACAATTTCGTCCTCGTCGTTTAAGTTCATACCGATAACACCCATGGAGGAACGTCCGGTTGCACGTACATCGGTTTCCTTGAAGCGGATACACATACCGAATTTGGTAACAAGGAAAATCTCGGTATCCTTGTCCGTTGATTTTACTTCAATTAATTCATCGTCATCTCTTAAGTTGATTGCAATCAGACCGCTCTTGCGGATATTGGCAAATTCATTTAACGGCGTCTTCTTTACGGTACCCTTTCTGGTAACCATGAAGAGATTTCTGTCATCGTCCATATTCTTGATCGGAATAATCGCGGAAATCTTTTCACCCGGATTTAATTGAAGGAGGTTTATAATTGCCACACCTCTCGAAGTTCTTCCGGACTCCGGAATCTCGTATGCCTTCATACGGTATACCCGTCCGAAATTGGTAAAGAACATCACATAATGGTGAGTGGTGGTCATTAAGAGATCTTCGATATAGTCATCTTCTATCGTGCTCATGCCCTTAATGCCGCGTCCGCCTCTGTGCTGGGATTTGAAATTATCCACCGTCATACGTTTTACGTATCCCAAAGAGGACATGGCAATGACGGTATTTTCATTCGGAACCAGATCTTCCGAAGAGATATCATATACGTCATATCCGATGGAGGTACGTCTCGGATCTGCGTATTTATCACGGATTGCAAGGATTTCATCCTTGATTACGCCAAGCAGAACTTTTTCATCCGCAAGGATGGATCTTAAATATTCGATTCTTGCAAGGAGTTCCTTGTGCTCGTTTTCAAGCTTCTCTCTTTCCAAACCGGTCAGGGTACGAAGCTTCATTTCCACAATAGCGTTAGCCTGAATCTCGGATAAATCAAAGCGCTCCATCAAACGAGCTTTTGCAGTATTTACGTTTTCGCTGCTTCGGATAATCTGAATCACTTCATCAATATGATCAAGTGCAATCAATAAGCCCTGAACAATATGATCTCTTTCCAAAGCTTTTGTCAGGTCAAACTGCGTTCTTCTCGTAACGACTTCCTTCTGATGATCCAGGTAGCAGTTAAGCATCTGCAGAAGGTTTAATACCTTGGGTTCGTTATTTACAAGAGCCAGCATAATCACGCCGAAAGTATCCTGCAGTTGTGTATGCTTAAACAGATGGTTTAACATGATATTCGGATTGACGTCACGGCGAAGCTCAATGACAATACGCATACCTTCACGGTTCGTCTCATCACGAAGATCGGTGATACCGTCAAGTTTCTTTTCTTTTACAAGTTCCGCGATTTTCTCAATAAGACGCGCCTTGTTTACCATGTAGGGAAGCTCGGTTACGATAATCCGGTTCTTTCCGTTGGCGAGTGTTTCAATATCAGTTACCGCACGTACACGGATTTTACCGCGTCCGGTACGATATGCTTCTTCAATTCCCTTGGTACCGAGAATCATTGCTCCGGTCGGAAAATCCGGTCCCTTTACAATCTGCATAACTTCCTCAATTTCGGTGTCACGGTCTTCTTCGATATGATTGTCGATAATTTTTACCACGGCATCAATGGTTTCCCCGAGGTTATGGGGAGGAATATTGGTTGCCATACCGACTGCAATACCGGTAGTTCCGTTTACAAGGAGATTCGGATAACGGGAAGGAAGAACCGTCGGCTCTTTCTCGGTTTCATCAAAGTTCGGAACAAAGTCCACGGTATCCTTATTGATATCCGCCAAAAGTTCCGTTGCGATTTTGGAAAGACGTGCTTCGGTATAACGCATTGCCGCAGCACCGTCTCCGTCGACGGAACCGAAGTTTCCGTGTCCGTCTACCAGAACGTTGCGCATGGACCATTCCTGCGCCATATTTACCAAAGCGCCGTAAATGGAGGAATCACCGTGAGGATGGTATTTACCCATTGTATCACCGACGATACGGGCCGATTTACGATGCGGCTTATCCGGTGTATTTCCGAGTTCCAGCATCGCATACAGGATTCTTCTCTGTACGGGTTTTAATCCGTCCCTTACGTCCGGTAATGCACGTGCCGCAATTACGCTCATCGCATAATCGATATAGCACGTTTCCATGGTATTTTTTAAGTCCACCTTTTCTATTTTGTCATATGTAAGGTCTTCCATATACTAAATTTCTCCTTGTATCTTTGACATCTTAAATATCAAGATTCTTTACGAATTTTGCGTTTTCTTCGATGAATTCACGTCTCGGTTCCACCTTGTCACCCATCAAAATGGTAAAGGTAAGGTCCGTTTCGGATTCCACCTCTCCTTCCATGGTGACTCTCTTTAAAATACGGCGTTCCGGATCCATGGTGGTCTCCCAGAGCTGCTCTGCATCCATTTCACCAAGACCTTTGTAACGCTGGATTTTATTATTGGCATCACGTCCTACTTCACCGAGTATGTTGTTTAATTCATCATCCGAATATGCATACCAGACCTTTTTATTTTTCTCAAGCTTGTAAAGAGGCGGTGTTGCAAGATATACATGACCCTGCTTGATCAATTCCGGCATGAACCGGTAAATAAAGGTTAAAAGAAGCGTACTGATATGGGCACCGTCCACATCGGCATCGGTCATGAGAATGATTTTGTGATAACGAAGCTTGGAAATATCAAAATCATCATGAATTCCGGTACCGAAAGCGGTAATCATTGCCTTAATTTCGGCATTAGCATAGATTTTATCAAGTCTTGCTTTTTCTACATTCAGGATTTTGCCTCTAAGAGGTAAAATCGCCTGCGTCGCACGGGATCTTGCAGTCTTCGCACTACCGCCCGCGGAATCTCCCTCGACGATGTAAATTTCACAGTTTTCCGGATTTTTATCGGAACAGTCCGCGAGTTTTCCGGGAAGTGCCATTCCCTCCAATGCGGTTTTTCTTCTGGTTAAATCCCTTGCCTTTCTGGCTGCTTCCCTTGCACGCTGCGCAAGAATGGATTTCTCGCAGATAATCTTTGCAATCGTGGGATTCTGTTCCAGATACCAGGTAAGCTGTTCACTTACTACGGAATCCACTGCAATTCTTGCTTCTGAGTTTCCGAGTTTCTGCTTGGTCTGGCCTTCAAACTGAGGCTCTTCCACTTTTATGGAAATAATGGCGGTTAATCCTTCACGGATATCTTCACCGCTTAAATTTGCTTCCGAATCCTTCAGTAATTTGGAATTTCTGGCATAATCGTTAAAGGTTTTGGTAAGCGCGTTTCTGAAACCAGCAAGGTGGGTTCCTCCTTCCGGTGTCGTAATATTGTTTACGAAACTGTAAGTACTTTCGTTAAAGGAATCGTTATGCTGGATTGCAACTTCCACATATACGCCGTTCTTTGTACCTTCGAAATAAAGTACATCCTGATAGAGAGGCGTTTTTCCTCTGTTTAAATATGTTACGAATTCCTTGATACCGCCTTCGTAATGGAAGGATACTTCTTTTCCTTCCTCTCTTTCATCCTTTAAGGAAATCCGGATTCCTTTTGTTAAAAATGCGGTTTCACGAAGTCTGGTTCTTAAAATATCAAAATCATAAACGGTTTCTTCAAAAATCTCGGGATCCGGAGAAAAAGTAACCTTTGTACCGGTTTGTCCTTCTTCACAGGTTCCTATCTCTCTTAACGGAAAACATACTTTACCGCGTTCATAACGCTGCATATATATTTTCCCGTCACGGCATACTTCAACTTCCAGCCATGTGGAAAGCGCATTTACAACGGATGCACCTACACCGTGCAGACCGCCGGATACTTTGTATCCTCCGCCTCCGAATTTGCCGCCGGCATGAAGTACCGTAAATACAACCTCTACTGCCGGAAGTCCTGCTTTATGATTGATTCCGACCGGAATACCACGACCGTTATCAATAACCGTAACGGAATTGTCTTCATGAATGGTAACTTGTACGTCGGTACAATATCCTGCAAGTGCTTCATCGATGGAGTTATCTACAATTTCATATACCAGATGATGTAATCCGGTTGAAGAAGTACTTCCGATGTACATTCCGGGTCTTTTACGAACAGCTTCCAAACCTTCCAATATCTGGATTTGATCTCCGCCGTATTCTTGTTCTACACCCATTTTTATCCTCCGTTTTTAATCCTGTTTACTCATTTCTTCAACAGTACCGTTTTTTACTTTGTATACTTTATTGATTTCAAACCGGTCATTTACGAATTCATCCAGTCCGGTACAGGTTATAATTGTCTGTACATTTCCGATGGTATCCAGTAAAAATTTCTGACGATTTGAATCAAGCTCCGATAATACATCATCCAATAATAAAATAGGAACATCTTTTGTCACATTTTTTATCAGTTCTATTTCCGCGAGTTTTAAAGAAAGAGCTGCCGTTCTCTGCTGCCCCTGGGATCCGAATTTACGAATATCCACACCGTTTACTTCAAAAATAAAATCATCTCTGTGAGGACCCGTGGAAGTGATCTTTGATTTTAAATCCCTGTCTTTTGATTTCATAAGATTGGACTCATAATCTTCTATAGAAGTATTCGGATCGTAGATAATTTTTATTTCTTCCGTTCCCCCCGACAGTTTCTTATGAATGTCGTAAATAATCTCATTTAATTGGGAAATAAAACCGTTTCTTCTTTCAATGATTTTGCTTCCGTATGAAATCATCTGATTATCCCAGATATTAAGAGTTTCCTTTAATGTCGGATTAAAATAGATATCCTTTAAAAGAGTATTTCTCTGATTTATGATTTTATTGTAATTTGTAAGATTATAAGTATAAAAGGAATCCAGCTGACAAAGCTCCATATCAACAAACTGGCGTCTGTTTGCCGGACCTTCTTTGATAATATTCAAATCCTCCGGAGAAAATAAAACCACATTCATGGTTCCCAAAAGATCAACCGCCTTTTTTACTTTTTCCAGATTTAAAGCAATTCCTTTGGCTTTACCGGTACGAAGATGCATATCGATTCTTACCGGTTCTTCTTTTTTTTCCAGAAAAGCCTTTAAATGAGCCTCTTCTTCACCGAAAAAAATAACATCCTTATCCTTTACGCCTTTATAGGATTTGGTTATTGCCAGATAAAAAATCGCTTCCAGTACATTTGTCTTACCCTGCGCATTATCACCGTAAAGAATTGTGGTTCCCCGGTCAAAATCTATATGAAGATTTTTATAATTTCTGAAATTTTCCAGTTCCAGGGTTTTAATGTACATGAATTATTTTCCCTTTATATTCTACAATGTCTCCGCTGTGGATTTTCTTTCCTCTTTCCGTTGCAACGGTTCCGTTTACTTTTACATTTCCGTCTAGTATTTCAAACTTGGCATCGGATCCGTTACTGATTAAATCCGCAGCTTTCATTAACTGACACAATTTTATATATTCACCTTTTAAAATGAATTCTTCCATTTTTTCCCCGGAATCAATAATTATTTTCATGAATCATCTGTCTGCTGCTATTTTAAGCATCCACACTTAAATTAACCGGCAGAATCATATAAATATAAGTTTCTTCGTCGTTTCTGATAAAGCAGGGAGATTTCGGAGAAGTAAAGTAAAGATGAATATTTTCATCATCTATTACCTTCAAAGCATCAATTAAATATTTGGGATTGAAGCCGATCTTTAAATCATTTCCTTCTTTTTCCACTTCAATCTTTTCATTCATGCTTCCGATTGCGGAATTCATATAAATCTCCATCAGATTATCTCCGATGGAAAATACGATTGCCTTCTTGTCTCCTTCTCTTGCGATTGTTGTGGATCTGTCCACGCAGTCATATAATTTCTTTTTATTAATCGTAATCTTTGTGGAATAATCCTTTGAAAGGACATTATCAATATTAAAGAATTCACCGTCAATAAGTCTTGTTACAAATGTTGTATTGCCGAATGTAATAATTAAATGATTGTCCGTAAAGTGAAGAACCGCTTCACTCTCCGCATCTTTCCCTATAATATTAAACAAATCATTTAAACTCTTACCGGGAACAATAATCTTTTTATTGATTTCTTTATCTTCGATTTCAATTTTACGAATGGATACTCTCTGGCCGTCCAGGGATATTACTCTTAAGGTTCCGTCCTTAATTTCAAATAATTCACCTCTTAAGGTTTTATTTGCTTCATTATCAGAAATGGAAAAGATGGTCTGACGAATGATTTCCTTTAAGGAAAATTCCTTAATTGTCATATGTTCCTTAATATCAAAGTTCGGAATATCGTTAAAGGTTTCCGTTTCCTTACCGGAAACACTGTATACAATGCTTTCACAAATAATAGTTGTCTTTAAATGATTGTCACAGGAGATATTAATATCATCTTCCGGAAATTTTCGAATGGTATCCTGTAAAAATTTGGATTCCATACAAATCTTTCCTTCTTCCAGAACTTTGGCAGGAATAATACACTCGATTGCCATTTCCATATTATTGGCAACCAGTCTTACTTCTTCCATTCTTGCTTCTATAAGGATACAATCTGCATTCGATAAATTAGACTTTAAAGGAACTGCTTTGATAACAGTAGAAATTGCATTCTGAAAATCAGATTTGGAAACTACGAAATTCATGGAAAATGAAACCTCCTTATTTACGAGTTTTATTAAAGGTTAAAAAAGGCTTTTCTCCGGCCTTTTATATATATAATTAGTTATTAATTCATAGTAATAGTAATATAGGGTGTTCATTTGTGGAAACCCTTACTAATTATACTAAATTTAAAGCAAAAATGGAAGGAATAAGTTGTGAAAAAATGATTATTAACTAAATTTTATCAAGAAACTTATAAACAAGGCTTAAAATCGAAAATATGAGCCTTATTTGACTATATTTTTTATACACATAAAGTTATAAACATAACCACATTTTAATGTTTATATTTTTTCTTCTTTATTATAATATGCAATTCGTTAGAATTATAATAAGCAATCCTTTAAATTATAATATGAAATATGTAAATATATTATTAATGAAAAATCACCGTCCGGATTTATAAATATCCATACGGTGATTTAATATTTTAAAGGTAATCATAAAATTATAATAATTTTATAAGGTGATTATTAATAATATGATGATTATTAATATTATCAGGTAGGAGTTATTTTCTTTTTAATAATATTAATCTGGTTGGCAAATTCTGAATTATTATTGATTTCATCCTGAATCTTGGTAATTCCGTTAATAATGGTGGAATGATCTTTTTTATCCAGTACTTTGGCAATATTTTTTAGGGAAATATCGGTAAGTTCCCTGCAAAGATACATAACTACCTGTCTCGGAATAACAATTTCAGCCGTTCTTTTCTTTGAAGTGATGTCTTCTGCCTTAATACCGAAATGATCCGCAACAACCTGGATGATAATCTGAGGAGTTACCATTTTTGGAGCATCCGGATAAATAATATCTTTTAATGCTTCTTCCGCCATTTCCAAAGTTATGGGTTTTTTATTGATTTTAGAATAATAAACGACTTTATTAAATGCACCTTCCAGTTCACGGATATTGGAATTTACATTGGTTGCGATATATTCAATAACATCTTGCGGAACCGCTGAAATGGTATTGTTATAAGGCTCTGCAAGCATTAAAAGAATGGCAGCTCTTGTTTCATAGGAAGGAGGCTGGATATCCGCCTGAAGTCCCTGTCCGAATCTGGAAGAAAATCTCTCATCCAGGGTTTCCATCTGTTTGGGAGGTTTATCGGAAGAAATAATAACTGCTTTTCCGTTATCATGAAGAGCATTAAAGGTATGGAAAAATTCTTCCTGTGTGGATTCTTTTCCTATAATGAACTGAATATCGTCAATTAATAAAACATCCACTGTTCTGTATTTGTCACGAAGACGGTTCATGGCAGCGGAATTACCGCTTCTGATTCCTTCAATTACTTCATTTGTAAAGGTTTCGGAATTGACATATAAAACCTTTTTTTCCGGATTATGATCGATAATATAATGTCCGATGGAATGCATCAGATGGGTTTTTCCAAGTCCGGATCCTCCATAAATAAACAAAGGATTAAAATCTTCGCCGGGATTTTCCGCTACTGCCAGGGAAGCGGAATGGGCAAAGGAGTTGTTGCTTCCTACAACGAAATTTTCAAAGGTATATTTGGAAACCAGATTGGCCTGTTT
Organism: Lachnospiraceae bacterium; assembly: GCA_024681795.1. GTDB lineage: Bacteria > Bacillota > Clostridia > Lachnospirales > Lachnospiraceae > UBA3766. The sequence goes on along the minus strand of JAILAD010000013.1, from coordinate 19,620 downwards.
GTATAAATCCGTATAATTTGCAACGGAATTGTTTTTTGATTCCATTTCTTCTTCGTCTTTTTTAACGATAAAACGAATCTCATAATCATGATTGGTTGCATCGGAAATACAAACATGAAAAATATCCTTATAATTTTTTATAAGATAATTAATAAGCTGAGCTTTTTCCGTGGGAATTTCAATAAAGAAAGTGTCATTTTCCACTTTATAGAATTTCATAGGTTCAATCCAGGTATGGAAGGCTACGAGACTTAATTGAAGTTCGTCACATACCTTCTGCTTGATTTCCTCGAATAATAGGGTATATTCCTGTTCCAGTTCGTTCATTTCCAAAACCTTCTTAAATCAGATATTTTTCAAAACCTCAAAATAATGATGATATAAAGAGGCGTCCTCTTATATTAAACGATTCTTTGGAAAAATTCAAACTTTATTTCAAAACATATTATGTAAATGAAAAAAAACTATTTAAACATACTTATCAACAAATGTGGATAACTTTTATTTTTTATATATGTGTTTATAAAGAAAAGTAAAAAAAGCCTGAAAACCTTATTATTACTGAATTATTTTTAATTTGTTAAAAGCTGATTTAAAGTTACATAAGTCTTCTGTTTCCGAATATTATGGATTTTATCCACAAGTTTTCCACAAAATGTGGATAATGAAAGGGTTACTTATTTATGGAAACTTGAAAACAACATTTAGTTTTAATAAATTTTAAAGTATCAAGATATTGATAAATTTTTTTTAAAAATATATTAGCCTGTTTTATTTGACGAAAAGCCTTATAAATTAAGTCTTGACGCACTTTCAAGTTTTATATATAATCGTAATGATTGTTTTCGACATAAGTAAAGGAGGTGTATTTGGTTATGAAGATGACATTTCAGCCTAAGAAAAGACAGAGATCAAAAGTTCATGGCTTTCGCGCAAGAATGAGCACGCCCGGCGGAAGAAAAGTGTTAGCTGCAAGAAGAGCTAAAGGTAGAAAAGTATTATCAGCATAAATTAAGGGCCGCGTTAAGTGGCCTTTTTTATGCGCATTTTACTTTCATAATTTTCTTACATTATATAAGTTAATTTAAATTAATGGAAAGATTAAGAAGCAATTCAGAATTTCAATCTGTTTACCAAACAGGCAAATCCTATGCCAATAAGTATTTTGTAATGTATGTGTCGAAAAACGATCTTGGAATAAACAGATTAGGTGTTTCCGTTTCAAAGAAAATAGGAAACAGTGTAGTCAGACATCATATGAAACGTCTGGTGAAAGAAAGTTTCAGACTGCATGAGGATATGTTTAATAGTGGTTTAAACATTGCAGTCATAGTAAGAAAAGGAGCGGAAGTTATTTCTTATAAAGAAGTAACGGATGCACTCATTCATCTTATGAAGCTTCATCATGCATTGAAAATGCAGTGAAGTCGGGATTGTAAGTAAATTTAAATATTATAATTTTATATGAAAAAAATTCTAATTTTCATAATAAGATTTTATCAGATTTATTTATCTCCACTAAAAAGCACCAAATGTCCCTATTATCCGACCTGTTCCGCTTACGGACTGGAAGCGGTAAAGACACACGGTGCCCTCAAGGGAAGTTTCCTTGCGGCGTGGAGAATTTTGCGTTGTAATCCCTTTTCAAAAGGAGGATATGATCCGGTTCCTCAAATGAAATATCAAAGAAAAAAAGAGGTAGTATATTCGGATATATCCCAATAATCATCTCAGGACGACTTTTTTAGGAGGTAGAAGTGTTAGAAATACTGTTGTCGCAGAATTCTACTTTTATTATAGGACCCGTCGCAAAATTACTCGGCCTGATTATGCAGGGTATTTTCTGGGTACTTGATAAAATCGGAATTCCGAATATAGGATTATCGATTATTATCTTTACGGTAGTAATTTATCTGGCTTTGCTGCCGCTTACCATTAAGCAGCAGAAATTTTCAAAAATGTCAGCCATCATGAATCCTGAACTGACCGCTATTCAGAATAAATATAAAGGAAAAACGGATCAGGAATCCATGATGAAAATGCAGGAGGAGACGAAAGCGGTTTATGCCAAATACGGTGTATCTCCTTCCGGAAGCTGTCTTCAGTTATTGATTCAGATGCCGATTCTGTTTGCTCTTTACAGGGTTATCTATGCAATTCCCGCATATGTTCCCCAGGTAAAAGCTGCATATACCGGTCTGGTTGACAAACTGATTTATATGAGCGGAAGCCCTGAATTTATGCAGACCTTGTCTTCCGCCAAATATTTTTCCAAACAGTTTACCAATAAAAATTTCACATATGAAACGGCAGAAGGTATTACTTATATTTCCAATACCTTCATTGATGTTTTAAACAGAGCAACCGCTGCGGACTGGGCAGCACTTCGTTCCAGATTTTCTCTGCTGGGTGCTGACATTACGCAGACCATGACTACTCTCAATCACTACAATAATTTCCTCGGACTGAATATTGCATTTTCTCCCTGGGAAACCTTAAAAATGCAGTGGGCATCCGACCAGAAGAACTGGTGGATTATTATCATGGCGGTAATGATTCCCCTGCTTTCCGCTGCAACACAGTGGCTCAACTTAAAACTTACGCCGCAGGCAAGTAAAAACAATGATCAGAATGACCAGAACAATGCGATGATGTCATCCATGAAAATGATGAATAACATGATGCCTTTAATGTCCGCATTTTTCTGCTTCACACTTCCCATCGGTATGGGTATTTACTGGGTGGCCGGTGCAGTAATTCGTTCCATTCAGCAGGTTGCAATCAATAAGTATATTGATTCCATGAATCTGGAAGATATTATTTCAAAGAATAACGCAAAGTATGCAGAGAAGTTAAAGAAAAAAGGCGTTATTACGGAAGGCTTAAACAAAAAGCTTAATATGAATGCCAATACCGGAAAAACAGGTACCGTAAAACAGGCGATTGAAAAATCCGAAGAGCAGAAAAAAGCGGATCGTGAAAAAGCAGCGGAATACCTGAAGAAAACCGAGAAGAAACCGAAAGGTGAACAGAAGAGTCTGGCAGACCGTGCAAACATGGTAAAAAATTATAATGAGAAAAATACGAAAAAATAGTTTTACTGTATTGGAGGTTTAATAAAATGGAATATATGGAATTTAGTGCAAAGACAGTTCAGGAAGCAATTACGGATGCATGTACGCATTTTGTGGTTGCAAGTGACAGACTGGATTATGAAGTAATAGAAGAAGGAAGTACCGGATTTTTGGGAATCGGTTCCAAGGCTGCTTTAATCAAAGCACGTGTCAAAGAAGAGGAAGCTCTGGAAGCGGAAGTATTTGAAAAGAGCGAAATCAAAGAAGAAGCAAAAGAAGAGAAGAAAGCCGTAAAAGAAGAAGTAAAGGCTGAAAAGAAGGAAGAAAAAGAAGCCGAAAAAACAGAAAAGAAAGAATCCAAAAAAGAAAAAGTTGCAGTAAATGCAAAGGAAGTGGAAGAAAAGAGCATTGCTTTCTTAAAGGATGTACTTCATGCAATGGATATTCCTGCGGTAGTGGAAGCAGAATATAATGCAGAAGAGGAACTTCTTGATATCAATTTAATCGGAGATGATATGGGTATTTTAATCGGAAAAAGAGGACAGACTCTTGATTCCCTGCAGTACCTTGTATCTCTGGTAGTAAACAAGAATACCAACGGATACATCAGAGTTAAGGTTGATACCGAGAATTACAGAAGCCGCAGAAAAGCAACTCTGGAAAATCTTGCACGCAATATTGCGGCAAAAGTTAAGAGAACACGCCGTCCTGTTTCTTTGGAACCCATGAATCCGTATGAAAGAAGAATTATTCACTCCGCTCTTCAGAATGACAAATATGTCACGACTCACTCCGAGGGAGAAGAGCCTTACAGAAAAGTTGTTGTAACATTGAAGAAATAAGGATTATAATTTTTACAGCAGCAATAAGGATTGCGATATACTGCTCCGATTGTTATCGGGGCAGTTGCTATATGGTGCCTGACCCCATTACGAAATTGTTACAAAATACTGTTACTTTTGTAATGGTGCCTGACACCGGGAGAATCATAATGAGTGAAACCATCGTAGCAATTGCAACTGCACTTTCCCCTTCCGGAATCGGAATTATCAGAATTTCCGGAGATGATGCGGTAAAAATTGCAGACACCGTATTTGAAAAACCAAATCACGAAAAATTATCGGACCAGCCTACTCACACCATTCACTACGGTCACATTGTGGAACGAAACGGTGAGAATGATTATAAAATCATAGACGAGGTAATGGTTCTGTTAATGCGTTCTCCTCACTCTTTCACAAAAGAAGATGTGGTGGAAATCGACTGTCACGGCGGCGTATATCTGTTAAAAAGAGTACTGATGCTTGCCGTAAAAGCGGGAGCAAGACTGGCGGAGCCGGGAGAATTTACAAAACGGGCCTTCTTAAACGGAAGAATCGATTTATCCGAAGCGGAAGCCGTTATGGATCTGATTTCTTCCGGAAATGAAAATGCAAGAAAGAATTCCATCGGACAGTTGAGCGGAAGACTTTCCTGTAAAATTAAAGAATTAAGGGAAAAGATTCTTTATGAAATTGCTTTTATAGAAGCTGTAATTGACGATCCGGAACATTATGATTCCATGGATATTAAATTAAGGCTTTCCGGTATTACGGAAGAAATTTCGGATTCTTTAACTCATCTTAAAAATTCTTTCGATAACGGAAAGATGATGATGAACGGTATTCAAACTACAATTGTAGGTAAACCAAATGTCGGAAAATCTTCCTTCTTAAATCTTCTTTTGGGAGAAGAAAGGGCAATTGTGACTTCCGTTGCCGGGACAACGAGAGATACTCTTGAAGAAAATATTTCGCTTGATGGAGTTTCCCTTCATCTGATTGATACGGCCGGAATACATGAAACTACAGATGTAGTTGAATTAATCGGGGTTAAAAAAGCGAAGGAATCACTTGAAAAAGCGGAACTTGTAATTTTCGTACTGGACAGTTCCGATTCCTTATCGGAAGAAGATAAATATCTGGCTCCTCTTTTGAAGGGGAAAAACGTTATTGCGATTTTGAATAAATCGGATTTAAATTCGGATACCCCGGTTGTTAAAGAAGAGGATATCGTAAGGATATTTGAAAACAATCCTCCTGTTCATTTGAAGGTTCTTCCTTTTTCCGCAAAAACTGCGGAAGGACTTTCGGAACTTACCGGGTATATAAAAGAGATTTTCTTTGAAGGAAAAATCAATACGGATGAGGAAATATATCTGACTTCGCTTCGTCATAAAAATATGGTGGAAGAAGCAATTCTTGCAATTGAAAAAGTGAAGGATTCACTTCAGAATGATATGCCGGAAGATTTCTATTCCATCGATCTGATGCAGGCTTATGCATCTCTCGGTGCAATTATCGGTGAAGAAGTCGATGACGATCTGGTGGATGAGATTTTTTCAAAATTCTGCATGGGAAAATAAAACCTGGAGAAACAAAAATGTCAGAACAGAATTCTAAAATAACAGACAGTGTCGATGTTTGTATTATAGGGGCCGGTCACGCAGGATGCGAGGCGGCTCTTGCCTGTGCAAGACTCGGATTGGAAACGGTAATGTTTACGGTTTCCGTTGAGAGCATAGCACTGATGCCGTGCAATCCGAATATCGGCGGAACCAGCAAGGGACATCTGGTAAGAGAACTGGATGCACTTGGTGGGGAGATGGGAAAAAATATCGACAAGACTTTTATTCAGTCCAAGATGCTGAATGTATCGAAAGGTCCGGCGGTTCATTCCCTTCGCGCACAGGCCGATAAAATGGAATATACCAAATCCATGCGAAGAACACTGGAAAATCAGGAACATTTAACCATCAAGCAGGGTGAGGTCTGTAAAATTCTTACCAAAATAAACGGGGACGGTAAGCCGGAAGTCTGCGGTGTGGAAATTGCAACCGGTATGATTTACGAATGCAGGGCTGCAATTATCTGCAGCGGTACTTATTTAAATGCCAGATGTCTTTGCGGAGAATCCATTACCTATACAGGACCGAACGGACTTATGGCAGCTACGCACTTAACTAAGGAACTGGAAGCAATCGGTGTGGAACTTCGCCGTTTTAAAACCGGTACGCCCGCAAGAATGGATAAGCGTACGGTTGATTTTTCAAAGATGGAAGAGCAGACCGGAGATACTCCTATTATTCCTTTTTCGTTTTCCACAGATCCGGATTCCGTACAAAAAGAGCAGGTTTCCTGTTATCTGACATATACAAATGAAAAAACACATGAAATAATTCGTGCGAACCTGGACCGTTCTCCGATTTATGCCGGAATTATTGAAGGAACCGGACCGAGATATTGTCCGTCAATTGAAGACAAGGTTGTAAAATTTGCGGATAAGGAACGTCATCAGGTATTTATAGAGCCGGAAGGACTTTATACAAACGAAGTATATATCGGAGGCATGTCTTCCTCTCTTCCGGAGGATGTGCAGCTTGCAATGTATCGAACCGTTCCCGGACTTGAAAATTGTAAAATCGTCCGCAATGCCTATGCAATTGAATATGACTGTCTGGCACCCGGCCAGTTAAAACCTTCACTGGAATTAAAGAAGGTGGAAAATTTATTTTCCGCAGGGCAGTTTAACGGAAGTTCCGGTTATGAGGAAGCGGCGGCGCAGGGACTGATTGCGGGAATCAATACCGCAAACAAATTAAAAAATAAAGAGCCTTTGATTTTACAAAGATCGGATGCATATATCGGGGTATTGATTGACGACCTTGTTACCAAAGACAATCGGGAACCGTACCGGATGATGACATCCAGGGCGGAATATCGTTTGCTTTTAAGACAGGACAATGCTGATTTAAGACTTCGGAAATTCGGCTTTGAAGCAGGTCTTGTTTCGGAAGAGGTTTATAACCGGACGGTGGAAAAGCAGAATAAAATAGATGAAGAAGTAAACCGTCTTAAAACTACATTTGTAGGTGGAAGTAAGAAAGTAACGGATGTTCTTGCAAAGAGAGAATCCGCTCCGCTTAAGACTGCGGCATCCATCGCGGATTTAATGTGCCGTCAGGAACTGGATTATGAATTTCTGCACGAGCTTGACCCGGACCGTCCTGAGTTACCGAAGGATGTGGTGGAGCAGGTTTGCATCAACATCAAATACGAAGGATATATTGCAAGACAGCTGCAGCAGGTAAAGAGTTTTAAAAAGAATGAAAATCACAGGATTCCGGATGATATCGATTATGATGATGTTCTTTCCCTTCGGCTGGAGGCAAGGCAGAAGTTAAAACAGTTTCGTCCGATTTCCATCGGACAGGCTTCGAGAATCAGCGGAGTGACACCGGCGGATGTTTCGGTATTACTGGTGTATCTCGCCTCGAAAAAGTAAAGTATTCTTCTGTAAAATATGACATTGAATTGAGATTGAAGCATGGATTTTAGTAAGAGATTAAGTGAATTCAGAATTGAATTAAGTGATAAGCAGTTGAATCAATTTGAAGAGTATTTTACTCTTTTGGCGGAATGGAATGAGAAAATGAATTTAACTGCCATTACGGAGAGAGAAGATGTTTATCTAAAACATTTTCTGGATTCGCTTTCTTTTGTAAAAGCATTTCCGGAGCTTTCCGAATCTCCCGAAGAATGTGAATTTTCCCTGATTGATATCGGTACGGGAGCCGGTTTTCCCGGAATCCCCTTAAAGATTTTGTTTCCAAATTCAAAAATAACCCTGATGGATTCTCTCAATAAGAGAATTACTTTTTTAAATGAAGTTGTTCGCAAACTGGATTTAAACGAAACAGGCTCGATTGAGTGCATTCATGCCAGGGCTGAGGAACTTGCCCAAAATACAGAGTACCGCGAAAAATACGATTATGCCGTATCCAGAGCGGTTGCAAATTTGTCCGCACTTTCGGAATATTGTCTTCCGTTTGTAAAAGTCGGAGGGTATTTTGTTTCCTATAAATCCGAAAAAGCCATGGAAGAAATTGATGCAGCCGGTAATGCAATTTTTCTGTGCGGAGGAAAATTCGAGAAAGAAGTTTCGTTTGTACTTCCCGGATCCGACTTAAAAAGAACACTTATATTAATCGGGAAAAAACAGAACACCGCTAAAAAGTATCCGAGAAAAGCGGGACTTCCGACTAAGAATCCGTTATAGACCCGGTCAGACAAAATATTTATAAGATATATACGAAATATGTTTGTAAGATATACACGAAATATATACGAAATTATTCTTAAAAATTATTGTTCAAAAAATAAGTTCGAACAAGCATAACCTAAATATTATCATAAAACAATTTGAATGATTAAAACATTATACTACAAATGTAGTATAATTATATTTCTGTTTTGTATTGTACTACATTTGTAGTTCAATTTTACAGCAGTTTACATTACATATATTATTTTATTATATGGATATATAAAAAGGAGGTCTTTATAATGGATCAGGCAGGCTTAAGAGATTTATTATTGACACTTGCTGCACAGGCCAGCTCCGAATATGAAAAAATATTATTGGAAAGAAACAGTAAATTTGAAGAGATTACTTTAATATCACATAAAATGGATGAGTTGAAAGCAGAGAGTGATGATTCTTTCTTTTCTCCGAGAAATAAATTATCTGCATATGATGAAAAGATTACACTGGAACAGGATTATAAAAGAGAAAAAATGGAACTCGGCAGACTGGACGGATTATTGGATACCATGTTAAACCGAAAAGAAGAATTGATTGAAGGAGTAGAACTTTTAGATTCCATTATTGAAGAGCGAGATGAGATTGCAAAAAAATTAAATGACCTGGAGATGAGTACTTTAAATGAGCATGAAGATAGTACAGAGGATTCTGATTCTTCGAATAATAAAATGTCGATAGATGATTTTATACCGGAGCCTTCTAACAATACCATATCTACTGAAGAGAAAAATAAACAAGAGGAAGTTGAAGACATTTTTGCTCCGGATGTGAAGCAGGTGTTGGATGCTCTTTCACTGGTAGCATATCAGTGTGGTGAAATTGCAAACTATACAATTCAGGATCCTTATCGGGCCAGAAATGAATTGCGTGCTATTTCTGTAAAATACGGAAATTAAATTTATACTCCGTTTATATTTTAAAATCTTTTTTATAAAATAAATAAAATGCTCTATTTAAAACATTATGATTTGAAATCATTTATCTGAAAGCCAGCTGTTTGATTGCCGGCTTTTATTATGTCTGAATACTGTGAACCGGATACACTGAATACCATATATAGTTTTATCTCTTTTTCTTTATTTTTTTATCCACAATTTGTTTCACGTGAAACAATTCTTTTCTTTTTTTAAAAAACAAGATATAATGTTTCACGTGAAACATTAATACCAAGATATAGTATTTTTTCACGTGAAACATTTTTGTAACAAATTGCAATAAAATTTATAAAATTGTTTATCAACATTATCCACATTATCCACAGCCACAATATTTTGTAAAAAATAAGGTTACAAACGAACCGAGTGGAAAACTTTATATAGATAAAGAGAAGTAAAAGTGATACAATGTCAAAGCGTCAAACTTGATAATAAAATATGAGATACAATATAGAATTTATAGAATCAGTGTAAAACTAAAGAAGAAACATTTAAAAATAAAGAAGAGATACTAAAGGGACTGTAAAAAAATATAATAATAATCGAAACTTATCGTATATATTGTTGTAACCGGGAGGAAATGAATGGGAAAAGTAATTGCAATTGCAAACCAAAAAGGCGGCGTGGGAAAAACAACTACTACTATTAATCTTGCTGCATGTGTGGCAGAAAAAGGAAAAAAAGTTTTGGTAATTGATACCGATCCACAGGGAAACGCGACTACCGGATTCGGAATTGAGAAGAACGAACTGGACAATACCGTATATGAATTAATGCTGGGAGAGTGTTCCGTAAAAGAATGCATTATTCAGGATGTGAATGATAATCTTTCTTTGATTCCGAGCAATGTAAATCTGGCAGCTGCGGAAATTGAATTGATCGACCAGGACAGAAAAGAATTTGTATTAAAAAACGAAATTGACTGGGTCAAAGACCAATATGATTATATTTTTATTGACTGTCCTCCTTCACTCAGTATGCTCACCATCAATGCCATGACTACTGCAGACAGTGTGTTGGTACCGATTCAGTGTGAGTATTATGCGATGGAAGGATTAAGCCAGTTAATCCATACGGTAAATCTGATCAGAAAAAAAATTAATCCGAACCTGAACATGGAAGGTGTAGTTTTCACAATGTATGATTCCAGAACCAATCTCTCGGAGGAAGTTGTGGAAAGCGTTAAGGAAGCATTGGAAGAAAGAATTTTCAAGACAATGATTCCCAGAAACGTAAGACTTGCGGAGGCCCCAAGTTATGGTCAGCCGATTAATATTTATGACGGTAAATCTGCGGGTGCGGAAGCATACCGTGCATTGGCGGATGAATTAGTCTCCGGAGAAAGTAAGAAATAAATACCTGTGGTAAAAGCGGAGTTGCCAATAGGTTTCATAAAGTTAATAAGTGTTAATAAGTTAAGTATAGAAGAGAAACTGTAAAAGCCACGAAAAATTTCACGTGAAACAAGGGGAGAAAAGCATGGCACTGAAAAGAGGATTAAATAAAGGAAAAGGATTAGCAGCACTGATTGATACGGAAAACGTAAAGGATTCCGGAAAAGGAAACGGAAACGGGAATAACGAAGGCGTATTGATGCTGAATATTTCCCAGGTAGAACCCAACCGGGAACAGCCCAGAAAAAACTTTAACGAAGATGAGTTACAGGAACTGGCAGAATCTATTAAGCAGCATGGGGTAATTTCTCCTTTACTTGTAAAAGAGAGAGATGGATATTATGAAATAGTAGCAGGTGAAAGAAGATGGAGAGCGGCAACGATCGCCGGATTAAAGGAAGTGCCGGTTATTGTAAGAGATTTAACCGAGCAGGAAATTCTTGAGATTTCCATTATTGAGAACCTGCAGCGTGTAGACTTAAATCCGATTGAAGAAGCACTCGCTTATAAGAGACTGATGACGGAGTTTGATATGACGCAGGATGAAGTTGCGGACAGAGTATCAAAGTCCCGTACTGCAATCGCCAATTCCGTAAGACTTTTGAAATTGTCGGAAAATGTTCAGCAGATGCTGATCGACGATATGATTTCTTCCGGACATGCGAGGGCACTCCTCGGAATTGACAATGAAGAGGAACAGTTTGTTCTTGCACAGAGAGTTTTTGATGAGAAACTTTCCGTTCGTGATATAGAGAAGATTGTAAAGAACAGAAGCAAAGAAAAAACCGAAAAAAAGAAACTGGAAACACAGTTTTCAAATGTATATACGGATATTGAAACCAAATTAAAAGACCGGCTTTCCACCAAAGTAAAGGTAACCGGAAAAGAAAACGGATCCGGAAAGATTGAAATTGAGTTCTTTTCAGGAGATGAACTGGAGAGAATTATGGATTTAATCGGAAAAAAGGATTGAGAAAAACCGGATTGAGAAAAACCGGATTGAGAAAAACCGGATTGAAAAAACCGGAAAAGAGATTTAAGCATTCAGGAAGGATGAAACTACATGGGTAGTCCGATTCTAAACAAAATAGGTCTGGGAAATATTGATATTTTATATGTTATTATTTTTCTCCTTATATGCATCATTGTACTTGCGGTATTTTTGTTTTTACAGGAAAGAAAAATAAAAAACCTTACCGAACGCTACGAGAGATTCATGCAGGGATCACGGGCGAAAAGTCTGGAAAAAAGAATTGCGGATTTATTTGAGGAACAGGGAATTCAGAAGTCTTTACTGGACAGCCATTCCAGACAGTTAAAAGATTTATATTTCAGACAGCAGAGTAATTTCCAGAAGATGGGACTGGTTAAATATGATGCCTTCAAGGAAATGGGAGGTAAACTCAGTTTCTGTCTTGTACTGCTTGACGAGAACAATAACGGATTCTTAATGAACTCCGTTCACTCATCGGACGGATGCTATTCCTATACGAAGAGAATCAAGAACGGTCAGAGTGAATTGGAACTTAGTCCGGAAGAGACGGTGGCTATAAAAAAAGCTATGGAATAAAGGCAGAAAATGGTGTAAAATAGAAATGTTTGTAATTAATTTATAAAAGAAAAATACGAACATCGGAAAAGAGGACATAATCATGATTGATATTAAATTTTTAAGAGAAAAACCGGAAGTTGTAAAAGAGAACATCCGTAAAAAATTCCAGGATGAAAAACTTCCTCTGGTGGATGAAGTTATTACACTGGACGCAGAAAGAAGAGCTACCCAGCAGCAGGTAGACGATTTAAAAGCGAACCGTAATAAAATCTCCAAACAGATCGGTCAGCTCATGGCACAGGGTAAGAAAGAAGAAGCGGAAGCGGTAAAAGCGGAAGTGGCAAACGAAGGTGCCAAAGTCGAGGAGCTTGATGCAAAGCAGAAAGAACTGGAAGAAAAAATCTTAAAGGATATGATGATTATTCCGAATATCATAGATCCGAGTGTACCGATCGGAAAGAATGATACCGAGAATGTGGAAGTAACCAAATACGGCGATCCGGTAGTTCCCGATTTTGAAATTCCGTATCATACGGAAATCATGGAACGTTTCAACGGAATCGACCTTGATGCTGCAAGAAGAGTTGCCGGAAACGGATTTTATTATCTGCAGGGCGACATTGCAAGACTTCATTCCGCAGTTATTTCCTATGCGAGAGATTTTATGATTAACAGAGGATTCACTTACTGTGTACCTCCTTTCATGATTCGTTCGAATGTTGTAACGGGAGTTATGAGTTTCGCGGAAATGGATGCGATGATGTACAAGATTGAGGGAGAAGATCTTTACTTAATCGGAACCAGTGAGCATTCCATGATCGGTAAATTTATCGATACGATTATTCCGGAAGAAGAGCTTCCGAAAACTCTGACCAGTTACTCTCCCTGCTTCAGAAAGGAAAAAGGAGCACACGGAATCGAGGAGAGAGGCGTATACAGAATCCATCAGTTTGAGAAACAGGAAATGATTGTTGTCTGCAAACCGGAAGAAAGTCCGATGTGGTTTGATAAATTATGGCAGAACACAGTTGACCTTTTCCGTTCCATGGATATTCCGGTAAGAACGTTAGAGTGCTGTTCCGGTGATCTTGCCGATTTGAAAGTAAAATCCTTCGACGTGGAAGCATGGTCGCCCAGACAGAAGAAATACTTTGAGGTCGGAAGCTGCTCAAACCTCGGAGACGCTCAGGCAAGAAGATTAAAGATTCGTGTAAACGGTGCGGACGGAAACAAGTATTTTGCACACACCTTAAACAATACGGTAGTTGCACCTCCGAGAATGCTGATTGCATTCCTTGAAAATAATCTTCAGGCAGACGGAAGCGTAAGAATTCCCGAAGTACTTCGTCCGTACATGGGTGGTATGACGGAAATCAGATAATTCAGCCGCGCGATTATTTAAGCAATAAAGCAATAAAGCAATAAACAGTAATCATTTATAGATTTATAAAATTTATATAAGAAAAAATCGGAGATAATTGTACTACAAATGTAGTACAATTGGATTTGCAGAGAGGTAAGAGACATGCATGATTATATGCGCGCGATCGGCTTTTCCAATGATTTTTCCAGAGAAGGCTTCAGACGTCTCTTATCTGATGTAGTATATGAAGCAGATAAAAGTTTTGTATCATCCGTTGATGAAAAAAATGCAAAACTTGAATATTTGAAATTTTACGGTACGGATACCGGGCTTATTGTGCGAGGAACCATGGAGCCTGCAGAAAGCGGAAAAGATGAAATTTTTATCGATTACACAATTCCGTTTTTGAAAGCAAAGGCAATCAGTACAACGGAAAAAGTGGTTTTCGAAAAACACTCCGCCGCGGATGAATACGTCGGAATCTGTGATGATTACCGTTTGGGAATGCCGTTAATATTTCATCTGCAGAATCAGAATTCCTATTTGTCAAAGAAAGAAGAAATCGACAACAGCGCGATAGATGTCCTTCATATATCACTTGCGGCACTTTCTTTAAACGGTGCGGTTATGATGCCGATTGAAAAAAACGAAGCCGATGAACAGGAATTGAAAAAACGGCGTTCAAGCAGAGAGAATCTTTTAAGGCGCGCCAGAACCGGAGACGAAAAAGCCATTGAGAATATGGCTATCGAGGATATGGATACCTTTTCCCTGCTCCGGAAAAAAGCACAGACGGAAGACGTGTATTCACTGGTGGACAGCTATTTTATGCCGACCGGAATTGAGTGTGACGAGTACTCGGTTCTGGGTGAGATTAAAGATGTATCGGAAGATATTAATGCCATCACCGGAATTGAACTTTGGGTTTTGGATGTAGTGGCAGATGATGTTTATTTCAATATATGTATCCGGAAAGATGATCTGATGGGAGAACCGGAGATTGGAAGAAGGTTCAAAGGAAGCATCTGGATGCAGGGGTATGTAGAGTTTTAACGATAGTTTGTTCCATTCGTGTTCAGTTTGTTTTATAATGTATACGAATGTGCAAAGTGTTTCCGTAGCTCAGCAGGATAGAGCACTCGCCTCCTAAGCGAGGGGTCGGGCGTTCGAATCGCCTCGGGAACGCAAATAGGACGGGGATTTTTTTTCAGGTTTGAGAAGGGTGAATTATATGAAGGATGATAGGGTAACTTATTTTCCGTTCATCCATCCGGATCAGCCGGAAAAATAATCCCGAAAGTCCGAAACAGCGGGGATTAAAGATATGGGTTTATTTGACAGGATTTCAAAAAAGAAAAGTGACGAAGTTGAAGAAGAAGTTGTCGTAGCCGCAAAAACTCCGGAGGAGCTTAAGCGTGAACAGAAGGCAAAGTCTTCTTCTTTTGTTATGGGTGTGGAACAGGTACTTCCGGAGGAGAACGGGAAAACCGTTCTTCTGATCGGAAAAATGGACGGCGCCGCCATAGTGGATTCAAAAGTATTTATTACCAGTCCGGGAAGTGATACCAAGGTTGAAAAGGAAATCACGATTCTCGGAATCGTGGAAGAAGACGGTGAAAAAAATGCCACCGCAGGTGGAAGTGTCGGAATCCGCGTGTCTGCATCGGACAAGGAATACCGGATCGGCGATGTGGTTTATACCGAGGATGTTGCTCTTGAAAGCAAGGTCCACTCCTATGTGAAGGCTCTCACCAATGCGTATGTTGCGGACAAAGGGCTGCAGCTTACCAGAGAGGAAGTGGATAAGTTAAGCACCACGGACGTGGAGGAAATCTGGAGATTTTATGCCTGGTTTATCCGCGAAATTGAAAAAGACGACAGTGAGGAAAAACAAAAAGAACAGTCCGTTAAAATTTCCATGCTCGGAAATACGCTCTGCAGAAAGATTATGCAGTCGGATTATATTTACTGCGTATTCAGTACACTGACGGGAGAACCGTATATGCTTTCGAGAACCGTGAAGAACGAAGACGGAAGCTTTATGTGCACCGCTCCGAATGTCAGGGTTTTCACCGAAGCATACAAAGAGCGTATGGAGGAGATTTTTAAAGACGACAAGTATGTGATTAAAAAAATCGAGAACGGAGAAAACAAGCAGGGAATTTATAATTTCTTCGGAACCGTATTCTATTTAAACGGTGCGGCAGGCGTGGAGATTATTTCCGAGGATACCGCTGTTACGGCTGCATCTTTGGTGAAAGCACCGGATTTTTCCAACGTACCGAAAAACAGTATTCCCGTAACGAATCCGAATCTGGTCCGCTGGATGCTTTTAATGGGACAGTTAAAAGACGAGGATGTGCAGAACGAGGACGGAAGAATTATTTACAGTCTTTACTACAATTTCCTGTCGGTTGAGGCAGTGAAGGCGAAGTTCCTGGTTCCGATTCATTCCAATAAGGATCTTCCGGCAGCAAGCGAAGAAGGAAGAATGACAATTGCCGCAGGTACAAAGATTGCACTTCCGGTTGTGGAAGGAAAGAACGGCAGGAAAGCAATTCGCCTGTTTACCGACTGGCGTCATTTATATAACGAATTCGGTGACAAGGGAGGCGCGGCTGTTGAGACAATTGATTCCCTGATCAGTTCATTTGACTGTGCAATCAATCTCGGACAGTTCCCGAGAGCGGGAAGATATATTTCTCTTTCCGTATTTAACGAGATGGAAGAAATTGCTGAAAAAATGGACAGGGTAAAAGCATAATGTATCAAAATTTTATGTTTGATTTGGATGGGACAGTGACAGATTCCGGCCGGGCGATTATATCCTCGGTAGAGTATGCACTGTCCTGTTTTGGTTATGAAAATCAGCCGAGGGAGAAACTGGAGACTTTCATCGGTCCCTCTCTTTATGATTCTTTTACAAGAGAATACGGGATGAATGAAGAAGACTGTAAAAAAGCGGTAACGCTTTACAGGGATGTCTATCAGAAGGGCCGCATGTTTGATGTGGACGTCTACGACGGAATTCCCGAGTTACTAAAAGAACTACGGGCACGGGGTTGCAGGGTCTTTTTGGTAACCAGCAAACCCCTCGTATTCACAAAAGAGATTATCAGGAAAGTCGGCCTCGCTGAATTTTTTGACGATTTAATCGGTCCGGAGCTTACGGATCCGGACTCCGATAAAAAACGCCTGATTGAAAAAGCCATCAAAGGGTATGATTTAAAAAGAGAAGAGTGCCTGATGATCGGGGATACGAAATATGATATTCTCGGTGCCGTCGGCGCGGGAATCGATAGCATCGGTGTGACGTTCGGATACGGAAAAAAAGAGGAATTAATTGCATCCGGTGCTACATATATTGTGGATTCCGCGGCTGAAATTCCGGAAGTTCCGGGAGTAAGTTTCCGGAAACAGTAGTATTTAAGCGGAGAAAGAAAAATGAAATTTGTAATACAGCGCGTAAGCAACGCGAAAGTGGACGTAGACGGAGAAACACTCGGTGCAATCGGACGCGGGTTTATGATTTTAATCGGAATCGCGGAATCCGACACCGAAGAGATAGCAGATAAAATGATTCAGAAGATGTTAAAGCTCCGGATTTTCGATGACGAAAACGGCAAGACCAATCTGTCGATTGATGATGTCGGAGGTGAGCTTTTACTGATTTCCCAGTTTACCCTCTATGCCGACTGCAGGAAGGGGAACCGCCCTTCTTTTTTCCGTGCGGGAAATCCTGAGATGGCAAGTAAAATGTATGACTACATCGTCGAAAAATGTACTTCCCTCGGATATAAAACGGGGCGCGGAAAATTCGGTGCCGAGATGGAGGTATCTTTAATTAACGACGGACCGTTTACGATTGTACTGGACTCCGAGGAAATGTTCGGAAAGTAAAGCAGTATGTGTATTCCCGGAAAAGAGTAATGGATCCGAAAAGCAAAATGATGATTTCGGAAACAGAGTGATTATTCGGGCAGGATTCCTGCGTGCTCCAGAACATTATAATAGCTTTCGAGATCTTTCGGAGACAGGGCGGCCTTATCGATAATCTGACCGTGCGCGATGGAATTGCCGTTTCCGACAATCAGAATGGACATCTCGTCATATTCGAGGCGTCTCGTAATCTGTTTATAGTAGAAATTCAACGGTTTGCTGCCGGTCTCCACACTGAAAAAAGCCGGATAAAACCGTACCGTGACTTCAGGCGGCGTACCGAGCTGAGCCTCGAGATTTTTATAAGAAGCTCTTGCACCGTAGAGGTATCCGAAGAAAGACATGAAGATAAAATAGCACCCGGCAATAATAATTAAACCTCCGGCAATTTTAAACCATCCCGGAAGCGCGGTGGCTAAAAGGATTCCCGCTCCGAGTGTAATTACGCCGGCAAGCAAAACACCGTTTTTCCATTTTTTATGATAAAGGCGAAAGGTTTCTTTTGCATAAAAGCGGTGCATGCGTTCGGTTAAAATATAACGGTTGGTGAATACCGCCCTGGCTGCTTTTAACAAATCTTCTTTGTCGTTCGTGTGTTTGTTCATTGATTCATCCCTTGTTTTCTTAAGGTTTTTTTCAGTTTAAGATGATTTTGTTTTTTCGTCAAGCAAGGGAATGTAACGGTGCCTGACCCCATTAAGAACGTAATGGTGCCTGACCCCATAAGGATAAAAGAATGAATTATGTTGTAATCGATTTGGAATGGAACCAGCCGTTTGACTGGAAAAATACAGGCAATCCGGATTTGTGTTTTGAGATTATCGAAATCGGCGCGGTTTTGTTAAACGAAGAACGCAGACAAATCCGGGAATTTTCCCGTATAATCAAACCGCAGGTTTATAAAAGAATCAACTCCATCACCAAAGGAATCGTAAATATCTCCAAAGAGGAGCTGGAAAACGGAGAACCGTTTGATGAAGTAATGAAGGAGTTTCTTGCCTGGTGCGGCGGGGATTATATTTTCTGCACCTGGGGTTCCGGCGATTTGGTGGAATTGCAGAGAAACATGAAATATTACGGAATGAAAAACCTTGCAAACGGACCGTTTCCCTATCTGGACGTGCAAAAACTTTACGGTTTGGAATTTGAAGGAAAAAAATCCGCACGCGCACTCGATCATGCGGTTGAGGCGCTGGGAATCGAACAGGATGTCCCCTTTCACCGGGCGCTTTCCGACGCATATTATACCGGCAGGATTCTTTCGGAAATTCAAAATGAAGAGCTTTTGACGAGATATTCATACGATACCTATCATATTCCGAAAAATCGCAGCGCGGAACTTCATCTTACATTCCCGGGTTATCAGAAATATATCTCGAGAGGTTTTGACGACAAGACCGCGGCCATGCAGGATCGGGAGGTTCTCTCGAGCCGTTGCATCGTTTGCGGAAAGAAGATTCGTAAATGCGTAAGGAATTTTTCTCCCGGAGGAAAATATTATCTGAACGTTGCGCATTGTGAGGAAGACGGGTTTATGAAAAGCAAAATCCGCCTGAAAAAAACCGACACCGGAAAAGTGTATGTGGTAAAGACGCAGAAGATGATCTCACCGGATGAGATGGCGGAGATTGCCGGAAGGCGTGCTCATATCATGGAAGTAAAGCGGATTAAGGAAAGCCTGTTAAACCGGTCGCTGAAGAAGGACAAAAAATAAAAGACAAAAAGGAACTATTATGAAGGAATTATTTAAAAAATACGAGGAAATAATCATATATCTGATTGTGGGAGTGCTGACCACGATTGTTTCGTGGGGCGCCTGTTTTGTGGCAAAGCTCGCGGGACTTGACCCGGACATCAAAATCCAGAATTTTATCATTAACACGATCGGCTGGGTTGTAGGTGTTTTGTTTGCGTATCCTTTAAACAGGAAATGGGTATTCAAAAGTACCAACCCGCATATTTTCAAAGAATTCTTCGGATTTGCAGGATCGAGACTCGGTACCTGGATTCTGGATATTGTGATTATGTTTGTATTTATCAATGTCTGGAGGGTTTTCTTCCCGCTTTGCAATTCACTGCATGAGAAGATATCCTTCCTTGCAAAAATGAATGTCGAGGATCTGCATTACTGGTTTGTTAAGATTTTTATTTCGGCAGTACTGGTTACGATTCTGAATTATGTATTCAGTAAGGTACTTATTTTCGGGAAGAAGAAGGAAAA
>JAILAD010000042.1 GCA_024681795.1 Lachnospiraceae bacterium | reverse complement strand
ATCCTTGTGTTCGGGTGAAAGACACAAACTGTGTCTTTCGCCTTATAAATCCATTGGAAAGTGAATTATATCTACAGTTTTCAAGGTTCAATCGGACCTTTTTTCTTGGTCCGCTGTTTTCATAACTTACTTGACACTACCCTTTTTTCTTTATTTAATTATTATTTAGTTATCCGTATTATTATGAAAGTTTTAACTTGCTCGGGATTCCGGTACGGATTGCCTGAACCACTTTATCATTTAAGGAAAGAACGATTTTTCTTTTTCCTTCATAATACATAATGTAGGTTTTCAGTTCGTCCGTATCCTCAAGACCCGTGGAGTAATCACTTACCGTAACGTCACGGTTCTTGAAATTGTCAAGATGATAAGAAGTTGCGGGTGCAACAATCTCCGCTTTGTTTAAATCGAAAACATCCACCTGCTTGCGCTTCGACTGATTGTAAATCCTGTCCACACGCAGTTCCTTATCCATATAGGTATATTCAAATTCCACCACGGCGCGTCCGAAATAAATAAAGTAGGACAATACTCCGCACAAAACTGCGCCGATTAAGAAAAAGAGGCTTACAAAAATTGCGCTGATCACGGATAAAACCGCTAAGCCCACCATTGTAAACCCCAGAATTTTATTCATTTGACTTGGCTTTCGCTGAATCAGCAATTCCTGAAATGTATCAGTCATTTCGATGCCTCTCGGTAATCATATAGATAAGGGAATTTAAAAAATATTTCTCCTATCTTATTACACTTGAAACAGAAAATCAAGTCATTTTTTCTTAAATTTAATTCTTTTTTCCCGCCCCGTAAAAGACCTTATATTAAGCCTGTTTTTCCTCATTTGCTTCTTCTTTTTCAGGCTCTTCCTCATCGTCCTTTCCGTTCTTTAACAGAAGGTTTGCAATAATACCGAGAATAAGTGCACAAGCCACGGAAGTAATCGTAACACCGCCGAAGGAAAGTGTCAGTCCGCCGATACCCGCAATCAAAATAACGGATACGACGAAGAGATTTTTGTTCTTGTTTAAGTCCACGTTCTGAATCATCTTAAGACCGGATACCGCAATGAATCCGTAAAGTGCCATACAGACACCGCCCATGATACAGGAGGGGATGGAGTTTACGAATGCAACAAACGGAGAAAGGAAAGAAATGATAATGGCTCCGATTGCCGCCGTGATAATGGTCCATACGGATGCATTTTTCGTAATTGCGACGCAGCCGATGGATTCACCGTATGTCGTATTCGGGCAGCCGCCGAAAAATGCGCCGACCATGGATCCGACACCGTCACCGAGAAGTGTTCTGTGA
Organism: Lachnospiraceae bacterium; assembly: GCA_024681795.1. Taxonomy (GTDB): domain Bacteria; phylum Bacillota; class Clostridia; order Lachnospirales; family Lachnospiraceae; genus UBA3766. Next base: position 85,894 of record JAILAD010000042.1, on the reverse strand, counting down.
AGACCGGGATCTTCCAAAAGGTCTTTTTCAATAATGGAAGAAATATTCTTGTGATCCGCGATATGTTCCGCAAATACCACGAATGCAACGGGAACGTAAGCCGCCAGAATGGTTCCGATGTAACCGCCGTTGATCTCCTTAAATGAACCGAATGCGTTGATAAACGTAAACTGCGGAACCTGGAAAAATGTCTTTAAGGATACCCCGCCTTCCACAAGAGCCGCAAAAGGAGCAATGTTTACAATCATCAGTTCGTCGTTACGGAATAAGTATCCGAAGAAGGTCAGAATAAATGCAAAGATATAACCCGCAATAATTCCCAGAATGAAAGGAATCAGTTTTCCTGCTTTTTTGCCGTATACGGAGCAAAGCATAATGACAAACAAAGATACAAGGCCGACGCCGACTGCCGCATAAATACTGGTCGTTTCGAAACCGCCGCTTGTCAGATCGCCGACTGCGTTGCCCGCAAGACCGAGTCCGATAATGGAAACCGTAGGTCCGATTACAACCGCAGGCATCAGTTTGTTAATCCATTTTACACCGAAGGCCTTTACCAGCCCCGCGATGATAACATACACCAGACCTGCCGCCACTGCACCGAGAATCAGTCCGACATATCCGATTGCAACGGTTGCGGCTCCCGCAAATGCTGCGACCATGGAACCGATAAACGCAAAGGAGGAACCTAAAAATACCGGGCTCTTTTTCTTCGTGAACAATACATAAACAAGAGTTCCTACACCTGCTCCGAATAATGCAGCTGCGGAACTCATTCCGATGGATCCTTCCCCGAACTGTTCAATCAGTGTCGGATTGTTATTAATAATAATGGGAACAACCAGCGTTGCAGTCATAATTGCAAGCAGCTGCTGAATGGCAAAGACGATAAGCGCACCGAATTTCGGTCTGTCATCTACCTGGTAAATCAGTTTCATGATTCATTTCCTCCTTCTTGTGTTCCGGATAATCCCCTGTGAAGAATCATATATATTGTTATGATTTTTCCGTCAGTAGGAATAGTACCACAAAATAAGGGACGTGTAAATATACCGGGCGTCTTTCTTTAAGTTGACCGAACGTAAAAAAAGTAAGATAATAAAAGGACAAATTCATTTTGAGAGGTTCAGATTTTGTCAGTTAAAAAGAATAAAGATTTAACAGTTAAAGAGAATAAAGAATTATCGGTTAAAGAAAAAAACAAACCCGATGCCGAACCGGAAGCACCGGATTACGAGGTTCTGAAGTGGGACGCTCCGGAAACAAATTCCGTAAAAGAAGAGATTAAATTTCAGAATGCCAAGGCTTCCCGGCTTCCGTTCAAGCAAAAAATCAGGCACTTCTGGTACTATTATAAAGTACCTTTCTTTGTGTTTTTGGGCGTTCTCGCTTTCGCCGCATACCTGATTCTCCATTATACCGTCTTTGCGCCGAAACCGTATGCGTTTGTCGCGTATGCATTAAACAGCGCCTATGTAAAAGACATCACGTCCGACGACGAAACCGATCTGGACCGGTTTCTTAACGGCTTCAACGAATATATGCATTTCGATTTAACCAAAACGCAGTCCGTCATCAATACGGATATGACGATTGATCCGGGCTCGACCGACAATCTCGTTCTTGCCTATGACATGAACCTGACCGCTGCCGGTCAGGCAGGCGACGCGGATCTCTTAATCGCTTCCGGGGAACTCATAGATTATTATATTCCGGCCGGCTTCTATCAGGACACCATCGACCATTATCTTCCGGAAGATTTCTACCGGTATTTAAAAGAAAACGATCTCATCTACAGTTATGTGGATCCCACAGACTCAAAATCCTATGAAGTCGGGGTTTACATCGGCAGTGCAAAACGAATGAAGGAAACCGGTCTTTACGAAGGAACAAACATCGATGCACCGGTTGCCTCCGTCATAACGGCCCACTCACCGAGAATCGACGTGGCCGTGGAATTTTTGAAATATTTATTTGATTACCCGAACTGTGCGGAATAAACAACGGGGACAGTCCCTGTGAACACATGGGGACAGTCCCCAATAAAGAAGAGGATACCATATGAATCCTGACAAAAACAAACCAATCGGCTTTATGGACTCGGGACTCGGGGGCATCAGCGTTCTCCGGGAAGCGGTCAAACTCATGCCGGAAGAAAATTTTGTATACTACGGCGACTCCGCCAATGTTCCCTACGGCAACAAGCCCCGTGAGGAAATCAGACGGCTGACCTTCCGCGTGGTGGACAGACTTCTGGAGTATGACATCAAAGGCCTTGCCATCGCCTGCAACACCGCAACTTCCGCTGCCGTAAAAGATTTACGGATTATGTATCCCGATCTTCCCCTGGTCGGAATCGAGCCTGCCATCAAGCCCGCAATCGAACAAAGCCGGGGCGGACGGATTCTCGTAATGGCGACTCCCATGACCATTAAACAGGAAAAATTCCGTCATCTTCTTGAAACCTACGGAGAAGGACACGAGGTCGTTTCCGTTCCGTGTGACGGGCTGGTAAGCTTCGTGGAAAACTGCATGTTTGACCAGGAACTGTTAAATGTTTATTTCAAAAAACATTTATCCCCGTTCCTTACGGACAATACGGAAAGCATCGTGCTCGGCTGTACACATTATCCGTTTTTAAAATCCAATATTCTGGAATTTCTGAGAACGAAACACAAGCGTGAAAACATTGTCCTGATTGACGGAAGTTTCGGTACCGCCAGAGAATTAAAAAGACGGCTTCGCGAAAAAGATTTGTTAAAAGAAACAACGGGAATCCCGGGGCACGTGGAAATCATCAATTCCTCCTCCGATTCCGAAATGGTCGAAAAAAGCTACGCGCTTCTCAACATGCCGGAAATATAAGAATTCTGTCTTCCGGAATATAAGCATCCTGTCTTCCGGAAAAACAAATTTATCTCTATGAAAGGATTTCACACATGAAAGAAAAACTCTACACCATCCCTTTAAACGATGCGGTAAATGCAAACGATGAATGTCCGTTCTGCTTTGTGGAACGTGAAGTGGAACAAGGGCTTCTGGACTTCTGTTTAGGTTCCGGTTCTTCCTACATGGTCAGTGAAATCCGCGACATTACGGACCGGGACGGATTCTGCAGAATGCATTACAAAAAAATGTTTGACTACGGAAATACACTCGGAAACGCATGGATGTTAAAAACCCACTATATGGAAGTAAGACGCCAGATGGATAAAGCAATTGCATCCTATACTCCGGGCGGCAAAAAATCCCTCTTTTCCAAAGCCCCGAAAGACGGCGGAATGCGAAATTCCGTTGCCGCATGGGTTAAGACAAAAACAGATTCCTGTTATATCTGCAAACAGTTTGAAGAAACCTATGCAAGGTATCTCGATACCTTCTATTATCTCTGGAAAAACGATCCGGCCTTTAAGGAAAAAATCAAAGTCTCCAAGGGATTTTGTTTAACGCATTTCGGCGATCTCTGCGAAGGTGCCGAATCTCACCTGAACGATAAAGAAAAGGAAGAACTCTTTGCGGTGATTTTCCCCTTAATGCAGCAGAATATGGAAAGACTTCAGGAAGACGTTAACTGGATGATTGAAAAATTCGACCACAGAAATGCAAATGCCGACTGGAAAACATCCAAAGACGCTATCCAGCGCGGCATGCAGAAATTAAAGGGCGGCTACCCTGCCGACCCGGTATATCAGCAGAAAAAATAAACTCAAACGCTACCTGTCCCACTTATCACAGAGCGAGTTGATCTGGTCCGCAAATTTGGCCAGATCCTTATTCGTTCCGCCTTCATTATGCGCAATAACGGTAAGCAGTCTGTTTCCAGCGGCAAGAAGCCTTGCAAAGACTTCCGTAACACGTTTTGTGCCCTCTTTCTTCTTTACCGCAACAGGCTCTGCTTCATAAATAAATTCATCTTTGAGCAGATCAAATTCCGTTCCGCTGTACGGTGCATATGTGGTCTGTCCGCATTCATCATGAAGATATGCAGCAAAGGATTTGATGGTCTCGTCTTCCCCGTGTACAAGAAAAACTCTCTGCGGGATATTTTCAAATGCACAAATCCAGTCCGTCAGACCTTTCTTGTCCGCATGTCCGGAAATACCGGCAAGCGTCATAATATGTGCATTTACGTCTATCGTCTCACCGAACAGTTTGACACTCTCCACTCCGTCCACAAGCGCACGTCCCAGGGTTCCGATTGCCTGATATCCGACGAAAAGAATCGTACTTTCCTCTCTCCAGAGATTATGCTTTAAATGATGCCTGATACGTCCGGCCTCGCACATACCGGATGCGGAAAGGATTACCTTCGGCGTCATGTCGAAATTAATCTGCTTTGATTCATCACTCGTGATGGATAATTTCAGCCCGGGGAACGAAATCGGATTAATGCCCTGACGGATTAACTCCATCGTTTCCTCGTCATAACACTCGCTCATATTTTTCTGGAAAATCCCCGTCGCCTCAACCGCCAGCGGAGAATCCACGTATACATCGAAATTGTCCCAGCCTTCCACCAGACGGTCGACTTTTATTTTACGAAGAAAATACAGCATCTCCTGCGTTCTGCCGACTGCAAAAGAAGGAATCACGACATTTCCGCCGCGGTCAAATGTTTCTTTTAAAATTTTAGCCAGTTCCGTGACATAATCCACACGCTCGGTAGTATGAAATCTGTTACCGTAAGTGGATTCCATTACGACGTAATCCGCCTGCTTTGTCGGAAGCGGATCGCGAAGAAGCGGCTGGTTGGTATTTCCGATATCACCGGAGAATACGATTTTTTTCTCATTCCCGTTTTCCCGAAGCCAGAGTTCAACGGATGCGGAGCCGAGCAAATGCCCGATGTCCGTAAACCGGAAGGAAATCTCGTCGCAAAGCTCGTAAATTCTGTCATAATGGAACGGAGCAATTAAGCGGATTGCGCCGTCCGCATCTTCCATGGTGTAAATCGGCTCTCCGTCATCGATATAGGCCCCGCGCTTTTTCTTTCTCTGTTTCCACTCCGCCTCCTGCATCTGAATGTGTGCACAGTCACGAAGCATGATGGAACATAAATCCGCCGTTGCATCCGTCATCAGAATCTGTCCGCGAAATCCTCTTGCATACAGGCGAGGAAGCATTCCGGAATGATCGACGTGAGCATGTGTCAGGAAGACGTAATCGATGCTCGCCTCATCAAACGGAAGGGGTGCATTTTCAAATACGTTAATCCCCTGTTCCATACCGTAATCAATTAATACTCTTTTCCTCCCGACCTCGATACAGTGACAGCTTCCCGTAACCTCATGGTCGGCTCCTACAAATGTAAGTTTCAACTCCCCCGCCTCCCTTACATATTAAGTTAAGATAAACCCTTAAGAATAAACCGTTTTACCGGATTGTTATAAGAAAATTTTGCCGAGCAGACACGCAAGTGCAATCGGAGGGGTATCAAACGAAACCCTCATTCCGACTCCGGCATCACAGATTGCCTTGAATGCCACGCTTTTCGGATTGTTCATGATAAATTTCTTGATTGGCCAAACCGGGCCGAAGAAGCGCTCGGATTTGTCAAAGAAAGGAGTATCGACAGGTCCCGGGCAAACCGCGGTGACATGGATTTTTCTCTTTCTTAATTCCATTCCGAGTGATTTGGAAAAGGAAAGAACATATGCCTTGCTCGCACAGTATACGCCGAAAGAAGGAATCGGCATAAAGGCTACACTGGATGCAAGATTGATAATATGACTGCCCGCTCTCATATACGGCAGGCAAACGGATGCGATATTGGTAAGCGCCTCACAGTTTAACTTCACCATCTCCGCCCCATCCTGACGCTTCATGGAATCGAAACGTCCGTGAAGACCTTCTCCCGCACTCTGGAAAAGCATTCTGATATTCGGACGGAGTTTGGTCAGAACATCTTCAAATGCGTCCATGTCCGCAGGATCCGTTACATCCATAATGATAATGCGGTTTGCATGATGCAGATGTTTGGAAAGCACCCGGAGTTTTTCCTCATTTCTTCCGACAATCCAGAGTTCGTCGAGGCTGCGGAATCTCCGGTCAATTTCAAGAGCGGCTTCCCATCCGATTCCGGATGATGCTCCCGTAATAATTGCAACTTTCATTTTGCTACCCCCTTTTATCGGCATCTGCCTCCCCCCACAGAATGCATGTGCCGTTTTTATATCCGGATATTTTCCGGTATAAACTGATTTTCCACTCTTGCTTATAAAGAATTACTTCCTGATATCCGAGTAGAAGCAGTAGGTATTTCCGCCGAGTTTTCTTGCCGCAACCATGGCCTCATCGGTGTGTCCGTAAATTTCCGCCGCACAGTCACCGTCGGAAGGGCTTAATGTAACGCCCACGGAGGAAGTGATTGCAAGCCCTCCCGGAAGCGTCAGATTGGTCATCTCGCAGATTCCCTTTGCAATACGCTCCGCCACCTCTCTGTCGGATACGTCATAAAGGCAGATAAAGAATTCGTCGTCACCGATACGTCCCATAATATCATCGGAACGAAGATGTTTGCGAATCACGTTTACAACATTGACCAGAACCTGGTCTCCCATTTTATAACCGAAAGTTAAATTTACTTCCTTAAAGGAGTCGATATCAAGAAGAATATAGGTGTGTTTCTGTCCGTCGGTGGTCATCTGGCCGAGCGCACGCATAACGGCATTCCGGTTTAAAGTACCGGTCAGGTCGTCCATTTCACTTCCGTAAATGGCTTTCTTTAAAAGAATCTTTTCGCCGTCTTCATTGATGAAAAGAACCTCGAGTAATTTTTCGTCATTTAAGTCGGTATTGATGGTGGATACATTTACCCAGCACTCATCATCGCCCTTCTTTAAAAGAATATCGAGATTGCATAAATCGGTCTGACGAAGTCCGCCGCCTGCAAGATGTGTAAAGAATTCTTCCGCAGATGCCAGAAGCTTCGGCTCAATCGGCCACATTCCTGTAACAAGCGAAAAATCGGTGAGTTTTTCCGGAATATCCAGATTTCTGGAACTTAAAAGTGTTCCGTCATAGTGAATCAGCACTCCGTCCTCTCTTCTGTAACCGCAAAGCGTATAATAGTCTTCGCAGCCGAAACGGCTCTTTCTCCGTTCCCCGAACAGCTGAATGATTCTGTTAAGATCCTCCTGATTAATTCCTCTCTTTTCTGCCATTTTATAACCCTCTCCTTATATTTTTGACGCGGTCAGTCTCCGCCATTGGTTCCGTGTATTTAATTCTGTTCTTCCTGCTTCTTTAACTGCTCATGAATGAATTGTATGAATTCATCCTTCGGAAGAGGCTTGGAAAAATAGAAGCCCTGAATGTAATCACAACCCATTTCTTCAAATTTCCTGAGTGTTTCCTCGTCCTCGATTCCTTCCGCCACGATATCCATATTCATGTCCTTAATCATGCGGATCGTATTCATACCGATTGCGTAAAACTTGGTGTTTTCATCAATCTTGGTAATGGACTTGTCAAGTTTCACAACGGAAAGCGGCATCTCGATTGCCCTTGAAATATTGGAATAACCGGTACCGTAGTCATCAAGGGAAAAATGAAATCCTCTCGCACTCAGATTCTCAATATTCGTCAGCATCTCGTTCTGCTCAAATGCTGCCGCCGTTTCGGTAATTTCCAGATTAATCTGTTCCGGCCTGATGTTATAAGTTCCGAGAATCATGGAAATCTCCCTCGCGAGATTTTTTTCCAGACACTGTATTGCGGAAAGATTGACATCAATTACATCAATCTGTAAATCCTTGAACTCGTCGCTTGCTATAAAGCGGCATACCTCTTCCACAACAAAACGTCCGATGCGGTGGATAGTACCGTTCTGCTCCGCAACCGGAATAAAAAGATCGGGCGGAATAAAACCGTGTTCTTCGGTCTTTAACCGGATCAACGCCTCGGCGGTGGTAAATCTTTTTTTCTTCAGTGAATAAATCGGCTGGTAATAAACTTCGAATTTCCTGGTGGTCAGCGCATCTTCCAAAATGCCGTCGAGGTCTTTCAAAATATCGAAATTCTTTTTGCTCATGATTTCCTTGGCATAAATGACGCCCTGTCTGTAATTCAGTTCATCAAACTGGCCGCCGAAAAGCATGACTCCTTTTTCATCCTGCAGATTTTCAGGCCAGTGCGCTACGGAAACATTGGCAAGAAGGGAAATCTCAATTTCCCGGAACGTAAAGCCGTCCGACAGTTTTTTCTGTATGGTCTTGGCAAATTCCGGCACAAGCGGACGGTCGTTGTTTTCTACAATCAGGCGGTATTTTCCTTCGCCGATATAGTAATACTCCGCATGAATCCGGTTATTCTGACACTCTTCGCTGATCATTTTGGCAACTTCCAAAAACAGACTGGAAGAAGAGCGGTATCCCAGAGACCGGTTCAGCGTTCTGAAATTCGAAATATCAATAAAAACAAAGACCATGTGGCGCTTTGTAATTTCCGCTTTCCGAATGGTATCCACATATGCCGGAAGTCTTAAGAGTCCTGTTTCGGAGTCGATATTTTCTTCCGGTCTGATTACGACAAGACAGACATAAAGGCTGCATATGGAAATGACAAAGCTCTCGATTAACAGTTCCGGGAATACAAACTGTACCGCCACGGCAAGAATGATTGCGGGAATCATTATGAAAATCGATGCAAATCTTCCCGCCTGAAGCGTTTTCCGGTAATGGATCAGATGAATCACCGCGGCAACCAGATAAAACAGTGCCACAACATAGTTCACCCAGAAGAAAGAGCCTCTGACATAGGTTCCGTTCTCGTCAAAATGAAATACAACGTGCCTAAACAGGTTTAAGGCCAGCATAAATACTTCAAATTCAAGAGGCAGAGCCATTAATATTTTATAAGACGGGTTCTTCGTGGTTTTATGTGCAGAACCGGTAATCCCGATTACAAAAATCAGATAAAAGGGAAGGGTGCAGCTGTGAAATAAAAGGTAAAGGGTATGAAAGACATATTTTCCGACATAAAAATTATCACCGAAACGGTCAAATGCCACCGCGTAAACATCAAAAATTGTCGTTAAAAACGCGGTAACCACAAGGAAAAGGAAATCACGGTTCAAACGACCTTTGAGCATCTTACGGGTAATGAAAGAAACAATCAAAACCCCCAGAATTACAATTGCAGCATAGTCAAAATAAACAATCTTCTCCATACTGCCCCTCCATGGCATATATTTTACCACAAAAGTCATCACGGGGACAGTCCCTACGGTTACTTTTTCGCTTTTTTTATCGATAAACATTAAAATCCGGCGACGAAAAAAGTGTTTTTATCGACAAACATAAAAAAAACGCCACGGGGACTGTCCCCGTGACGTTTTTTAAAAATACACTTCTTAAACCTGCGGTAATTTGGCAAGTGATGCGGCAATTTCCTCATCGGTTGGAATATAATTGGTCATCTTTCCGTCATGGAATGCTTCATATGCGTACATATCGAAGTATCCGGTACCGGTAAGGCCGAATACGATAGTCTTCTCTTCTCCCGTTTCCTTGCACTTCAGCGCCTCATCAATTGCCGCACGGATTGCATGCGAACTTTCGGGAGCGGGAAGGATTCCCTCCACCCTTGCAAACATCTCTGCTGCCTCAAAAACATCGGTCTGTTTTACCGATCTTGCTTCCATCAGACCGTCATCATAAAGCTGGGAAAGGATGGAACTCATGCCGTGATAACGAAGTCCTCCCGCATGATTCGGAGCCGGAATAAATCCGGAGCCGAGCGTATACATTTTCGCAAGAGGGCAAACCTTTCCGGTATCGCAGAAGTCATATGCATATTTTCCTCTGGTAAAGCTCGGGCAGCTCGCAGGCTCTACCGCGATGATACGGTAATCTGCTTCTCCTCTGAGTTTCTCACCCATAAACGGGGAAATCAGTCCGCCGAGATTGGAACCGCCTCCCGCACATCCGATAATCATGTCCGGCTTAATGTCATATTTCTTCAGGGCAGCCATGGTCTCAAGACCGATTACGGACTGGTGCAGAAGCACCTGATTCAATACACTTCCGAGAACATAGCGGTATCCTTCGGATTTTACCGCAACCTCCACAGCCTCGGAAATGGCACATCCCAGAGAACCGTTGGTTCCGGGGAATTCCTCAAGGATTTTACGTCCTACTTCGGTATCCATGGAAGGAGAAGGTGTAACGGAAGCCCCGTAAGTTCTCATCACTTCACGGCGGAACGGTTTCTGCTCATAAGAAACCTTTACCATATAAACCTTACAGTCAAGTCCCAGGTAGGAACATGCCATCGAAAGCGCGGTTCCCCACTGGCCCGCACCCGTCTCGGTGGTAACACCCTTTAACCCCTGCTTCTTTGCATAATATGCCTGCGCAATTGCAGAATTTAATTTATGGGATCCGCTGGTGTTGTTTCCTTCGAATTTGTAATAAATTTTAGCCGGAGTCTGAAGTTTCTCCTCCAGGCAGTATGCCCGTACCAAAGGGGACGGACGATACATTTTGTAGAAATTTCTGATTTCCTCCGGGATGGGAATATACGCCGTATCGTTATCAAGTTCCTGCTTTACAAGTTCATCGCAGAATACTCCGCCCAATTCCTCCGCGGTCATCGGCTGACCGGTACCGGGATTTAACAACGGTGCGGGCTTGTTTTTCATATCTGCGCGGACATTGTACCAGGAATCCGGCATCTCACTTTCTTCCAGATAGATTTTGTAAGGGATTTCTTTTGACATAAATGTCTCCTTTCTTTCGTTTCTATAATGTTTCTATATGTTATAAATATCAAAAAAATTACAGACTCTCGGCAATGTTGTAAATCAGTTTTTCGGTCTTATCCCAGCCAAGGCAGGCATCCGTGATGGATTTTCCGTATACACCCTCGCCGATTTTCTGATTGCCGTCCTCAATATAACTTTCCACCATAAATCCTTTCACCATCCTGCCGATATCCGCATTGTGACGGCATGCATGCAAAACTTCCGAAATGATTCTCGGCTGCTCAAACGGATTCTTTCCGGAATTGGCGTGGTTTGTATCGATAATCACGGCCGGATTAAGATAATTCCCTGCCCGGTAATCCTCGTAAAGACGGATCAAATCCTCATAATGATAGTTCGGAAGGCTCTGTCCGTGCTTGTTCGTATAACCTCTTAAAATAGCATGGGTATGTACATTTCCCTCGGAATGAACCTCCCATCCTCTGTAGATGAATGTGTGCGGATGCTGGGCTGCATTGATGGCATTCATCATAACGGAATAATCGCCGGAAGTCGGGTTCTTCATGCCGACCGGTACGGAAATTCCGGACGCAACCAGTCTGTGCTGCTGGTCCTCCACGCTTCTTGCACCGACCGCAACATACGCAAGCACATCATCCAGATACTGATAATTTTCGGGATAGAGCATTTCATCCGCACAGGAAAATCCGGTCTCCTCCACGGCACGCATGTGAAGGTGACGTGTTGCAATGATTCCCTTGAACATATCCGGTTTCTCGTTCGGATTGGGCTGATGCAGCATTCCCTTGTATCCCGCACCCGTTGTTCTGGGCTTGTTCGTATATATTCTCGGAACGATAAAAATCTTCTCCGCAACTTTTTCCTGTATTTTACGAAGTCTTAACGTGTAGTCGATGACACTGTCTTCATTATCGGCACTGCAGGGTCCGATAATCAGGATGAGACGGTTGTCCGCACCTTCAAAAATCCGTTTGATTTTTGCGTTGTGTGTCTCTACGGTTTCCCTCATTTTTCCGGTCAACGGATACATTTCCTTTACTTCTGCCGGGATTGCCAGTTTACGGTCAAATTCCATTCCCATGTTTGTTTCCTCTTTCTTTGTTTATCTCTGTTTTCTTTTATTTTATATTTATCTGTTTTATATTTATCGTTTGTTTCCGTTTCAGAGGCTTCTTTCTAAGTAAGAATCACATCTGCCGGATAATTACCGAGAATCTTTATACTCTCACAGTTCTCTTCCAGTGCTTTCAGCATGTTTAATCCCGTCACGGAGTCCAGATTTCCTTCGCCCTCAATGTAGAAATAATAACTCCAGAGAAGGTTTTTCTGCGGACGGCTTCTTAATGTTCTCATATTGAAGCCATAGTCTCCGATGGTGGTAATGGCTCTTGCCACGGCACCCGCTTCATTTTTTACAATCAGAATTACCGTAAAGGCTTCTTTTCGTTCAAACAGTTTTCGCTGTTCCCTGCTTTCGGGTTCTTTCCCTGAAGATAATACCACAAATCGCGTCGTATTGCTCTCACTCTCGTTAATTGCCCGATCCAGAACCTTCAGACCGTAAATTTCAGCGGTTTCCTCACTTGCTATTGCAGCCAGGGACGGATCTTTCAGGAATGCCACCTCTTTAGCGGCAGAAGCCGTGTTGGTGGCAACCCTTTTTTCGAATCCGTGGAGGTAAATATATTCACTACACTGGTCCAAAGCCTGAGGATGACTGTAGACCGTTTTGATTTGGCTTAGTTCGCTTCCTTCCGTTCCGAGAAGATTATGAACCACGGGCAGTTCAAATATTCCCACAATTTTCAGCGTTCCGCCGTAGAGCAAATCCGTTACCTGTGCGACCTCTCCGGCATAGCTGTTTTCTATGGGCAAAACGGCATAATCGCAGTTATGCTTTTCCACCTCTTCATATGCCTGACGGAAAGATGCGAACGATTTCAGTTCCGCCTTCGGAAAAATCTTTCCGGCCGCAATCTGTGCAAATGCTCCCTGTACGCCGCTGTATGCAATTTGAAGATTTTGTTCTGCCACTTTAATTCACCGTATTCCATAAAAAAGGCCCCGTCCGATAAAGGACAGGGCCGCATTCTTCTTCTAAATGTTCCTTACCTTCATCCCATACTCACAGAAATATTCTTAAAGTACCAACGCCAATAAAAGCCTGCAAAATAATTGCATGCCGGGAAAAAGGTAAAAGCAAAAGCAGATGCCGTATTTAATTTTGCATTTCTTTTACTTGTCATTGTAACTTCCTTCAATGTATTGTCTGATAACATTCTGCACTCTATCGCTTTAAATAAGCAAAGTGCCCTACAGAAAAAAGAATACTCCAATCAGCCCGCTCTGTCAATCCCTTTCCTGCAGTTTCAACTGCAGTCACATTACTCCGGCAGTTTTTCATTCAGTTTGAATTTGTTTTTTCAGCCTGTCCAATTCTTCCTGCAGGGAATCTGCACGGGCTTTTTCTTTATCCGCACGGAACTTTTCTCTTTCGGTATTCAGGCGTTCTTCTTCTCTACCCTCATCCCTTGCATCTTCCTGCATTTCACGCATTCTTAAGTAATCCGATCTGTATATGATTGCCATATTCTTTTCCTCCACTGCATGATTTAAGTCTTCGGTCAGAATATCCTCCGCACGTCCCGTACGTACAAACTCATAAAAATGAATCAGTTCCTGACCCGTTACTCGCTCTTGTAATAAATCATACAATTCCCTTTTAACACCTTCAATAACTGCTCCGTTTTCCCTATAAAATCACCGATTTTTCTCCGTATTGCACAAAGAAAAAGAAAAGCGGGCGGTATGTACCGCCCGCAAGTGTTGATTTTACTGTATTTCCGGGTGTCAACAAATTGGTTATTTACCGATTTATGCCCGGTTAAACATCTCTTACGTCAATTACTTTAACATGCTTTCTTCCCAGGAATCATAAGGCTTAATTCCAAGAAGTCCCGCTACGGTAGGTGCTACATTCGCAAGTCCGAAAGCACCCTCCTTCATCTCATGACGTGCGTCTTTGTCATAAATGATGAAAGGAACGGGATTCAGGCTGTGCGCGGTGCGAACCTGCACACCGCCCTTCTTGTTTTTCTCAAGCATCTGGTCGGAGTTTCCGTGGTCTGCGGTAACGATGAGGATATATCCTTCCGTATCGCATACTTTCTTGATACGTGCAAGCTGAAGGTCAACACTTTCTACCGCGATTTCGGTAGCATCCAGGCTTCCGGTATGACCAACCATGTCGCCGTTGGGGAAGTTGCAGCGGATGAATCCGTATTTGTGGCTCTTCATTGCTTCCATAACGCAGTCCGCAATCTCGGTAGCCTTCATCCAGGGTGCCTCATCAAAGGAACGAACGTCGGAAGGAATCTCGCAGTAATCTTCAAGTTCCTCGGATACCTTTCCGGAGCGGTTGCCGTTCCAGAAATAGGTTACATGACCGTACTTCTGGGTTTCGGAAACTGCATATTCCTTAATTCCGTGCTCAACCAGAAGCTCGGTAAGAGTATCTTTGATCTGAGGCGGATTTACAAGATATTTGTGAGGGATCTTTAAGTCTCCGTCATATTCAAGCATACCTGCATATTTCACGTTGGGGATTGCACCTCTGTCAAACTTGTCGAAAGATGCATCTCCGTCAAATGCCATCGAAATCTCGAGTGCACGGTCTCCACGGAAGTTGAATAAAATTACGCTGTCTCCGTCTTCCATTGCACCGACGGGTTTTCCGTCTTCCGCAATTACGAAGGAACCGAGATCCTGATCGATTGCTTCGGTCTCCGCACGAAGAGTATTAACCGCTTCCATTGCACTTGCAAACTGACGTCCGTTGCCGTGAACATGTACTTCCCAGCCGTCTTTCACCATCTGCCAGTTCGCCTGATAACGGTCCATGGTAATCTTCATACGGCCACCGCCGGAAGCAATGCGTCCGTCGAAGTCTGCATCATTTAATTCCGCAAGGGTATTTTCAAGTTTCTCAATATACTCGGGTGCACTTGTTGCGGGAACGTCACGTCCGTCAAGAAGAATATGAATTCTTGCTTTTTTAACGCCTTCCTTCTTTGCTTCTTTTAACATTGCAAGAAGATGGCTGATGTTGGAATGTACGTTACCATCCGATAAAAGACCGATAAAATGTAATGTTTTCCCTGCATCCTTTACGGCACTTACAAGATCTTTCCAGGTCTCACTCTGATAAATGCTTCCGGATTCAATGGATTCATTTACAAGTTTCGCACCCTGGGAATAAATCTGTCCGCATCCCAGAGCATTGTGTCCTACCTCACTGTTTCCCATATCGTCATCGCTGGGAAGTCCTACGGCAGCTCCGTGTGCCTTAATTGTCTGCCAGGGACAGGTAGCCTTAAATTCATCAAGTGTCGGGGTATTGGCCCGAAGGACCATATTCCCAAGTTCTTCCGGTGTTTCACCGACACCGTCCATTACAACCAGTACTACAGGTTTATCCATTGTAATTACTCCTCCTCTGATATTTTATTTACTTAAAATTCCCATGCCCGCAATACAGGCAAAGCATCATGGGAAACTTTTCGTACAACTGCAGTTCGTTATGACTAACTAGTCAAAAACTCTGCAGGTCATTATAGCAAAAATATCGGAATAATGCAATTATGTGTCCCAAACCTTTCGGAATATCCTGTGAACATACTGTGATTATCGTCTTAATATCTTGTGGTTACTGCTAAAAAGTGGTAAAATTTGAAAAGTATAATTTCATTCTTGATTATTACAAAATTGGGGAGCTGACTTATGTTTGCAATGTATACGGTGGATAAATTACAGAAGTTTCCTTACTTTAAGGAATACCTTGAAGAACATGACATGTCCGGTGTTCTGGATTCCCTGACCGGGCTTGTTTCCCGTCCCTTCATGCAGAAATTCGTTCATTATCTGATTGACAGTAAAATTCCCTTCACGCTTGCATTGCTTGATCTTGACAACTTTAAATTCATCAACGACACCTACGGTCATAAAATCGGCGACGGTGTTTTGGAAGGTGTCGGCGAGGATTTAATCCGTTATCTGGATGATTACGGAGTGGCCGGAAGAATCGGCGGCGATGAATTTATGCTCGTCAACTTACGGGACAGAGGCTATGACAACGTAAAGAAATTTTATCTTGAAATGTACGCCAACTTTAACGTAATGCGTAAAAATATTGAACTCGCTTCCTGCTCTCCTTTCATAACGGGAACTCTCGGAAGCGCCACTTATCCGGATGATGCGGATACCTACGACGGACTTTTTGCACTTGTGGATAAGACCTTGTACCGCGGTAAAACAAAGGGACGTAACTGCTACATCATCTATGTGGAATCTAAGCATAAGGATATCGTAATTAAAGATTTAAAAGGACACGGACTTTACAGTACGTTTCATGACATTGCGGAGAAATTTGATTCCGTATACGATGCCCACGAAAAACTGAAAGCCATTTATTCGGTTTTGGAAGATGCAATGCGAATTACCAACCTCTACTACATCGGGGCAAACAATGAGTTAAGAAGCATCAAATCCGATGAACTTCTGGCAACCGTACCCGATGCGGAATCCCTTTTGAAAAATGATATCTGCAACTGTAATCAGGTAGAAAAAATAAAGGAACTTTCTCCTTCTTTCTACGATTTTCTTCAGTCAAACGAATTGGAAACCGTTCTTATGGTTCGTGTGGAAACCTGTCACGAATCACTCGGATACCTGCTCTGTGCCGAACCGAGAAGCCTGCGTATCTGGCAGGAGGATGAATGTGCGATTCTGTTCTGTGTCGGTCGTATGCTTGCCGGTTTCCTGCGTTCAACCGAAACGGCTTTATAAATTCAGGGTTTTCCCGCACATACCGGATTATTCCCTGTTTTCCTGCATGTAACGGTCCATTGCCTCCGCAATTTCCTTGGAATACTTCACCGCATGAACAACCGTCTTTGCTCCGGTTACAACATCACCCGATGCAAAAACTCCCGGCATTGTGGTTTCTCCGGTATCATTCGTGGCAAGATTACCGCGTTCGTTCAATTTTAAATCCTTGTCCCGGTTCACCAGTTTATCCTGAGGAACCTGTGAAACCGCTATCAGAACGGAATCTGCTTCAAAAAGTTTATCGGTTCCCTCTATTAATTCTACTTTTCCCTCTTCATTGCGTTTTGTATCACACATAACGACGCCGTCATCGGTAATGCGCACCGGTGCTTTATTCAGTATAAATTTCACACCGTCAATCTGTGCATAACCGGATTCTTCTTTTGACGCGGATACTTTTTCATCCCTGGAAAATACCGTCACATAACGGGAACCGTGTCTGATTGCGGTTCTGGCTACATCCATTGCCGCATTTCCGGAACCGATGACCGCAACCCTGTCGCCGAGATCATAGACATCGGGATTGTTTAAATAGTTGATGGCATACTGCACGTTTCCGAAGGTTTCTCCGGGAATATTCAGTCTTCTCGGTCTCCACGCACCCGTCCCGATAAAGACGGACTTATACCCGTCATCCAGTAAATCCTGAATGCTGACCGATCCGCCGACACCGAAATTCGGACGGAATAAAATTCCCATTCTTTTCATTTTTTCAAAATAACGATCCAGATTCTGCTTCGGCAAACGGAATTCCGGGATGCCGTAACGCATGATTCCGCCGATTTTATCTCTTGTTTCGAATACGGTGACTCCGTATCCTTTTTCCGCAAGCAGAATCGCAATAGTAATTCCCGCGGGACCGGCCCCGATAACGGCTGCCTTCATTCCGTTTTTCGGAACAGTCTTTTCCTCAAGCCTTTCAAAGCAGGAGTCGGAAATATAATTCTCGATCGCGGAAATATGCACGGGATTTTCCTTGATTCCCCGCACACAGTGTCCTTCACACTGGGCCTCGTGATTGCAGACAAGGGAACAAATCATGGAAAGCGGATTATTTTCGTAAAGCATATTTGCGGCATCCAGGGTCTGTCCCTCTTTTAACATCCGAATCATATCCGGTATTCTCGTGTGAATCGGACATCCCTCCATACAGCGCGGTTTTTTACACTGGAGGCATCTGTTTGCCTCTTCCAATACATGTACTGACATCTGCTTTCTCCTTCAAATTTATGAAAATTACAGCCGGCAACAAATTCTGCTGCCGGCTGAAATACCTTTGCTCAAATCATCCCGAACAAAACCGCCGAATTATCTCTGCACACGTCCGGAAGCGTCACCGCCTGCAAGTTTCTTCACTTCATCCACGCCGACCATATTGAAGTCGCCTTCGATGGAGTGCTTTAAGCAGCTTGCAGCTACCGCAAATTCAATGGTACTCTGAGGGTCATAATTATTTACGGAAGCATAAATCAGACCGCCGCCGAAAGAATCACCGCCGCCTACACGGTCAACGATGTGCATTTTGTAGGTCTTGGAGAAATAAGCCTGTCCTTCGGTATAAAGCATTGCGGACCAGTTGTTGTCGTTTGCGGAAAGAGACTCTCTTAAGGTAATTGCAACTTTGGAGAAATGGAAGGTATCCGCCAGTTTCTTTGCGACTTCGATATAGCCTTCTTTGTTTACCTTACCGGTGGTAACGTCGGTGTCACTTGCCTTGATTCCGAATACGTCGGATGCATCCTCTTCGTTTGCGATGCAGACATCCACGTACTGGCAAAGTTCCGTCATAACCTGTCCTGCTTTTTCCTTGCTCCAGAGTTTGTTACGATAGTTTAAGTCACAGCTGACGGTAATGTTTCTTTCCTTTGCAGCCTTACATGCTTCGATGCAGATTTCGGTTACGTTATCGCCGAGAGCCGGAGTAATTCCGGTAAAGTGGAACCATTCAGCTCCTTCAAAAATTTTATCCCAGTCAAAATCATCGGTAGTAGCGGTAGCAATGGAAGAACCTGCACGGTCGTAAATAACCTTGGAAGGTCTCTGGCTTGCACCCTTTTCAAGATAATAAATTCCGACTCTGTCACCGCCGCGGGTGATAAAAGAAGTATCAACGCCGAAACGTCTTAAAGAATTCACTCCGGCCTGTCCGATTTCGTGTTTCGGAAGCTTGGTAACAAAAGCAGCATCAAGTCCGTAATTTGCAAGGGATACCGCAACGTTTGCTTCTCCTCCGCCATAGGTTGCGCCGTATTTTTCCGCCTGAACGAAACGATAATATCCTTCCGGAGCCAGACGAAGCATAATTTCACCAAAAGTAACAATTTTTCCTGCCATACTATTTTTCCTCTCTTCTTTCATCCATAACATTATTTGTTTGCCAAATGAACCGCAAATCCGCCGATTTCACCTTCCAGATAAACCACGGTCATTCTGCCGTCCGCATCATATTTGGCTGTATCCATGTTAAATTTGTATCCTCTTCTTCCGAGATGATATACCGCTCTGTCAACATTCGTGGTTGAAATTGCAATATGTCCGCAGGAACCGAGGAACGGTTTCTTCATAACTTCAATTAAACTTCCCGCAAAAACGGAACTGTTTCCGACTTTCTTTTCAACACCGAGTAAATCAGAGAATTTACCCGCCACTTCAGCGGATTCGTTTTCATCTGCTGCGTTGATACCGATATGCTTAATGCTGAAATCAAGCATCGTATCTACCGCTTCCCTGGTCATGGCTTCAATCTTGTCAAATGCACCTGCCTTGATCAGATCGGACTTAACCATCCAGGTTCCGCCGCATGCAATGATTTTCTTAAAGCCAAGATATTCATTGATGTTCTTTGCACTGATTCCTCCGGTCGGCATAAATTTCATCTGCGTATAGGGAGCACTCATTGCCTTGATCATCGGAAGTCCGCCTGCCGCTTCTGCCGGGAAAAATTTGACAACTTCAAGCCCGCATGCAATCGCCTGCTCAACATCCGAAGGATTTGCACATCCGGGTGTTACGGGGATATTTTTGGAAACGCAGTACTTTACCACTTCCGGATTCAATCCGGGACTTACGATAAATTTAGCTCCGGCTCCAACCGCACGGTCTACCTGCTCCGTTGTAAGAACGGTTCCGGCACCGACCAGCATCTCCGGAAATTCGCCGGCCATAATGCGGATTGCTTCTTCTGCAGCTGCGGTACGGAAAGTTACTTCCGCACAGGGAAGACCGCCTTTAATCAGCGCTTCCGCAAGAGGCTTTGCATCCTTTGCATCATCAAGTGCAATTACCGGTACAATTCCGATTCTGTAAATCTGCTCTAAAATTTCATTCATTGTATTCACTCTTTCTTTTTTATGCGTTTATCTTCCGTCCGGTTCCGGACTGTTTGATTTTTTGATATTTACGGCTGTTTTCCGATATAAGCCAGAATTCCCCCGTCCACATAGAGAATGTGTCCGTTTACGAAATTCGAAGCATCGGAAGCAAGGAATAATGCAGGTCCCTGCAAATCTTCCGGAGTACCCCAGCGTGCAGCGGGTGTCTTGGCAATAATGAAACTGTCAAAAGGATGACGGGATCCGTCAGCCTGACGCTCTCTTAAAGGTGCGGTCTGCGGAGTGGCAATATATCCCGGTCCGATACCGTTACACTGGATGTTATACTCACCGTATTCGGAGCAGATGTTTCTTGTCAGCATCTTAAGTCCGCCCTTGGCAGCTGCATATGCACTTACGGTCTCACGTCCGAGTTCGCTCATCATGGAACAGATGTTAATAATCTTTCCGTGTCCTTTTTCAATCATTGTCGGAATAAAAGCCTTGGATACGATGAACGGCGCATTCAGGTCAACATCCACAACCTTACGGAAATCCTCTGCACTCATTTCGGTCATGGGAATTCTTTTGATGATTCCGGCATTGTTTACAAGAATATCGACTCCGCCGAATTTCTCTTTAATGTCGGCAGCCATTTTCTGTACTGCTTCCTCGTCGGTAACATCACATACATACCCCGTTGCATCGATTCCTTTTTCCTTATAGGACTCAATTGCTTTGTTCTTTGTCTCTTCATCGAGGCAGTTAAAAATAATCTTTGCACCGGCTGCAGCATAACTCTCCGCAATGGCAAATCCGATTCCGTAAACGGCACCGGTTACCAATGCTACTTTTCCTTCCAGTGAAAACTGTTTTAACATATCCATGTTTGTTCTTCCTTTCATCCAACTATATTTGTCGTTTCATTTCTTCCGGCATTCAACTACGCCTGTCGTTTCATCAAAAATCACATATCACACTTTATATTGTTATTTCTGCATCAAATTCAAATTACATCAAGTCCTTCATGTCTACTCCGTCCATGTCGTCGAAGTCCTGGTTCTCTCCGACCATGCCCCAGATAAAGGTATAGTTTCTGGAACCGCTTCCGGAGTGGATTGACCAGCTGGGAGAAATTACTGCCTGCTCGTTTCGAATCACAATGTGGCGGGTTTCCGTCGGTTCTCCCATATAATGCATTACGAAGCCGTCCTCGGGAATTTCGAAATAAAGATATACTTCCATTCTGCGGTCATGCGTATGGCACGGCATGGTATTCCATACACTGCCCGGCTCCAAATGCGTCATTCCCATCTCTAACTGGCAGCTCTCAACCTGTCCGGGAAGAATGTACTTGCAGATGGTTCTGTGGTTGGACTCTTCCAGACATCCGAGTTCAACTTTGTTCTTATCCTGAATAATCACAACACCTTCTTCAGGCTCTCCGTTCGGTTTAATCAGTACCGTCGGGCAGGTTCTGTGAGCGGGCGCCGAATTCAGGTAAAATTTTGCCGGATTCTCTGCGGAATCACTTGCAAAGGAGATATCGCGGGCACCGAGTCCGATGTACATTCCCTCTCTGTGTGCTACTTTATATTCCTTTCCGTCGATGGTAATCGTTCCTGCTCCGCCGATGTTAATAACTCCCATCTCACGTCTTTCAAGGAAATATTCCGCTCTTAATTCATCTCCTGCTTCGAGCTTTAACTGCTTCGAAACCGGCATCGCGGATCCGGTAATGATACGGTCGATATGGCTGTATACGAGATAAATCTCATCCGGACGGAATACCTTTTCAATCAGAAATTCTTCCCTGAGTCTTTTTGTGTCGTAGTTTTTTACATCCTTCGGTGATGCTGCAGTTCTGAGTTCCATTTTGAAACCTCCTTATGTTATGTTGATTGTTTTACTGTTATGTTATGTTTCGTTTTTATTGATTTAGAAAACTGCTTTTTGAAAATTCAGCGGCCTCTTCTTCACTTAACCGTTTTGCGAAATCCGCCCTCTTCCCTTCAGCGCCCGGGCCTTTGGACCGGTATTCCGCAAAGAAACAGTTCTTTCTCGCATTTTCCTTATTCCAGTCGTGGAAGCCTTCCTCCTTAATGTGCTCCCCAAGATTGCAGTTTAAGAAAACACATTTGCCGTAATCACGCCACGGTCTTGCAAGATAGACGCTTCTCTTCGGAAGATTTGAAACAAAATCACAGGAATCAAAAACAAATCCGATTCTTTCGTCCTGATAAGTGGAAGGGGCACATACATATCCGAGATTTTCGGCATTTCCCTTTCGGAATTCTTCTATAAAATTCTCTTCGCTGATGCTGCGGATCATACAGTTTTCAAAATAAGCCGCGCCGCTTCCGAAGATAAAATCCACATCTCCGATAATCTCACAGTCTTTGTAAAACTGATGCAGCATTTTTCTTTCCTTCAATTCTCCCGGTCCCTGAAAGCCGCCCGGATGAATTTCCTTTTTTGGGAGCGGACCGATAAAAAGCGTATCCTGCTCACTCATGATTCGGCAGTTTACCGCGCGGAATCCTTCTCCGTCCGCATACAGTGCCATAGACTGCTCGGCTCTTTTCCGGTCTCCGGAACTGTTTTCCACGGTCAGATTCCGGATTTCCACATCTTCCGCATCAATTCTCATCGTGTAGGATCGGAATGTTCCTCTTCTTGTTCCGTCGGAAAATATCTCACTTGCATGATAATTCTCCCTGATTACGGTTTCTTCCATACCTTCCCCTTCTATAATCAGACGGGGAACTTCGATATCAACACGCTCTTTATGTACTCCCTTCGGAATGATAATCCGAACGGTTCCGACATGATCTTTCGGTATGCTGTTTATCGTCCTTTGTATGGAATCCAAAACCCTTAAGGTAATCATGTTTATTCTCCGGTGAAGAATAGATATTTCTTTTCAATCAGTTCTCTGGATGCGACAGCCGTATCCGGAGTGGTATTTTCAAGCGTAGCATGAATGTAAGGTTTTTCTTTTGCGATAAAAGAAAGCAATTCGGAATAATCCATCTCTCCCTTACCCGCACCGACACTTTCAAGGTTTCCGTCTTTTACAATAAAATCCTTGATATGAACAACCGCAATTTCTTCGTGAAGTTCATCAATCGCTCTTTTTATAACATCGTCCCGATCCCGGTAATTGTCATAATCCAAAAGGTTTACGGCATCCAGAATAATTCGGAGATTCGGGGACTGAATGGAGTTTAATACCTCCCTTGCTCTCTTTTCGTCATATACGATATGCTTCGCAACCGGCTCAATCGCAACGATGACTCCCGATTTTTCCGCATATTCCACAACCGGTTCCAGGCCTCTTATGAATGCTTCAAGTGCTTCCTTACTCCTGCAGGCGGGTTCGTATTTATACGCCTCATTCGGTGCACCCGTCTCGGTACCTACAACTCCGGCACCCAGGATGGATGCGAAGCGGATATTCGCTTCATATTTTTTCTGAATCTCTTTTAATTTTTCAGGATTCGGATTTGCGAGATTTAAGTAGCATCCGAGAACCGCGATGTCAAGTTCGTTTTGTTCAAACAGTTTTTTTATATACATCGCATATCCCGGAGTAAGCGCAGGAATATCGCTGTATTTCTTATCCTCAAACAGTTTGGACAATGCAATATGAGCACACGTAAAACCCTGTTCCTTAACGTTTTTCAGTCTCTCTTCCAGCGGTGCTTTTTTTGAGTCGTGTAAACGAATTCCGATTTGCATTTCCTGATTCTCCTTTGGATCCTGTCCGGATGAAACAAGTGATTCTCAGTGAAAGGAATCGATGTTGTCAATTCCCTTCATCTCTATGGTTTCTCCGATACATCCCGTAACCGATACGTCTTTTAATACAAGCGTATTGATGTTGTGAACCGTGATTCCTTTTTTGATACAGGGTTCAACGCCTTCCGACATTATCGGAACTCCGGGTTTACACTCGTCTTCCGTAAATGAAATCCTGATATTGTCCAACTCAATTTTATCGATTTTCTCTTCGGGAAGTCCGTCACAGTACATTGCCGCAACCCGGCATCCCGTTGCCGTAATATTCCGGAAACAAAGTGTTCCGATTTTCGGTGTTCTCTCATCAACCGGAAGTGCTTCCCTGCTCTGTACATAAGATGTTTTTCCGTCCGGATCACAGAAGTAAAAACAATTTACGGTAAAGGGTGTTTTGACATCTTCCATTTTTATGTTTTCAAAAATGATATTGTCTAAAACCGAATCCCTGCCGCGTCCGCGTCTGGTCTTAATTCGAAGGCCGCGGTCGGTATTCCTGAAAAGACAGTTTCTTACGTATAAATCCCTGACACCTCCTGCAATCTCGCTTCCGAGTGTTACAGCACCGTGTCCGTTTTCCATAAGACATCTTTCGATGCGGATATTTTCGGACGGTCTTTTAAATTTCTTTCCGAAGAAAATCTTTCCGCTCTTTACGGCGATGCAGTCATCACCGAGTGAAAAATGAACGCCGCAGATTATCACGTTATTACAGGATTCCGGATCGATTCCGTCGGTATTCGGAGAATCTTCCGGATTACAAATATCCATTCCGTATACGGCAACTTTCTCGCAAAAATACGGATGAATCGTCCAGCACGGGGAATCTTTAACGGACAGACCGGTCAGGGTAACATTTTTACAATCCTTCAAAAATACGGTACGCGGACGATATGCAATGTCCGGCGCCTTCGGATTCTTCCACCAGTCTTCTTTGGTTGCGTTTCCGTCAATGCATCCTTCTCCGTAAAGATTTACGTTCTCCGCATTGATGCCGGTAATAATTCCCGCAAACATCGGTCTTGGGTTTCCTTCCCAGGTACCGAAATAATATTCGTCTTTTTCGTCATAGGTCTGGATTTCACCGGGGAAATACGGATGATTTCTGCGTTCCCGCGAGGACTTAATCACTGCATCCTTTGCAATTTCCAGATTCAGATTACTCTTTAGGAAAATACTGCTGACAAGGTATGTGCCTTCCGGAACGAGAACCCGTCCGTCTGCGGGGCACGCCATAATAGCAGCCTGGATGAACATACTGTCATCATGTTCCCCGTCACCGAATGCTCCGAATTCTTTTACATTCAGGGTAACGGATTCATAATCTGTCTCAAAAGAAAGTACCGCATCTTCCACTCTGATTTCATAGAGGGTTTCCGGTTTTAATCCGTTTAATATGTTGATGCTCCGGTTCGTAGTCATCTTTTTTTCGTTCACCCAAATCGCATAAGATTCTTTGGTAAAATAATTACCGCCGTCATCAATCTCGATTACCGCATATCTGGCTGTCTTCTTCAAAAGATTTACAATCATGTCTTTCCCCCGCACCGTTTCGGAACAGTATTTTTATTTTGCAATCAGGTACTGATTGAATGCCATGAAAAAGCATCCTACACCTTTCGGATCATCCTCTACAACCGGCTCGGACAGATAATACTCAACGCTTCCGTCACGCTTTAAATTACTTTCGGGTCCGAGACCGGAAACGGAAACGATACCGCCGAGATGAAATTCTCCGTCTCTCTCAATCAGCATCCTGTCCATCAGACCTTCCATAATCTGCTTTCCGACCGGCTCATATTTTTCTTTTAATAAAATTCCCATATTGCATGCCTTTAATACTGCATATGCAATCATGGAACTTCCGGAGGTCTCAAGATAATTCCCCTCGGCTTCCGGCAAATCAATCACATCGTAAAACAGTCCGCTCTCTTTATCCTGATACTGAAGAATTCCCTGAATATCCTTCCGGAAAATATCAACCAGAGTATGATACTTTTCGTAAATATCACTGTCCATGGCGTCAATTACATCGATGATGGACATTAAATACCATCCCATACTGCGAAGCCAGAAATTCTTCGAGCAGCCGGTTTCCGGATCTGCCCAGAAAACAGACTTGGATTCGTCATATCCATGATAACAAAGACCCTTTTCCTCGTTCAATAAAAACTTCTGAACATTTTCAAACTGGGAAACAATATCATCATATTTTTCCTTTTTATCGTATTTCGTTTCATATTCCATATAGAACGGCTGTGCCATATAGAGTCCGTCCAGCCAGATCTGATTCGGATAAATCTGTTTGTGGAAAAAGTTTCCGCTTTGGGTTCTTGGCTGTGTACGAACCTGATCCATGATCTGTTCGATGGCGCCTTTGTATTTTTCCTCTTTCGTATAGTCATATGCCGCAAAAAGACACTTTCCGGCATTTACGCTGTCGATATTGTATTTTCCTTCTTCGTAGTTTGTAATCTTTCCTTCGTCGCTGATACAACTACTTAAGTAGTTCAATATGAACTGCATGTATTTTTCGTCTCCGGTGGTTTCATAGAAATCACGCGCAGCTTTCAAGACACAGCCGTCTTCGTAATTCCAGTATGTTTTATACGGTTTGTAATTCTTTAAATATTGTTCCATGTACTTCTGTGTCTTCTCGATGCTCATAGATTCTCCTCTTCTCCAAGACTGTCCGATTCCGTTTTCGGTTACCGTAAATTCCCTTTTTGGTTTTATTTGTTTCGTTTTTAAATTTGCTTCCGTTAAAGCGTTACGCCCTGTTTGAAAATTGCCATATCATGGAATCCCGCAATTTCGCTTTTTACTTTTTCTCCGGAAGCAACGGCCAGAACCTTGTCATAAAATTTCTCCGCCAGAGCATTCATTTCCTCATCTTCCAAAAGAACGCCCGCGTTAAAATCAATCCAGTTTCCTTTCTTTCCGGCAAGTGCGGAATTACTCGAAATTTTCATGGTCGGGACAGGCGATGCAAACGGTGTACCGCGACCTGTTGTAAAAAGAACGATATTTGCTCCGGCTGCAGCAAGTGCGGTTGACGCTACCAGATCGTTGCCCGGTGCCGACAATAAATTCAGACCCTTGCCGGATACTTTCTCACCGTATTTCAAAACTCCTTCCACTGCGGAACTTCCGGATTTCTGTGTGCAGCCGTTGGATTTGTCTTCCAGGGTGGAGATCCCGCCGGCTTTGTTTCCCGGAGAAGGATTCTCATAAATCGTCTGATTGTGGTCCTTAAAATACTGTTTAAAATCATTGATCAAACATACTGTCTGATCAAAGAGCTGTTCGTTTGCACACCGGTTCATCAGGATTTCTTCCGCACCGAACATCTCGGGAACTTCCGTAAGAATCGTGGTTCCTCCCGAAGCGACCAGCAGATCGGAAAACTTTCCGACCAGAGGATTTGCGGTAATTCCGGAAAATCCGTCACTTCCTCCGCATTTGAGTCCGACTACAAGATTGGATGCATCCGCCTCTTTTCTTTCTTCCTTTGAGGCATACCCAATCAGTTCCTTAATCAGGTTTACGCCTTCCTCTATTTCATCATCGGACTGCTGTGCTACCAGAAATCTTACCCGGTTTTCATCCATGTCTTTGAGATATCCTTTTAATACATCGATGTTGGAATTCTCACAGCCGAGTCCAAGAACCAGTACTCCGCCTGCATTGGGATGTGTAATTAAATCAGCCAGAATCTGTCTTGTATGTTCCTGGTCTTCGCCCATCTGCGAACATCCGTAAGGATGTGCAAATGCAATTACTTCTTCAACGGAGCCGGTAACATATGCATTCGCCTTTTTTGCAATAGCCGCCGCTATGCTGTTCACGCAGCCGACAGTCGGAATAATCCAGATATCATTACGAATTCCGTACCTTCCGTTTGCTCTCTCAAAACCAAGGAAACTTCTTTTGATTTTTTCATGTTCCGGAATCTTTACCGGTTCATATTTATACTCAAGCAAATCTCCGAGTCCGGTTTTGATATTTGTCGTATGAACATGATTTCCTGCCTCAATATCGCAGGTTGCAATTCCGATTGCATTTCCGTATTTAATAATTTTTTCTCCGGAGGGAATTGCAAAAAGCGCAATTTTATGTCCGGCAGGAATATCATCTTTGGCGATTATTTCAATATCCCCGAGTTTAAGATTTTCTCCGGAAGATATTGTTTCCAAAGCTACCGCCACATTATCGATTTCGTTTATTCTGAATAATTTCATATTGTTCCTTTGGTTTCTTTTTATTTTATCCGTTTACAAATTATCAGTTTGCTGATATTTACAGGTTCTTTTTAATTGCTTCTCTCATACCGAGTGTTCTGATATCCGATAAATATCCGGCAACCGCATCGGTTAATCCGTTTACTTCATTTAAGTTCCGGCCGAAGAAATCTTCTCTTCCGAGGAATGCAGAAGCAAACTCTTTTGCTTCTTTGCCGGAGTTTGCCGCAAAGAATTCAAGAACGGATGCATCATCCATTACCTTATATTCTTCTCCGTTACGGTGACCGATCAAAGCGCCTTCTTTGATTTCGCTGCCGGTATAGAATGCCATCAGCGCTGCCAGAGAGAAGGTTAAGTGTGCAGGCAGTTTTCCGAATTTTTCAACATATCCGAGAAAGCTCGGCATACATCTTGCTCTCCACTTTGATACGGAGTTTAAGGAAATGGAAAGAAGTGCATGTTTTACATACGGGTTCTTAAAACGTGTAATTACTGCTTCCGCAAAATCTTTCAGATCCTTTTCAGGCAATGTCAGGGTAGGAATTACTTCATCGTAAATCGTACTCTGAATATATTTCATAATGTCCTCATCTTCCATAGACTGAAGTACAATATCGTTTCCGCAAAGGAAGGAAGCAAGAACAAAGGAAGTATGAGCACCGTTTAATATTCTTACCTTTCTCTGTTTGTATGGTTTCTGGTTATCGGTATAAATAACCGGAAGTCCTGCCTGATCGAGAGGAAGCTCACCGCTTATATCCTTCGGGCATTCGATTACCCAGAGTGCAAACGGTTCTCCTGTTACAATAAGTTCATCCTTATAACCCCATTCTTCCCAGAGTTTCTCGTCTTCTCCTTTGGGATATCCGGTTATGATTCTGTCAACAAGCGTGGAGCAGAAGATACAGGATTCATTCACCCAGTTTTTAAACTCTTCTCCGAGGTTCCAATTCTCAATCTGTTTTAAAATACATTCCTTCAAATGAATTCCGTTGTCGTCGATCAGTTCGACGGGAAGCATAACCAGACCCTTGTCTGCAGCTCCTTCAAAATACTGAAAGCGCTCAAACAAAAATTTGGTCAGCTTCCCGGGAAAAGTGTGAGGAGGAAGATAATCGAACCGATCGTTTTCGTCATATACAATTCCTGCTTCCGTAGTATTGGAAACGATAAATCTCAAAGTATCAAGTTTTGCATACTCACTGTATTTTTCATATTCATTAATTGCATCTGCCGTATCGGCAACACTTGTAATAATTCTGTTTTTTACTTCTGCCTTGCCGTCAATGATTCCTCTTAAGGATACGGTATACTGGCAGTCCTGTTTGCCGAAGCGCTCCAGGGATCCGAACTCGATGGGCTTAATCAAAACGATGTCGCCGTCAAATTTGCCTTCTTCATTGGCTATATCAATCATGTAATCTACAAATCCGCGAAGAAAATTACCTTCGCCGAACTGCAATACTTTAATGGGACGTTCTTTTTTTCCGCTCAATTCTTTGTTTAAATAATTCATTTCGTTCTCCTGAAGCTAAAGCTTTCTATCTCATATTCTTTATTGAAACACGCAAGGCTTTATGAAAGCGCTTACATATTATTATCATAATGTACTTGTCAAAATTCGTCAATAGGATAACTTTCTTTTTATTACTGTTTTTTTCCACAAAAACTTTCTCGGTTTTTTATCAATTTTTTCCTTGCCCTTTTTTTATTATGGTTGTATAATCAAGTTGAATTATGTAACTGTTTTCATAATTTCTTTCATAGAAGAACAAATAACGCCGGTTTTTAAACCGTTATTTATGAAAGAACTTGAAAATTTCATTTTCAAAGAGCAATAAATCGACAACTGTAATACAGGCTCACCACCTGCCGTACCACCGGTCAGCACCTATTCACAAGGGGAATTCGGATGACTATTTATGACATTTCAGAAAAAGCAGGGGTTTCCATTGCCACCGTTTCACGCGTATTAAACGGAAGCAGCAATGTAAGCCCGAAAACAAAGCAGAAAGTATTGGACGTGATCAACGAATGCGGATACTCTCCCAATGTATTTGCAAGAGGCCTCGGCCTTGATTCCATGAACTGCGTCGGAATCCTTTGTGCCGACTCTTCCGATATCTATCTTGCAAAAGCTGTTTATTACATTGAACAGGGACTCCGTGCAGGCGGCTACAATGCAATTCTTGCCTGCACCGGCTACAGCCTGGAAACAAGAAAATCTTCCCTGGAAATGATGATGAAGCAACGCGTTGACTGTGTTATTTTAGTCGGTTCTTCTTTTATAGAAAGCAACGATGCAGATAACGATTATATCCGTCAGGCTGCCGAAAAAGTTCCTGTTATGCTTTTAAATGCAGATTTTAACTGTCCGAACGTTTACTGTGTTCTCTGCGATGATTTCAAATCCACGATGGATGCAACAATATGGCTTTTGGAACACAAGCGGAAAAGGATTCTGTATCTCTACAATTCCCATTCCTATTCCGCAATCCGTAAACTTTCCGGATACCGTTCCGCCATTTTAATGAAGGAAATGGAGCTGAACAAAAATTACGAGCAGTTCTTCGAGGGAAAACGTGACGACATTGACGGAATGAGAGATTTCCTTCTGTCCCTCGGAAAGAAAAAAATAGATTTTGATGCGATTCTCTGTGCAGATGATTCTCTTGCAAGCGGCGCATTAAAATATGCAAAAGTTGCCAGGCGAAACATTCCGAAAGATCTTGCGGTCATCGGATACAACAATTCGATTCTTACCATTACATGTGAACCGGAACTTACAAGCGTTAACAACCATCTTGAGGATCAGTGCAATCAGCTCGTTAAATCCTGCATTCAGGTTTTAAGCGGAGTTGAAACACCTCAGAAAATCATTTTCTCCGGTGAACTGGTCGAGCGTTATACCACTTAATGCAATGTAAAAAATGTCTGCCGCTGCGTATAAATTGGCAGAAAGGAAATAAATACTATGAAAAAATTTATGGATAAGGATTTTCTTTTGTCCACCGAAACCGCACAGAAGTTATTCCACGAATATGCTGAAAAGACTCCCGTGCTCGATTATCACTGTCACATCAATCCGAAGGAAATTGCCGAAGACAGAAAATTTGACAATATTACACAGGTATGGCTTGGCGGCGATCATTACAAATGGCGATTCATGCGTTCCTGCGGAGTCGACGAAAAGTATATTACAGGAGATGCTTCCGATTACGAGAAATTTGAAAAATGGGCAGAATGCCTGGGGCACGCAATCGGCAATCCCCTTTATCATTGGAGTCACCTGGAACTGCAGCGTTATTTCGATTATCACGGAACTCTGAACAAAAATACCGCAAAAGAAGTCTGGGAACTTTGCAACGAAAAACTGAAGGATCCTTCCATGAGTGTCCGGAATTTAATCCGCAAATCAAACGTTACATTAATTTGTACAACGGACGATCCCGTAGATTCTCTCGAATGGCATAAAGTCATCCGCGAAGATGCTTCTTTCGAAGTAAAAGTTCTTCCGGCATGGCGTCCCGATAAAGCGATGAATATCGAAAAACCGGATTACTTAACTTACCTCGGAAAGCTTTCGGAAGTATCCGGAATCGAAATCAAATCCTTTAAGGACTTATCCTCCGCACTGAAAAAACGTATGGATTTCTTTGCGGAAAACGGATGTCTCGTATCCGATCATGCACTTGAATATGTTATGTATGCACCGGCAGACGAAAACGAAATTGAAGAAATTTTCTCTAAACGTCTTGCGGGAAATTCCGTTACCAGAGAAGAAGAACTGAAATTCAAAACAGCATTTATGCTCACTGTCGGAAAAGAATACGCAGACCGCAAATGGGTTATGCAGCTCCACTACGGATGCAAGCGGGATAATAACGATTTAATGTTTGCATCTTTGGGACCGGATACCGGTTACGACTGCATCAACAATTATGCTCCGTCTTCCCAGATGGCCGACTTCTTAAATGCACTGAATAAAGAAAACAAACTGCCCAAGACCATCCTTTACAGTCTGAATCCCAATGACAACGAAGCTATCGGAACCATCCTCGGATGCTTCCAGAACTCCGATGCAGTCGGCAAAATCCAGCAGGGAAGCGCGTGGTGGTTTAACGATCATAAAATCGGTATGCAGAATCAGATGTTATCTTTGGCAAATCTCGGTAACCTTTCCGGATTTGTCGGAATGCTGACTGATTCCAGAAGCTTTTTATCCTACACAAGACACGAATATTTCCGCAGAATACTCTGCAACCTTTTGGGAGATTTCGTGGAGAACGGAGAATTCCCGGAAGATTATGAAACCCTTGAAGAAATCGTTAAAGGAATCTCTTATAACAATGCCATCCAATATTTTCAATTCCCCTTATAAACTGCTTTAAAGCACTCCTAACTTTAAAGCATAAAAATTCCGCAGATGCAACTGCACCTGCGGTCTTTTTATGTTTATTGTTATTGTTCTTTTTACGCTCTTTTTTATGCTCTCTTTTTCAAATTCTTTTCTTCTTCCAGTACCCGGTCAGGTAAATAATCATAAGCGTAAACGGCGCAAGTCCGTTTGATATAACCACGGAGTACCAGATACTCTCCACTCCCATGTGCAGTACTTTCTGGCAGAAAAACAATGTCGCGAAACGGAAAATCCAGAGCCTTGCGATATCAACCGCCATCGTCACTTCCGTATGACCGCACCCTCTGAAAAATCCGGACGTCGAATTATATACTCCGTTTGCAAAACACCAAAGAGCCAGAATGGATAAATAATTTGCAGCCATCGGAATTACTGCTTCGTCAGCGGAAAATATTTTTACTATGGAAGTCGAAA
Source organism: Lachnospiraceae bacterium (assembly GCA_024681795.1). Lineage (GTDB taxonomy): Bacteria > Bacillota > Clostridia > Lachnospirales > Lachnospiraceae > UBA3766. The sequence goes on along the minus strand of JAILAD010000042.1, from coordinate 53,095 downwards.
CCGCATTGCGGGAAAGAATAAATCCGCCGATCAACAGAAATGTCGTAATCCCAATCATGGAAAGATAATAAGCCTTCTGCGCTCTTTTAGGCTGGTCAGCCCCCATATTCTGACTGACGATAATGGATACCGCCGAACCGACTCCGTTTGACGGAAGGGAAATCAGACCGTTGATTTTATTTCCGACGCCGTATGCTGCCATCGCTTCCTTGCTGTATACGAGTACATTTTTTGACATTAGCAGAAACGCAAACTGTGTTACACTTCCGCCGATTGCCGAAGGAAAACCGACTACCACAATATCCTTCAGTTTTTCCTTTTCAAATTTCAAATGTTTCAGATCCAGATACACCCCGTTTTTCCGGCCGTGCAAAAGAATAAACGCCACTGTCGCGGGAATCAGTTTTGCAAATACGGTTGCCAGTGCAGCACCGGAAACACCGAACCGGAAAACAACCATCAGAAGCGGATCCAGAATCATATTGATTCCGATACCCAAAAGATTCAAAAGCATCGGTTTCACCGTATCTCCCTGTGCCTGGTACACGGACTGAAACATATTAATCGTATATAAAAACGGCATATCCAGAATTACAAGCTGCAGATATGTTTTTGCACCCTCATATACCGCATCTTCAGCACCGAGCCATTTTACAATCAGACCGGAAAGCAGAAATACCGTAAGTGCACAGGTAACGGAAAAAATCAGGGAACACGCAAAAATCTGATTCGCCATGGATTTTGCTTCTTCTTTTTTTCTCGCGCCTATATAACGGGCAATCAAAACGGAACCGGCCACAGTAAGACCGCTTCCGAAATTGATGACAATATTCTGAACCGGCGTAACAAGATTGATTGCAGCCAGTTCATCCGTCCCCAGTTTTCCGAGCCAGTATGTATCGGTTAAATTATACATGGTCTGGATAAAACTGTTGATCATGACCGGAATCGACAACGAAAGAATCGCCTTAACCAGATTTCCGCTCAGTATTTCATTCGTTGTTTTTTCACTGATTTTCTGTTTCATTATACTCTGTTATTTTTCCTGAATCTTATTCTTCCGTAAGTTCTCCCGGATAATAAAGACGAATTTTTCCGTCCCAGTCCTCTCTTACAAGGTCTGCATACATTCCTCCCAGATCACGGAGTCCCTTCGCAATCATGCCTGCAAAAATCACTGCTCCGGCATACTGAAGATGCGTATTGTCGGTATCGAGTCCGTCCGGCTTATACGGATAAACATTTGCAGGGACATGCATATACCAGTTGTAAGTTACTTTGTCACCGGCTTTTTCTACGCCCTCCCTCGACATCGTATACAGATCGATTAACGGAACTTCATTCTCTTTTGCCGTTTCTTTCATGGCACGAACATATTCGGCATGTTTTCCCGGATCGAGTTTATGCTCACTCACAAAAGTTCTTCTCGTAAGAGGCGTAATCAGCACCGGATATGCCCCGGCATTACGTGCAACCGCAATGTATTTTCTTAAGTTCTCTTTAAATTCAACATCCGGTCTGGTAAAACGTTCGGCATCACTTTCCTTTTCATCATTGTGTCCGAACTGAATAAAAAGAAAATCACCTTTCGAAATTTCTTCCTCAATCTTATCAAGTCTGCCGTCCGAAATAAAGCTTTTCGTAGACCTGCCGTTTTTTGCGTGATTCAAAACCTCAGTGTCCGATGCCAGATATAACGGCATCACCTGACCGATTCCGGTTTGCGGATATGTTACGATACCATTGAACTGGACGGTTGAATCACCCGCCCATAATATACGCTTTTTGCTCATATTCATTCTCCTGAATTATACTGAATTATAATAAAATAAAAGGACCGGATATTTTCCGTACCCAGTACGGAAAACTCCGGTCGTGGCTTTAAATGGGGTTCTTATTCTTTCACCGCACCGATGTTAACACCCTGTACGAAGTACTGCTGTAAGAACGGATACAGAATCATGAAAGGAAGGATTGCCGATACGATTCCTGCATTAAACAGTGTTGTCTGTGATACATCATAAGATGTGGTAGGAGTATCACCGTCCATGATCATGTTACGCAGTTTATACTGGAAGTTAACCTGGTTCGGATCCGTAATATAAATCTTAACGGTTGAGTAATCATTCCATACGGTTACCGCATACATAAGTCCTACAGAAGCAAGAGCTGCCTTGGATAGCGGAAGTACGATTTTGAAGAAAATTCCCATCGTGGAACATCCGTCGATTCGTGCTGCTTCGTGTAAAGATTTCGGGATTCCCTCGAAGAAGTTTTTCATCAGGATAATGTTATAAACATTTACTGCATGTTTTACAACCAGGATCCACATGGAGTTTACAAGATGTAATTTCTTCATAACGAGGTATTCAGGAATCATACCACCGGAGAAAATCATCGTGAAGAGGAGGAAATATGCAAGTGCTGCTCTTCCGGGAAGTTCTTCCTGGGATAATACATATCCGCCAAGCGTTGCTACCGCAAGTCCGGCCAGTGTTCCGACAATCGTTGTAATGAAGGAATTCAGGAACGGTCTGTATAACTGCTTGGTTTCCAGAATTACGCGGTATCCGTCAATCGTGAATTTAGTCGGTAAAAGTTTGAACTGATATACACCAACCTGGTTAAAGGAGTCAACCAGAACCTTCCAAATCGGGATTAAAATAATCAGTGCAATAATCGTGAATACTATGTAGTTTACAATATCAAACCAGTCGATTTTTTTCTTCGGTTTGGTCTGTTCAATAGCGATTTTTTTCTTATCTGTCTGCTTTTCGTTTTCTTTTAAAGTCATCTCGCGTCCCTCCTCTTATAATATTCCGCGTCCGCGAATCTTCTTACTGATCCAGTTGCACAGGATTACAAGACCGCCTCCGACGAGGGATTTAAACAAACCAACCGCAGTCGTATAACCGTAGTTCGGAAGGGCTATCGTAAATGTCTGTCTGTAGATGTAAGTGGAGATAACATCCGAAACATCATATACTGCCGAGTTATATAATACGAATACGGATTCGAACATATTCATAACTTTTGCAAGGTTCAGAATCAATACGATAATAATTGTCTGGGAAAGTGCAGGTACCGTTACATACCATATTTTCTGAAGTCTGGAAGCACCGTCGATATCTGCTGCTTCATAAAGTTCCGGGTTAATTCCGGAAAGCGTCGCAAGGAAGATTACGGTTCCCCAACCTGTTTCCTTCCAAATGTTAATCAGGAAGAAAATCGGTCTCCACCATGCTTTGTCTGCAAGGAAGTAAATACCGGATCCGTCAGGATTAATGATATTCAGATCCTTTAAAATTCCGTTGATCATACCGGTTGCGGAAGGGCTTAAAATCAAGGAAAAGATTGATGCCACAACCGCCCAGGACATGAAGTGGGGAAGGTAAATCAATGTCTGCAGGGTTTTCTTTGCATAGATGTTCTTCATCTCGTTTAAGAAAACCGATACGATAACCGATGTTGCCGTCGTAATAAGCAGTTTCATAATACTCAGGAAAAGCGTGTTTCCGAAGGATGTCCAGAATGCCTTGGTGGAGAACATTTTCTGGAAATGTGCAAGTCCTACGAAAGACGGGGAGCCTACCGGTTTATAATCAAAGAATGAGTACCGGATACCAAGCATCGGCCAGTAATAAAGAATCAATACAAAAACCGCCACCGGAAGGAACATCAGATAGAATCCTCTGTGTGCCCAGATATGAACCCAGAGTCTCTTCGTTCTGCCTTTCTTCCATACAGCAACCGCCTCTGCCTCATTGGATGCAAGTCCCTGTCTCATGATGTCTTCAATTTGTCTTGCCTTAACCCTGTCATATTTTAGGATTTTTTCCTGTCTGGGGGTCAGTTTTTTTCCGGATTTGATTTCGGTTTTCTCTGCCTTGGTTGCATTTTCCGGCATCGTCTTGGCAACTTCTTCAGTTGATCCATTTCTTAATTCGGAGTCGTTTCCCATTGCTTCTTCCTTCCATTCAGTATAATTTTTTGCTATATTAATTCATCCTGATAATTCCCTTTCAAAAAAACTGAAAATCCTTCTTTTCTGTTTTCAGCCCTTTGGAAACCGGATTTATCATTTTTTTGCAACGCCTCCCCGGGGATTCCCCCGGAAAGGCGCCACATATGTCTTTGCTGCGTATAGCCATTCTAAAAATTACTGTGCATTTAATTCTGCAAGTGCCTGATCTACGATTGATCCTGCTTCATTTCTGTACTCTTCAAGAGCTGCATCAACATCTTTTCCGTCTACAATTACTGCAGAGATAACCTTGTTCTGAGCATCCTGGATGGTACCGCCTTCATTGGTAAGGGTTTCGCAGGAAGGTGAAGGATGTGCATCCTTGCAATGTGCTACGAAGAAGCTGTTGCCCTGTGCTGCAAGGTCGGAGGTGCTGGCAAAGTCTGCATACTCTCCTACTAACGGAGCGATTACAAGAGCGGGATCCATTGCGTTCTTCTTCCAAAGAGTGTTAGCATCGTTGGGAGACTGCTTTAAGTGGAACTCACCATCTGCATACTCATATGCTTTTTCATTTTCGGTTCCTGCATTCAGTACGAAGCTTTCAGCCTTGGTGGACCAGTGAACATCTTCTGCACCGTATGTCCAAAGAACCTGTACTTTTCCGCCGTCTAACATGGTATCGATGAAAGTATCGAAGATTGCCTGCTCACGGGAGTTGTCTCCGTCCTGATCGTCAATGATAACCCAAACCGGAGCTTCACGGTTGATATATGCACCAACTTCAGCGATCGGCTCGATCATGGTAAGTTCGGTATCAACTTCGTTCTTGATCAGGTTGTCGGTAAGTGTCTGGTACCAGGTACCTGCCCAGTATGCGAAAGATCCTGAAGAACCGGACTGTTCATTGGAGAAGTATTTCTCACGTGCAATCTTGGTGGATGCGGTCAGTGTTTCGGGATCGATAACGCCGTCCTTGTACGCACTCTGAAGTCTTAAAAGTGCCTGTTTGGTAGCATCCTCGGTAAATCCGTCTACCCATTCGCCGCTCTCGTTCTGATAGATTGCGGGATAAGCATCCTGCCAGAATTCAGGAAGATAGTTGATGTAAGGAGCTTCGTCAGTCTTCATAAATCCTGCTGCGATGGTTCCGTAGGTATCGTTCTTTCCGTTACCGTCGGGATCTTCGTTAGTGAACTTAAGAAGCATGTTGTAATAGTCATCGTAAGTCTTAATATCGGAAGCCTTTAATCCTACTGCATCAAGCCATGCGGTCTTTACATAAGTAACGCATCCGTTTCCGTATGCAGGGGAGAATCCGTAAAGTTTTCCGTTTCTCTTTAAGCTTTCGTTAATTTCGGGTTTTTCCATTCTCGACTGGAACTCTGCGTTGTTGTAAGCATCCGTCATATCCCAGAGAATTCCGGTGCTGGAGTACTGTGCGTACATGGAAGCCGGCATAATCATTACATCGGGATAGTCACCGCCTGCGAAGAGACGTCCTACTGCATCTACATAACCGGAGTGGTCAAGCTGGTTGATGTTAAGAGTAACATCCTTTCCTGTCTTTTCCTTGATTGCTTCCTGCCACTGCTCGATGAAAGCATCCTGGCGGTTATCAAGGTTTGCTGTTAATGTTCCGTCAACTACCATCTTAATGCTTGTGAGATCATAATCTCCGGCAGGTTCAGCTACTACATTCTGTCCTCCATCGGATGTTGCGGGAGCGGAAGCACCTTCAGATGCCACTTCTCCCCCGCCCGTACAAGCAACAAGGCTGAGAACCATGGAAGTTGCAAGTAAAACGGATACAAGTTTCTTCTTCATTTGTAAATCCTCCTTTTGTGGTTAAAAATTGTGTGATATTTTTGATTTTTTCTTTCAAAATTTTGTAAGCGCTTTCATCCTTTATGTAAATTCTATTCATTTTTTTCTAAATATGCAACTTATTTTTTCAAAAAAAGTTCACATATTTTGCGATTTTATATGTAAAAAATGCACAACTCCCATTGTGCATTTCATTGTGAAAACAGTTACATTTTTTTAAAATTCAGTATTTTCCTTGCTTTTCTTTCCTTCTTTACTTATTATTATTCCGTTTTGCTTTTATCGTTTTTTCATTCTCATCGCTCATTCGGGTTCATTGTTCTTACATTTTTTTCATTGTTTTTTCAACGTACCTTCAGGTGCTTTCCTATTGTTCTGTGTTCTTTCTCATTATTCCTGTAATTGTCCGGAATCCCCGGAATCTTCTGCAGGCGGCTCTTCCGTTTCGGTTTCCGAGGCCTCCTCCGTTTCCGACGCTTCATTTATTTCCTCAAATTTCTTTTCCAGTTTTGAACAGGCTCTCATCATTACAAAACCGTGAAGCGCGGTTGCACCGGTACACCCGATTACAAAGAATGCCGGAAGAAGATTAAAGAACCAGATGCAGCAAAATGCAGTTACTCCAAGAAGCAAAACAACAATTGCAAGAAACGGAAAATTCGCCAGTGAGAGTACAAATGCTGTTTTCATTACATCCTTTGACTTCATCTGAAATCTCGCAATTACACCATACATGGTAAGATTCACAAATGTCACGACACAGGTAGCAAGAATCAGAAAAGCCCTGTATACAATAAAGACATTCGCCCATCCGACATTCAGTACATAAATCCAGTCAAATACTACAAAGCCGATGATTACAAGCTGAATCAGCCACAAAAGCGTTGCCTGTTTGAAATTTTCCCTGAACGCTTTGAAATAAGAAGCAAAAACCGCCGGTGCCTCTTTTCTCATAATCTTCATGGATACATACTGCGCCGCAGTCAGTGCCGCACCTGCAGTTATCACCGGAATACAAAGCAACGTAGTCATCAGAAATATCATAAAGAAATCGAATGCATTTCCCAAAAAACGCATCACAGGTCCGTCTAAATCAAATATTTTCATAACTGTCCTTCTTTTCGTCAGCATCTGGTAAACAGATTTAATTTACGAATAATATATCTCAAAAAACAGGCTCTTGACAATGATATTTTCAGAATGTTTATATTAAATTAACGAATAGAGCATGACAAGGCATTTTCAAAATTATACTTTATAACACGATTTGCCTTGAACGCGAAAGTAACGTAAGCATTTACAAAATGATAATACATTTAAGGAGACAGTTATGGTAAAATGTTCAGATCTCGGAAACGGAATGTATCAAAATCCGGTTTTATACGGGGATTATTCTGATCCCGACGTCATTTCCGTCAGAGAAGATTATTATATGGTATCTTCCAGTTTCTGCAATTCCCCGGCCCTTCCTCTTTTGCATTCCAAAGATCTGGTAAACTGGAAAGTAGTCAACTACATTTGTAAGACAATTCCGGGAAGCAGATATCGCGATCCCGTACACGGATGCGGAGTCTGGGCGCCCTCCATCCGCTTTCACAACGGAGAATTCTATGTTTATTTTCCGATGCCCGATGAAGGTATTTTTGTAAGTAAGGCAAAAGACCCTTATAAAGAATGGTCCGAACCTGTCTGCATTTTGGAAGGATCCGGCTATATCGATCCCTGCCCCTTCTGGGATGATGACGGGAAAGCATATCTCGTACTTGCGGTAGCCTTCTCAAGATGCGGTCAGAAATCCCTTCTTCTTCTGGCACCGATGTCCGCGGACGGAATGTCTTTACTCGGCGATCCGTTTTGTATTTATGACGGAAACAAAACGGAAAACGAAACCATTGAAGGGCCGAAATTATATAAGAGAAACAACTATTATTATATTTTTGCGCCTGCCGGAGGAGTCAAAGTCGGTCATCAGGTTGTCTTAAGAAGTAAGGGCATTAACGGTCCTTACGAATACCGTATTGTGTTAAAGCAGGGAAACTCTTCCGTAAACGGACCTCACCAGGGTGCCTGGGTCGAGACCGTGTTCGGAGAACATTTTTTCCTGCACTTCCAGGACGTTTATGCCGGCGGCAGAATTGTTCACATGCAGCCCTTAATATGGAAAGAGGATTGGCCTGTAATCGGAAATCCTGTCGAAGGAGAAACCTACGGCGAACCCGTTCTTACTTATAAAAAACCAAAAACATCCGGGACCGTTTCGTCAGCACCGGATATTTCAAACGCAGAAAGTGCAGCAAAAGCATTTTCTCCGGACTGTGACGATACCTTTAACGGCCCCTCTCTCGGACTTCAGTGGCAGTGGAATGCGAACCTGAATTCTTCCTGGTACTCGTTTTCCGGACAGGGTGGTCTTAAATTGAATGCCGTATACAAAGAACCGGACAGACCCGTTTGCGATGTTCCGAATCTGCTGTTGCAAAAATGGCCTGCTCCGGAATTCTGTTGCTCAACAGTAATTGATTTTTCAGAATTAAAGCCGGGTGAAAGTGCCGGAATCGTTACGCTCGGAATGACATATGCAGCACTTTACCTTACCCGCCTTGAAGATGGTACATATTCGCTTAACTGTCTTAAAGGAATTCAGGATTATCGAAAAGAAAGTATCGAAAAGAATACGCAGAAAAGTTATAATCAGAACACTTCGGTTGCGACCGAACAGACGGAATCCGTTCCGTTCGACAATGCCGCTTTTCAGGAAAGCGCTCCGGAACTTACCTTTCAAATCATTGTGGAAATCAGAAGTTATAAAGACTATCTGGACCGTTTGGATTATCTGGGAAGACAACAATGGGCAAGACATATTCCGCAGGAAAAGATTACGCTGCAGGTATTTTATAAAAATGAAAAAGAACCCATTACCTCTTTTTCCATTCCCGCCACGGCAGGAAGATGGGTCGGCGTAAAATACGGGGTTTTCTGCTGCGGAAAAGCAGATGTATCCAACCCGGGATGCGCACTGATAAAAAATGTTTCTGTTTTTTAAGACCGGAAGCCTCTGACCTTTGAAATCAGAGGCTTGAACGGAATCAGTTCATCGCTTAAAACGCGGTTACCCGTCATATTTTTCATCATTCACGTCCTTCTTTATATCTCAATCCTCAGGACTGTAATTCTCTCCGACATAATTCTTAACTCTGTTTATCCTTCGGTCCTAATAAAGGTTGTTCTCATTTTCACCTTATTTTTTCTCACATCATTTTATTCTCTCAGCATCAAAAAATCCGTTGAATTCCGGTAAAGCATATTCCTCTACTTTACGAAGAAACAGCAGGGTATGCTTTTCTTTTTTCCGTATCAGAATATGAAGGGCGCCGAAACTTTCCCCCATCAGTCTGACACGGATATACAGACTACCGTCCGGCTGAAGTTCCGCTTTCGCATAATTATGACTGCATTCTTTGATTTCAAATTCCGTTCCGTAGTTTCCGAGTGAAAACAGAAAACGATATTCTTCCTCTTTCTTTCGAAGTCTGAATTCATTCTCTTCAACGGAAAAACCTTCAAATACAGAACCTTTTTTCCCAATCCTGTATTTGCCGATATATTTTTCAAATGAGAATCCCGGAATTTTGTCATTCCTATCCGAATCCGGATCAGACTCTTTATAAGACGGCAGAATTTCATATTCCGCCATATCGAGAATTCCCTGCGTACCGCCGGCTTCGGACTGCGCATCCGCAGTCGTTACGATCACAAGTTCTTCCTTCGGGTACAGAATCAGATACTGTCCGCCCATTCCGTACATCATGATGCCGCCTTTCGGAAGCATCCAGAACATGTATCCGTATCCTGCTCTTTCCGATCTGGTTTTTCCCTCGTGAATCGTGGAAGAGTGATAACGCATGGCTTCTTTCAGAAATTTTTCAAACCGCACAAAGAATTCTCCGTTATACACGGAGTCCGCATTTGCATTCATCAGTTCCGGATATTCTTCCTGAAGTTTTCCGTTCAAAACCGAGACAAGGAACTTTCCGGTCACAAGAAGATCCTCCGGATAAGCCATCATTCCGGAGCCGCCGTTATCCGCACCAAACGGATCTTTTGTAAAATATGCATCCTTTGAAAAACCGATTTGATCAAGAAAAACATCTCGAAGATAATCCAATACGCTTTTTCCGGAAATTTTGCGGACAAGTCCGGCAAGTACCAGTGCCGCAGATGTATCATAATGAAAAATCATTCCCGGTAAATGATCCGGTTTCGTTATGAAAAATGATTCCGTCCAGTTTCTTTCCGGATGTTTTTTATATGTTGTGGTTGCGTGACAGGTACGCATGGTCAGCAGATCTTCAATCGTCATTCTGCGGAGGGAATCACATTCCGCTTCCTGAAACTCTTCCGGAAGATATTCCGGGAAAAAAGTGCAGACGGTATCCTCCATGCAGAGTTTTTCTTCGGAAATCAGCGCACCGATTGCAATCGCCGTATAACTTTTCGCAACGGAAAACATACGATGCAGCATCCCTTTTTGAAAGGGCTTATGATATTCTTCCCTTATTATTTTGCCGCGATGCATAATATGCAGGCTGTCCGGGCAAACGTTCACCATTTCATTCCCCTCACAGTTTCTATTTTGCATTGAACACTATTTCAAATTTTCCGTTAGTATCCTTTAATGTAAGTCTGTCCCCCGAAATTTCCGCCAACATCGGTTTCGAGGTATCGTCATACGTGATTTCATAGTTCCCGTCCTGTCCGGAAATGGTTCCGTTATGTGTCTTTCCGGCCATGCTGAAGGTACAGTGCGTACCGTCTTTGCATTTAAATTTCGGGTTATCCCGTGCCGTAATCAGTTTTACCAAAGGCTGTTCATTTTCAACATCCGTAAACGTTCCGTTTGTCCTCAAACTGACAAGTTTCCAATCTGACGTAATCAGGGCATTGCCGAGTTCATCTCTCTTGATTCCGCATCCGCAGAGTAAAATCACCATCAGAATGCCTGCAAGTGTAATCACAAAAATTCTTTTTTTCATAATTAATTCCTCTTTCAAAGTCAGTTTTCTTTCCGATAAACAAAACTTCTTCCTTCTTTTCTGCGACATAATACTCCGAGTCTGTAAAATAAAAGCAGCCCGACCGATGCATCGTTCGCACCCAGTCCCGTTGCTTTCCTGAAATCAGCTGCCGTAAATTCATCCGGGAGACTTTCCGGGAAAAGTATGAGCGCATCCTTTACACCGTCAAAGTAAAATTCTTCTTTGAATTCAACCGGAACCCTGTCCGTTTTGGTTGCCCTCTTCTTCCGGTCTTTTCCGTATCCGTCAAGAAGTCTGTAATCTTCGGTCTTTAAACAGGCAATGCAAAGATGAAGTTTCGGATTCCCAAGAAAATCCCGAATCCCGTAAAGTTCACGAAACACTTTATAAATCTTTTTCGGCGCTTTAACGGTTCTGCTTTTTTTCACTTCTCCGGTATCGGGATCTATCCAGATTAATGTATTCTCGACGGGAACCGGATACACAATCGTCACGTCCATTCCGAACGTGTTAATGAATTCCTCCAGTTTCTCATTCAGTTTATAAAAATCTCTGGTCTGGATTTCGTATATATCACCTTCCACACACGCATCTGCAAAATACGTTCCGATTTTAACTTCATGATATTTTTCGTCGGGCGCATAATAATATTTCAGCACGGAGTGGACACTTTTTTCGGAAAGTGTTCCGATCCCGCGCTCTCCCTGCCGTTTCCAAAGCATCTGCTCTTTTGCACGTCCGAATAATTCCCCGTCAATCATTCCTGTTTTCCGTCATCGCTGCTTACGGCCTGTGCACCGGCCTTCACGCTTTTTACCGTGGTCTTGCCGACATCCTGTGCAGAGTCGACAAAATCACCGCCGAATGTCTTCCATCCTGCCTTCATATCTTCCACCTCGGCGGAACGGTCAACCCTTTCTCTGTCCTCTGCCCAGTCATCTGCCTTCTCAATTCCGATTTTTGCGGTTTTGATTAACGTTTTTCCGAGCCCGGAGAATGTCTTTCCGAGTCCTTTTCCTACCGTCTTCCACTCGCCGTATAAAGACGATTCTTCAGCGGAAGTATTCTCATTCTGATTCATGTTTTTGTTTTCGTCGCTCATTTTACACTTCTCTTGTCAATATAATCCTTTAAACTTAATCCCTTAAATGTAATCCTTTAAACAATATTCGGTACGATACCGTGTTTAATATGTTTTCTGTAAAATAAATTCACCCCCAGATAGAAGAACGAAGTAAACGGTCTTCTCCAGAAATTTTTTACAAAAATCGTGCGCCGGAAAATACTCCTGTAGGAATAGACTTCATTATACAAATCCCAGTATGCTTTTGTCAGTTCCTCCGGTGTCATGTTTTTCGGAATATGAACCGCTTCACATGAATTGTAAGAATACATGTCGGTATTGTAGATCCGGTTCTGTTCCTTCATTTCGTCATAATACTGCGTCCCGGGAATCGGTGTCAGAATATAGAATCTCGGCACTGTAATTTTGTTGTCTTCAATAAATTTTGCGGTTTCCCGAATGGATTCCAGCGTATCACCCTCCGCGCCGACCACCATTTCGGTCGAAACATCGATTCCGTATTTTCTGATGATTTTCAGCTGCTCGGAATACCGGTCCGGATGCGCCCAGGCTTTCTGCATGCCGACCAGACTTTCCCGGCTGATGCTTTCAAGACCGAAACTTAAAACATAGCATCCTGCCTCCGAAACAACTTTTAATAATTCTTCATCCTGTGAAATGTCAATGGAACACTGCGTCATCCATTTCATTTTGAGTTTCTTTATTTCCGCGCAAAGCGCCATTGCATAATCACGGTTGGAAAAAAGATTGTCATCAAGAAGAAGAAACTGCTTAAAACCAAGTTCCTTCACACGCTTGATGTCACGGATCACATCCGGAATTTCCCTCCTTAAATACTGCCCGTGATACAGGCAGTAAATCGAACAGAAACTGCAGGTTTTCGGGCATCCCCGTCCTGCCTGGACAGGTAGAAAATTTCCGATTTTCTTATTCAGAATCAGTTCATATTTCGGAAGCGGAGTGACAAGTTTTTCAAGTTTCTTTTTATAGACTTTCTTTAACGTTCCGTTCCGGTAATCCTCAATCATCTCTCCCCAGGTTTCCTCGGAATCACCGATCATTACGGCATCGCAGTATTTCTGTGCTTCTTCCGGCATAAGCGAAACCATATAGCCGCCGAGAACTACCGTCTTTCCGAGTTCCCTGAATTTATTTGCAATGTCAATCGTACGCATTACGGCATGTCCCATGCTGGAGATTCCGATCAGTTCCGCATCGGTATCAAAGGGAACATCCTCAATGGTTTCATAACAGATTTCCACTTCAAAATCATCCGGTGTAAGTGCGGCAAGGAGCGGAAGCGCAAGCCCGACAAAATAAAGCCTGTGCTTTTTTACAAGGTTTCCGTACTGGTCATATGGAGTTGGTTGAATCAGCAGAATCTTATTTTTCATAATGCAATCGCCCGCTTCAGTTTCACAAAAATAACCTTTATAACATACAGCATCGCGCCGAAATAATTATTTTTGGAATACAGTTTAGATTTCCGGTTTTTAAATGCCAGTCCCATCGACAATTTATAATACTCACGCGTAAACTGTCTTACGCTCATATGCTCCGGTTTCAGAAGGCAATGGAATAAATCCTGTTTCGTAACATCCCGGTCAATCATCTGACTTTCATATTTTTTATACATGGCAGAACCCTGCATCGGTGTAAATACCGAGACGGTCGGAATGATATCCCTTGCCGCAATCCAGTCATACAGTTTTTTAAAGTCTTCCTTCGTCATTCCGGGATGAACGATAAACAGTCCCGCGCAGAAAATATCGTTCTCGGAAAGAATCCGGATGCATTCTTCATTTTCGGAAACCGTCACTTTTTTATTATAGGAATCCAGTTCCTCTTCACTTGTCGCCTCAAGTCCTACCATGATCAGTTTCAGACCGATATCGGCAAGTTCCTTCATCAGTTCCTCGTGATGTGCAATGAAATCCGCACGCCCGTAAATCAGGTATTCCTTATGGATATCCTTCTCCCGGATCAGGCGAATGAACTCTTTTAAATACGCTTCGTCAATTAAGAAATCATCGTCTGTAATATGAATTGCGGGAACGTCAAGGGACGCAATTTCGTCCACCAGACTCTCCACGCTTCTGCATGCATACCTTCCGCTGTTTCGGTTCGTACAGAAACAGAAATTACATTTTTTCCTGCAGCTGTAAGAATTCTTTACCAGTGCCAGCGGTTTGAAACAAAGATACCGGAAGCGTTTTTTATTTTTATAAAAATACGTCCTGTCCGGTATCGGCAAATCCGCCGGTGTTTCCACAACCTTCGGATTTACTTTCCACTCCCCGTTCTTCCGGTAACAGATTCCCGGAATGTCTTCCAGTTTCAGTTCCTCTGATTCAGCTGCATCTGTCCGTTTCTTTTCCTGCTCGATATACCGGATCAGTTTTTTCTGATTCTCAAGACCGCTTAAATGATAGAGATAATCTGCTTTGGAATCAAAATAATTTTCGTAATTGATTTCCACGTTAGAACCGCCGAGAATGATTTTGATCTCCGGTCTGTATGCCTTAATTACCTCACAGTAACGGTATACAAGTTTTTGCTGTGTAATGTATCCTGTCACGCAGATTACGTCTGGATTTTCTTCCCTGATTTTCTTCTTCATGGAAGTCAGCTCGTATCTGCGGTCGTAAATTACGGCGTGATGACCCATTGCGGTAAACACGGTGTAGAGATATTCCATCTCCAAAGGCTCGTGCTCCACAAGATAGGTATAACTGAATATTCCCACTGTTTCCGGTTTTATGAGAAGTATATTCACGCCGATTAAGTCTCCGAATTATTACGATACCTTTTGTTAAACAAATGTGTTATCCCGGCCCAGTAAATGCGCGGGTAATTGACATAGTAAAGAAAATGAAATTCCAGTTTGAAAAGCAACATCGGCATATGACTCGGACGCATTAAAACGCTGGTTCCGCCGGTTCTGCTGTATTTATAACGATAGAGTTTATCCTTGTTTTCTTCATATACGGGTGTGCCCTTAAACGGAATCAGAATCGAGAACAATACCCAGATCAGTTTTTCGTCGCGGATAAACTTATTGATGTTCATAAAATCTTTGTGTTTGAAATCATAGTTGATTACAAACAGACCGACGCAGACCATGTTAAAATCGCGCAGAATCTTTACCGCTTTTTTATTGACGGTTACGCTGGAATTCTTGTTGTATTTCTCGAGCGTCGTATCCTCAACCGCTTCCAGGCCCACAAGCATGTCGCGAATGCCCGCCTTGTATATTAACGGCATAATGTCTTCACACCTGACAATACTGTCCGCACGGGAAAAGATCATAATCGTCTTATGCTGGTTTAATTCCAGAAGCCGTTCGCAGAAATATTTCACACGCTCTTTGTTTACCAGGAAGTCATCATCGATGATAAAAATCTTATCATTATCGAGATGAATGATTTCATCGATTACCGCGTCTATATCACGTTCCCGGTAAGCACAGCTGTTAAACTGACGCGAAATACAGAATTTGCAGTTCTGCGGGCAGGAAAAAGATGTTTTCATCATGGAAAAACAGCCTTTTGCAAGCACTTTGAATTTGCTTCTGTTTTCGTAAAAATGGCTCCGGTCCGGTAAAATCCCGTAATCGGAAATGGGTTCTCCTTTCAGATTCTGCACCCATTCTCCGTTTACCCGGAAGGAAAAGCCGCTGCAGTTTTTCAGCGTTTCCACGTCGAAATCGTTTCGGATTGCAAGCCGGAAGGAATCCAGACCATTGTCATAAGACACATAATCCACTTCCTCCAGAAGGAAGTCCTCATGATTGATTACGACCTCAGGCCCGCCTACCATGATTTTTACGTCCGGTCGTTTCTTTTTTAAGAAACGGATTAATTCCAGATCGTACCATGCCGTATGGGACATTATGCTGAAGCCTGCGATGGTTACGTGGTTTTCGTCCACCATGCGCAAAAGCCTCGCTTTTCTTCCGAAGCGGCTGACGATGCTTTCATCATAAATAAAGCCTTCTCTGTTTTCCGCTTTCACGCATGCAACCAGGTATTCAAGACCGAGCGGTTCAAGACTCGCAACTCTCTTATCGTAATCCACACGCACAAACATGTATTTCTGTTTCATATCGCATTCCTCATTTAAAACCAGCCCTTCCGTTTTGTGTCGTATCCGGTTCCGAAGAGCGTTCTGACCATAATCTTCGGATATGTTAAAACATGAATCCAGTAGTACCGGAGCATGTATTCAAAAGAAGACATATTCGTAGGCTTAATTGTAATATGCGTTCCGTCAAGCCGCCAGGATTTAAAACCGATTACCTGATCCTTATACTCGTCATAGGCATCCGTTCCCTTATACGGAGTAAAGATTCCGAATACCACCCACAGCAGATTATTGTCCTTGATAAATTTCATCAGATTGTGAAAATCTTTTCTGGTTGCCGTATAATTGATTACGAAAAGTCCGTTGCACACGATGTTGTTGTCATGCAGATTTTTAATTGCATTAATGTTGTCATCGCGGGAAGTCTGCTTATTATAATCATCCAGCTGTTCATCGGTGATGGCTTCCAGGCCGATTAAGATATCCCGGAATCCCGCTTTGTAGGCAAGCGGCAGAATATCCGGATTTGCGGCGATGAAATCCGCTCTGGCATATGCCATGAATTCCTTCTTGATTCCGCGCCTGATTACTTCCTCACAGAACTGAATGACGCGTTCCTTGTGATAGAAAAACGTATCATCCACAAACCATATTTTATCGTGTTTGATCTCCTCGATATCATTCAGCACCTCCTCAAGATTACGTTCCGTATAACGGCCCGAGTTCATCTTGGTACAGTAACAGAACGAACAGGAAAAGGGGCATGAGAAAGATGCCTTGGAAAGTGCATACTTTCCTTTCATGAAGATGTAGTTCTTTTTTAATCCCCTGTAAAATGCGGTCCGGTCGGGTTTATTGATAAATCCGTCAACAGACGGGCCTTTTTCCTTCACAACCCATTCCCCGTTTTTTCGAAAGGCAATTCCGGTCTGTTCGTCCATGACATTGACATCCAGTCCTGCCTCCCAGATTGCCTTCAGGGTTTTCAAACCGTTATCGTAATAAACCAGATCGATATCATCCGTCAGAAACTCCGGATAATTCATTTCCGCTTCCGGTCCGCCTACCATAATCGTTAAATCCGGAAAACGTTTTTTCAGCTGTTTTGCGCGCTTAATGATATAGTCAACGGTATTCGCGTTCGCATTCAGACCGACAAAATTATAGCCGCCCTTTCTGATGATATTGCACATTCTCTCAAGACGGAACGTCCAGGGACGGTCGAATTCATCATGAATTTCGCATTCGATTCCGAGTTCTTTTGCAAGACCGGCAAGGTACTCAAGCCCCAGCGGCTCCAGATGTGCAACCAGTGAAGTGTATTTCGGCCGGATTAACAAAACCTTCAGTTTTTTCTTTTGATAAATCTCTTTCAAATCAATTCTCCGTTCATCAGCCTTCGCCCTTAATCAGTTTCTTCCAGTACTGTGTATTTACCCTGCCTGCACCGACGGTAAGCTTTAAGGTATCGTGAAGTCCGTATTTCTTTACCATATACCACCAGCTGACCGGATTTGCGGTAATCAGATAGTAGAGTACCATCGTATACCAGTAATATTTCCTGACGGAAATATGCTCCGGCTCCACCACCAGGTGAGCCAGATCCCATTTTTCGTATTCGTCCTCACGGACGATAAAACGGGGTTTGTATTTTTCGTAAATATCCGTTCCCCGAAGCGGTGTCAGCGGCTGCAGGTTTACGAATACAAGTCCGAGTTTTTTGATCCATTTATGAAGCGCGGAGAAATCCGCCCAGGTCCAGTCGAGTCCCAGGATAAACGTGCCGTAACATTCCACGTCGTATTTTTTCAGAATTCCGACGGCTTTTTCATTTATTTCCACATTCGTTCGTTTGTTGTAATCATCCAGCTGTTTACTGTCGCAGCTTTCCAGTCCGACGATAACCGCCCTTAAGCCAACTTCCTTGAAGCGCCTGATTACGTCTTCATTTGCGGCAATGAAATCCGCCCTGCCGTAGATTAAATATTTTTTGTGAATATTCCGCTTTTCCAAAATGTCGCAGAATTCCAGAATCCGGTTTCTTCCTACAAGAAAATCATCATCCACGATATAGATTTCCGTCTCTTTTACTTTCTCGAGTTCATCGGCAATATTCTCAAGACTTCTTGCAAAATACTGGTCGTCCATAATCTGTCTGCAGAAACAGAATTTGCAGTTGTAAGGACAGCCGAAGGAAGTCTTGATCAGACTGCAGTTACGGTGAAACATGTAATAATATTTCGAGCGGTACGCATCCACTTTTTCCCTGGCCGGAAATCGATAATCAAACGTTGTGTCTTTTTTCGGAGCCGGTTTGTCTTTTGCATAAACACATTCTATCTCTGCCGGAGAGCCTTTTCCCTCAATGGAATTCAGAATTTCGATAAACGTTCTGATTCCGTTTGCACGTATGATATAGTCCACGTATTCACTTTCAAAATCACCGGGATTCACTTCGGCATGCACGCCGCCGATAATTGTTTTGATTGCGGGATTTACTTCTTTTGTTTTTCTTGCATAGTCCTTCATGATATTGACATGCGAAATATACCCGGTAATGCCGACCACATCCGGATTGTATTTTTTTACAAAATAGCCGACATCTTTTTTTTCGATGATCATGTCGATAATTGTGCAGGTATGACCGAGCGGCTCGATATTAGCCGCAATGTACTCAAGTTCCAGCGGCTCGCAGATCATGACATTCTGCAAACCTATGGTTTCTTTATGAGGACGTGGTCTGAAAAGAAGTACGTTCATGGATTACCGTTCCCTGTATCTTTTTCTTAATTTACGTAAGAAATCTTCCTGAAATTTATGTGAGAAATCTTTTTATTTCACAGTCGCTTCACCGGAACACCTTGAAATCCGGGAAATCATATTTGTATTCCAGAAGACCTTTGCCCAGAATCGCAAACAGATTTAAAAACGGATTCGTATGCTGTGCATAAAAATATCTTTTTTCCGGTTCCGCGCCGAATTTCAGCTTGGTGAGTTCCGAAGTCTGTCCGAAGTCAATTACTTTGCAGCCTTCGTTAATTGCATACTCCACAATATGAAGCAGCATATAAAAATACAAATCCGCATTCGTAATCTGTTCGAATTTACCGTACTCCATTCCGCAGAAAAGAAACGACAGTTTCTCTTTGTCCTTATGAAGAAGTACGAATCCGACCGGTTTATCGTCTTTGTAAAAAACAATCCGGTGGCCTTCACATCTTTCAAAAAATTCTTCCGTCAGACATTCCAGTTTGTATTCCGATTTGTTATAAGTATTTAAATAAAGTGCATACAGACCGGCATCTTCCTGCGCCGATTCACGATGCTCCGTTTTAATATCGCTGCATCTTTTCAAAGCCAGACGGATTCTTCTCCGGTACGGACTTCTTAAGGAATTTAAGTAATTCTCCAAAGAGGTATGTTCCGGCTTTAAGTAAAGCACACAGGTCGGAAGCGTTTCTCCGAATCCCATTCCCTTCATTTTCACGGGATTCTCCACATTCAGGATTAATTTCCCGCCCTTTAATTTCCTGCAGTAGGTAAGCAGAAATTCCAGGTCGTTTGTAATGTATCCGCTGTTGGAAAAAGAACACGGAAATCCGATGGTCTTTACGTTCATCATCCACTCTTTTTTACCGAGCGTCATAATATTCATCCTGCTGTCATATACAATGAAAAAAGCGTATTTCCCGTTTTCCTCGATGTAATAATAGGTCTGTCTGAACGGGTTGCTTTTCTTTAACAGTTTCAGCATTTCCGGTGTAAACGGATTGGTAAGTCTCTCCGATACAGGAGTTGTCTGCAGGTACTCAAACATCTCCTCCGGATCCCCGGTAACCAGGGATTTAAAATTCTCATCCGATTGCTTTTTCATAAACAATATATTCCTTATATTTCCCGTCACAGATTGCCATGCAGATACTGTTCGAATCCTCGTTCTCATCCAGAACCCATGAGGATTCAACCTGACTACATCTGTAGTTTGTTTTCAGTGTCTGATACACACAGTCCGTTAACGCAACCGGAAGCCCGCATCCGCGGTATTCCTCCAAAACTCCCCACTCCATAACCTTTGCTGTTCTGATGTTTTTTCCCTTCAGTTTATTTAAAAAGAAATGCTTTGTCCCGAACAGTTCACCCGGTTTTGCAAGTTCGTTATAATCCGGATACCAGAGAATAAATCCGACCGGTTTGCCGTCTTTAAAAGCAAAGAAAAGCGAATCCTCCTTCATAAAAAGAAACAGTTCCTTCAGCATTTCCATATCATCTTCATATTCCCGGTGATAATAATATTTATGCTCGGTAAAGCAGGCATTGTTTAAGTCCGTATAAATCTTCGAATAATATTCAAACTTATGTTTATCAAACGTTTTAAATTCATAATTCCTGCGAAGTTTGCGGATTAATGCCCCGTACCGTGAAAGCCTGTCTTCTAAATTATGTGTAAAATACGAATTCAGCAGAACCGTTTCGCATCCGAGGCTTTCAAAATATTCGTTATAGCATTTCGGATTCCCCTGTGAAGAAAAAGAATTCACGGAATCATAATGCGAATTCAAAAGTCCGAGTCCGTAATTGACGTGCCCGAAAAGGCCGATTACAATCTTACTACACTTGTAGTACTTTCCCTTCTCTTCCGCCCGGGAAACAATTAATTGAACTGCTTCCGACTGTCCCGGAAGGCTTTCGAAAAAACAGATCTGGATGTATTCCGGGAGATCTTTTGCATAGGCAATAACCGCCTCACACAATACCTCTCCGGATTCATCGCATACCATCACGGGATGAATATTCACGCTTTTTACAAAGTGAAGTTTCTTTGCAAAAATCTCCTGAAGCATAAAATAATTATTATCAATATAAAGCGCATCGTTTTTATACCTGCGTTTGCGAAACGCAAGAAATTCCGACTGCTCTTTTTTCCCCTTTACTTCAACAACCTGCATACTACTTTACAAGCGATTCCAGATAATCGCACAATTCCCCGACGGTACTCATATTCCGGTATTTCTCTTCCTCGAGTTCCACATTGAATTTCTCTTCCGCAATACAAATCAGATTCATGAAATCAAAAGAATTTAATCCCAGTTCCTTCTTAAAATCGGTATCGCGTGTAACATCCGTAATCCGGTATTCCTCCGCCAGTATTTTTTTTACTTCCTCCAGCATGTTTTTCCCCTTAATCCGTTTGATTCTATGTATACATTTTACGAATTATTTTTTTCGAACTGTTCTTTTGAAACTCTTCGCTCATAATCTCATAATCCGTAATTCTCATATAAGACGGAAGCGTATCGTTCAGTTCCTTCAGATCTTCCTGCAGCTGAATTTCCGAATCCCTGTTGTTTTCTTTCAGATAAACTTTTGCGCAGATTACGGAAGTATTCCGGATTTTTTTTGCAACCACCAGACATTCCGCAACTTCTTCAAATGCCAGGATTTTATCTTCCAGATATTCCGGTGCCACGTTTTTACCGTTTTCGGTAATAATCAGATTCTTCTTTCTGCCGGTGACGAAAATAACTCTTCCGTCCGTATGCCCGATGTCCCCGGTTTTAAAATATCCGTCCCTGAAGACGCTCTCTGTGGCCTCCCTGTCTTTATAGTAGCCGAGCATTACACACGGTCCTTTTACGAGAATTTCGCCGTCATCCGCAATCTTCACTTCGATATTTTTCATAATCGTTCCGGCACTTCCCGGAACATTGTTGAATTCACGGCTGACCGCTATTGTCGGCGAACATTCCGTAAGTCCGTATCCGTTCAGAATCATAATGCCGAGTTCGTCGAATTTCTCCACGTATTCTTTGCGGAGAGGCGCCCCGCCGTTCACCACAAGGCGAAGATTCGGTGCAAGTATTTTTCCGAAAAATTTATGTCTTAAATCGATTCCGTGCCGGCGAAGGAAATTGCTGAACCGAATTAATCTCTTAAATGATTTTTCTTTTCCGCGTTTTCTGACCTCACGGAAAATTCCGTCATACATCCCTTCGATTACCATCGGAACGGCCCCGAAAAAGAAGGGATTAAAAGCTTTAATGTCCCGGAACAGATGCTTTATGTCGAGGTTTATACATAGCGTTGTCCCGTTATAAAGGGTAGCAAGAATGCAGGGGTTAAATCCGTATGTATGATTCATCGGAAGAAAGGCCAGCGTGGGGGATTTCAGCACGTTATTTTCCAATGTCCCGCGAATATTCGTAATGACGTTATACTGCGATAACATCACACCCTTCATTTTTCCGTCCGTCCCGGACGTGGAAGCCAGCACCGCAAAGCGGTCCTTGTCGGTGTCCTTTGTTTCTTCAAAGAAATCCGGAACGGAAACCGTCTCTTTTATGATTGCAGGGAAGTCCCGGTCTATATTAAAAACCTTTACGGGTTTGGACTGCACCGCTCCTTCCGTCTTATTGCAGGTTTTATCCGTAACAAAAACCGCGTCCGTATCGAAACGCTCAAGCATATCCGAAATCGTATCCGCCGCAGCTTCCTTATCCATCGGCACTATCACCGCGTTCAGAACCGCAGCCAGATAAATCACAATATATTCGTATCGGTTTTCGGAAATAATTCCGATGTGCTTTCCGAGCAGGCCTTCTTTTTTCAGATGCGCATACACACACGCAACCTGTCTCGTCATTTCGGCATAGGTAATGTCAACCGTTTCATCCTTCTCAAAAAAACGAAACGCGACCGTCTCCGGATTTGATTCCAGACGGCCTTTTAACATTGCCCGGAAGTCGTCATATATTGTCGTATCAAGATACGGATAATCCATTCTTTTGCTCCCGCCGTTATTTCAGTCCGGCTTGTTTTATCCCTTTATCCAGGCTTTTGAATCTGCATCATCCGCCTCATCCACATGCGGATTCAGCTCCGAAACTTCTTTTCCTTCTTCTTTTACCAGATTGGTAATCCAGACGCCCGTCCGGATCATAACCGCACCGAAAACCACCTTCAGAATATCCAGTGACAGAGAAACGGCATAAATCTGATAAACGTTTAAATTCGTAAATTTGATCAGCAGGAATACCGTAAGCACATTGATTGCCCAGGTAAAACCACTGTCTGCAAGAAACGTAATAAATGTCTTTCCTCCGGAACGGATTGTAAAATACTGCGCATTCAAAAATCCCTGCAAAGGGAAGAAAAATGCGGTCATGGTAATAAATGCTGTTGCCATATACTGCACTTCCGGCAGAACATCGTACCTTTTCGGAAAGAACGGGGCTATCGCAATCAGTGCGCCCGACAAACCGACGGAAAGAAACGCGGTAAACCACATCAGGGAATTTGCTTTCTTTCGGATTCCCTTTGTTTCACCTGCTCCCAGCATCTGTCCGATAATGATTCCGACAGCGCTTCCCATCGCAACAAAAACCACGTTTAAGAGGTTCGAAATTGCTGCCGATATTCCCAGCGAAGGAACAACAAAAAGGGAACGTTCGGATAAAAGCTGATTTGTTTTAATGATCCCGGCAGACCATAAAAATTCATTAATCAGAATCGGGATGCTCTTCTTAATAATGGGAACGGCAATTTTACCCTCCACCAGAAGGGTTGTGTAGATTCCCTGCAAGAATACAAACCGTTTTCTTTTCAGGTGACTCCAGATAACAATTACCGTAAATTCGATAAATCTCGAAATCACCGTTGCGATTGCCGCACCCTTTACATCCATCGCAGGAAATCCGAATTTACCGAAAATCAGAATCCAGTTAAACAGAATATCCGCCGCCACTCCGCAAATTCCGGCAATCATCGGTATTTTACTTTCGTTGTTTTCACGAAGTGTCGAGGAATATACCTGCGTCAGTGCAAAGGGCAGGAAGCCGATCAGCATGATTCGCAGATAATCCCTGGATTTATTCAAAGCCAGAACCGGATCGATTCCCTCTGCTTCTCCCTTTAAATACAAACCGACAAAGAAATCACCGAAAAACCAGAATGCACAGATTCCGGCGATAACACTTGCAATTACCACCCAGATTTTAATTCGGAACGTCTTCCGGACTCCTTCGATATCGTTGTTTCCGAAATACTGTGCTCCGAAAATCCCGGGTCCGGACAGGGCTCCGAAAATTGCCAGGTTAAATACAAAAATCAACTGGCCGCACATGGAAACGGCAGATGTACTCTCCGTACCCTGCGAACCGATCATTATACTGTCAACAAGTCCTACTGCATTGGTAATTCCGTTCTGTATCATCATCGGTACGGCCAGTGTCAGTGCACGCAAATAAAGCGCCTTTCTCTCCGTACTCAGTATTCTTTTCATTTCTCAAACCTCAATTTCTTATAATCAATATTTTATTATAGCATTTTTCTTCATTTAATCGTATAATTTTCCCAAATTGATGCCCGTTTTTATCGGAATTGAAAAGACATGGTTTCAGGGGAATGGAAATGATTGTTAACGGAAACAAAAAATTTGACTTTACGATTGAAGCACCCGCTTCCAAATCCATCGGTCACAGAGAGCTGATCATCCGTTTTCTCTGCGGTGACAGGGAACACCTTGAGGATGAAGAAACAGATAACGAAGATATACTGGCAACCAGGGCGTGCTTACGCGCGCTTCGTGATGCCGCGGCCGGGACAGGCGGTTCTTCTGCCAAAAAGATTGTCCTTCCCTGTAACGAAAGCGGCTCCACCATCCGGTTCATGATTCCCGTAGCAACCGCATTTCTGTTACGCAGGGACTGTCCCTTCGGAGTCGAAGAACTGGTATTTACCACAAAAGGAAGGCTTTTCGACCGTCCCGTAAAGGAACTTGCCGATGCGCTTTCTCCCATGGGAATTACAATTACAAAAAATGACGCAACACGCACCATACATGTCACGGGAACTCTTTCCGGCGGTGATTTTTCCATTGACGGAAGTGTGTCTTCCCAGTATATTTCAGGTCTTTTAATGGCTCTTCCGCTTTTTGACACACCATGCACCATCCGTGTCACCGGCGAATGTAAATCCGTCCACTATATCGAACTGACGCTGGATGTTCTTGCAAAATACTGCTGCCCGGCAGAGTACCGCGACGGTACCTATTATCCGAAAACAAACGGCTACCGGACTTCTTCCGTAAAGGAAAAACTGAATCAGCCCTTTAAAGTGGAGGGCGACTGGAGCAATGGCGCATTTCTCCTTTGCCTGGGCGAATTCAGTTCCGTAACCGTAACCAATTTAAATCCTGATTCCCGCCAGGGAGACCGGGCCATTTCGGAGTACTTAAACCGGATAAAAGAAGCCGCACCTTCTTCGGAAATAACATGGGATTGTACGGACACTCCGGACATCGCCCCTTACATGGCAATCGTGGCTCCGTTCCGTTTTAAAAAAGCAACTTTTACGGGAATTTCAAGACTGCGGATAAAAGAATCCGACCGCGTAAAAGCCGTACGTACACAGCTTTCCGCCGTCGGGGTAAGAACTGAGGAAACCGAGGATTCCCTTACGGTTTATGAATATGATTATTCCGGACGGAACGAAAATACGCCCATACCGCTTTCTTCCTTCCACGATCACAGAATGGCAATGTGTGCGATTCTGCTTGCCGTCATTTTAAAAACGGAAGTGGAAATAGATGATGTGGAATGCCTGAAGAAGTCCTTCCCGGAATTTTTAGATCACTTTCTTCCGGCTTATTTTACTTAAAACTCTTCCGGCCTGTTTTACTTAATCTTTTCATCCCTTTATTTCATTAAGTCTCCGGATGCACATACTGTCCGTGCTTTTTCGTGGCACCGTTTCCGTACTGTATGGCAAATTTCGGACAGTGATGAAGGCATCGGAAGCAGAGTTCGCACTGCTCTTTTACCCAGACAGGCCTTGAATCTTTCATCTCAATCGCGGAAACAGGGCAGTTTTTCGCACAAAGTCCGCATCCGATACAGGTATCCTCCAAATGAAGATTGGATGTTTTTCTTGCACTTTCAAAAGCGGAATCCGTAAACGTTTTTACAAAATACGGTGCGCGGGGTTTCTGGTGATTCCCGAGATCCCGTTTTCTGATTCTTTCAATTACTTTCCGGATGGCATCATCCGCTTTCCGGTTCTGCATCCTCACCTTTTCGGGATTGCTCAGATCAAACCAGACCGTCCAGTTATCCGGCATTTTAATGCTGTAGGATGCATCCAGTAAAATTCCGTTTTCGGCCAGAACCTTTCTTGCTTCTTCCGCACTGCATCCAGGAGTCGTTCCGTAAGTTGAAATCAGAAACGTATAATTGTCCCCGTTTAAGGTAATCTCCGCATCCGACATAAAATGTCTTACAATTCCGGGCAGCTCCCAAAAATAAGTCGGAGTTACAAAACCGAGCACTTCGTCTTTTTCCAGTATTAAGTTATAATCCGCTTCCTCTAAGGATACGGCCCTGTCACCGATTGCCTCTGCAATCCGTTTCGCCGTATGTCTGCAGTTTCCGGTTGCGGAAAAATAATAGATCATGTTTCTCTCCCGTTTATTCGTTTTTCAATGGTATTGTATCATGTTATAATAATTCCGGAAACAGAAATAATCCCTGTATTTTTCATCATTTTGTTTCATCACTTTGAATTTCAGGAGTCGTTATATTCGTTTATGGAGAAAAAAATGTTTACAATCCCGCAAATTGTCTTTACTGCCGTTTTTCTGCTTCTCGGACTTTTATGTCTGCTCTACGGAATTACCGTTTTTCTGGTGCAAAGCGGCAGCAAGTTTTACGTTGTCTGGTTTGCGGGATTCGTCTTTTTCCTCCTTTTTTCCGCCATGACCCTTTTCCGGCTGTTCGGTAAAATCCCTCTGCCCGTACGGATTATCGGAATTGGCATTCTGACTTTGGGCTTTCTCTATTTTCTCTTCACGCAGTTTCTGATTTTGAACCATTTTGCTGACCGTGCTCCCGACCATCTGGATTATCTCCTTGTTCCGGGGGCCCAGGTTCACAAAGACCGGCCTTCCGTCGTATTGCAGTATCGTCTCGATACCGCCGTCGAATACCTGAATGCAAATCCCGATACCGTTTGCATCGTATCCGGAGGTCAGGGCGAAAACGAACCCATGCCGGAAGCGGAGGGGATGAAAAAATATCTGGTCGAAAAACAGATTTCTCCCGACCGGATTATACTCGAAAATAAATCCCGTAACACAATTGAAAATATCCTTTTCTCAAAAGAACTTCTGAAAAACGAAACTTGTACGGTCGGAATTTTGACCAATAATTTTCATACCTACCGTTCCGTTGCTCTCGGAAAGAAACAGCTTAAAAACCCAATATATGGTATCGCAGCTCCCTCCAATCCCCGTTACCTCCCGAACAATATGTTGAGAGAGACGGTTGGAATCACAAAGGATGTTTTACTTGGCAATATGTCGTTCTGAGATTATATTTCTCTTAAAAAGTTCCGAAAATGACCAAAATAGTCACATTTATTCAAATAATTTATTCTGCATTTAATTTTCTAAATCTTCTGTTTTTATCATAATCTGGCAAAAATCAATATCTTGATTCCCGGTTTTTGTCTCTTTTTCCCGGGTCCTTTCCGGTAACGGCAAAATCAGCTTCTTTAATTTTCCGGAAAAGCAACAGAAAACTTGACAATTTCAAACGCCTTCTGTATTATTTTTTTATAAAAAATTTATTAAAATTTTCTAAATGTTTTAAGAATATTCCATTAAGCAATTGAGAATATTTCATTAAAGAATTGAAAACAATCCATTAAGCAATCATAAAAATCCGAAATACATTTTACCTTATTAACCATTGTCTTTTTACAAAAGAAGGGAATTCTTAACTTATGGAAAAAATAGCAGTTGCAACCGACACAAACAGCAGTATAACAACGGAAGAGGCGGAAAAACTCGGGATTTACATGATGAAAATGCCTTTCACGATTGACGGGGAAGAATATATCGAAGATGTAAACTGTACCTACGAAGAATTCTGCACCCGCCTCGATAACGGTTCGGAAGTATCCACCGCACAACCCGTTCTGGGCGATCTTCTGGATATGTGGGATGAACTTTTAAAGACCTATGACAAAGTCATCTATATCCCGATGTCCTCCGCCTTAAGCGGCTCCTGCGAAACCGCAATGGGTATGGCGCAGGATTATGACGGAAAAGTCCTGGTTGTTGACAACAAGCGCATCTCCATCTCCCAGAGGCGTTCCGTACTGGATGCACTGGTTATGATTGAACACGGAATGAGCGCCGAAGAAATCAAAACATATCTTGAGAACGATTCATACAACTCCAGCATTTATCTCGCTGTTAATACGCTGGACCTCCTGAAAAAAAGCGGTCGCGTTACTGCTGCCGCAGCTACAATCGCAACCATTATGAACATCAAACCGGTTCTTACGATTCAGGGCGGAAAACTTGATTCCTATGCCAAGGAACGCGGTATGAAAAAAGCGGAAAAAATTATGCTTCATGCCATCGAGACGGACCGTGAAAAGAGATTTTCCCAGGGCAACAGCCGTATTTACGTTGCTTACTCCGGCTCCGAAGAAAACGGACAGGAATGGCTTAAGTTTGTCCGCGATTATTTCAAGGATCCCACCATTGAACTCTACCGCCTTCCGATCAGTATTGTATGCCATGTCAGCACCGGAGTTCTCGGAATCGGTGTAATGGGATACTTAAGCTGATTTAAAAAGTTTTGTTCCCCCGTCCCTGTCGGACGGGGGCTTTTTTTCCCAAACCGATTCTCCGGAAGATATTTTATGAAATACTTTGTCCCGAATACATTGCCCGAAAACGATAAAAATGCTATAATATGTTAGTTATATCTAACAAAACCCGGTGACATTGTTGCATACTCTCCCGTCACCGCAATCAAGAGGATACTTATGGATAAATACTGTGTCACAGGCATGAGTTGTGCTGCGTGCAGCTCCAGAGTGGAAAATGCCGTAAGAAAAATCAATACCGTTGACGAAGTCAGTGTCAATCTGCTGACCAATTCCATGACGGTAACCGGAACCGCCAAGCCCGAGGAAATCATTCGGGCCGTTGAGAATGCCGGTTACGGGGCTTTTCTTGATGACAAATCCCCGAATAAATCAAAGCAAACAAAGAATTCCGGAAGTGATACCGTCCTCGTCAGAAACCGTCTGATAGCATCGGTTATTTTTCTGCTGCCGCTGATGTATTGTTCCATGGGACATACCATGTGGAAGTGGCCGCTGCCGGATTTTCTTGCCAATCCGGTTGCAATCGGAATCGTTCAGATGCTTCTTGCCGCCATCGTAATGCTGATTAATCAGAAGTTTTTTATAAGCGGTTTTAAGGGCGTCATTCACCTTGCACCGAATATGGATACCCTTGTTGCCATGGGCTCCGGAATCTCTTTTATCTGGAGTTTTATCATTCTGATTCGAATGACAAATGTAGTTCTTTCCGGCGATTATACCGCTGCACATGATTTACTGCACAGCCTGTATTTTGAATCCGCGGCAATGATTCTGACACTTATCACCGTCGGTAAAATGCTGGAGTCTTATTCAAAAGGAAAGACCACGGATGCACTGAAAAACCTTGTAAAAATCGCGCCGGATCAGGCCTGTGTCATCAGAAACGGAAAAGAAATGACGATTTCCGCAGACAGACTTGCGGTCGGAGATATTTTTCTCGTCCGTCCCGGAGAACGGATTCCCGCAGACGGCGAGGTAATTGAAGGACACTCCGCAGTGGATGAATCTTCCATGACAGGTGAAAGCATTCCCGTTGAAAAAAATACCGGAGATATTTTATTCACGGCAACCATTAACCGTACCGGGCTCTTAAAATGCAGGGCAACAAGAGTCGGCGACGAAACATCGTTTGCCCAGATTGTACGCATGGTAAACGATGCGTCCGCTTCCAAAGCGCCCATTGCGAAGATTGCGGATAAGGTTTCGGGAGTCTTTGTACCGGCAGTCATTTTAATTGCAATCACGGTTGCCGTCGTTCATATGATTCTCGGTTCTCCCCTGTCCTCCGCCATTACTTACGCGGTTTCCGTCCTTGTCATCAGTTGCCCCTGTGCACTGGGACTTGCTACTCCGGTTGCAATTATGGTCGGAAGCGGTGTCGGCGCAAAGCACGGAATTCTTTATAAAAATGCAGCCGTATTGGAAAACACGGGAAAGGCAAATGTCGTCGTACTCGACAAGACCGGCACCATTACATCGGGAGTACCGGGGGTATCCCTGATCCGGCCGGCAGACGTATCCGAAGACGAACTTCTCTTTCTTGCAGGTACTCTGGAATCCGGAAGCGAGCATCCCCTTGCCAGAGCCGTTACTGCCGCATTTGCCGATACCGGCAGAAATCCCGGCCGGCTTTCCGGCTTTGAAATCCATCCCGGAAACGGTCTCAGCGGTCAGATTGAATATCCCGAAACTGCCGAAAAGAAAACGGTATACGGCGGAAATCTCAAATACCTTCTTTCCTGCCCTCTTTCCGCGCAGGTTATGAATTTGCTTAATTCGGAGGAAACCGCAAAAATTCTGGAAGAAACCGCAGACACCGGAGCCACTCCGACATTGTATGCCACGGAAAACGAATTTCTTGGAATTATCGGAATTGCGGATCCGTTAAAAGAAGACGCCGCAAAAGCAGTTGCACAGCTGAAAGAAATGAAGCTGGAAGTCATTCTTCTTTCCGGTGATAACCAAAGAACCGTAAAAGCCGTAGCCGAAAAAGCCGGCATTGACCGTATTATTGCGGAAGTATTGCCTACCGGAAAACAGGATGTCATTCGCGATTTGCAAACGGAAGGAAAGAAAGTCATCATGGTCGGCGACGGCATTAACGATGCGCCCGCGCTGACAGCCGCGGATATCGGAATTGCGATGCGTTCCGGCACGGATATCGCAATGGATGCAGCGGAAGTGGTATTGATGAAGCAGGATGTTATGGGGGTTGTAAATGCCATCCATTTAAGCCGGAAAGTAATCCGGAATATCCATCAGAATCTCTTCTGGGCATTTTGTTACAATATCATCGGAATTCCCCTTGCGGCAGGTGCATTTGAACCGTTCTTCGGCTGGCACTTAAATCCGATGTTCGGAGCCGCCGCGATGAGTCTTTCCAGTTTCTTCGTGGTAAGCAATGCTTTGAGGCTGAATTTGGTACATTTTCCGCAGTCGGAAGAACCGGAAGAGATTGAAAACAATACTCCGGAGGAAAATAAAAACAATACTCCGGAAGAGAATGAAAACAATAACAGGGAGGTTATTCAAATGGAAAAAACTTTAGTAATCGAAGGAATGATGTGTCCGATGTGTGAAAAACACATGAGAGAAGCATTGGATGCAATGGACGGCGTTACCGCCGGAAAAGTAAGTCACGAGGAAAAATGCGCTGTAGTAACACTGACCCGTGAAGTATCAAAAGAAGAATTTGAGAAAGTGGTAGCCGATACCGGATATAAACTCACGGAAATCAAATAACTTTTAAAACGGATTCATCGTTTCATGATTCATCCACGTATGTAAACAAATCTTCAACTTTCGCATCAAAAACCTGCGCAAGTTTTAAAGCCAGCGTAACGGAAGGGGAGTAATCTCCCCTTTCGATTAAACTGATGGTCTGACGCGATACGTTCACCCGCTTTCCCAGTTCCTGCTGGTTTACTCCGATTCTCGCACGATATTCTTTTAAATGATTCTGAAGCGGCATTCGATTCTCCCCTATGCCCCGAAAGTTCCGATAATCGAAATATAATTGATGACAAACATAACCAGGCAGTACAGAACGAACAGAATCATTCCGAAATTTCCCCAGGCATATTTCATCCCCTTTTCTACCTGATCCGGTGCTTTTTTAATCACCACTTTTTTCTTGGCAAGGAAGATAATCCATAAAACAATTCCGGCCAGCGCGACCTGTGATATAATACCCGACCAGATCATAAACGGAATCATCTTGGGAATAACCTGTCCTGCCACAGACATCAGTCTTTCCTGAAGTGCCGGGTCTCCGCCGGATGCCAGGTACTGCTGCGATATATTCTGATATTCCGTAAATGTTTCCTGATCGACGGAAAGATAAGGTTTCATGGTTGCCATGGTAATCACGGAGGTGGAAAGATTTAAAATCATATGTAATCCGATTGTATACCATACCTGACCGGTACGAATATAAATGTACGCAAACAATCCTCCGATTAATGTTGCAAAAAAGAACTGTGCAAGATTTCCGTGAAATAAACCGAACATGAGTCCGGATGTTATAATCGCAACCCATTCTCCGTACCGGTAAGTGCGGTCGATTAAGAATTTACGGAAAA
Source organism: Lachnospiraceae bacterium (assembly GCA_024681795.1). Lineage (GTDB taxonomy): Bacteria > Bacillota > Clostridia > Lachnospirales > Lachnospiraceae > UBA3766. Next base: position 20,845 of record JAILAD010000042.1, on the reverse strand, counting down.
TCATTTCCTCCACTATCGGTGCGAGAATTCCCGCCGTCAGAATCCTCCAGAACGGATTGGAATTCATCATAATGGCTCCGATAGCGGTACTGTTCTGCGGATCCACACCGAACGGAAGCACAATCATGTAGTTCAGAATCGTACCGATTACCGCACCGACTACAATCAGGGCTGCCATCAGGGGAATATAAAGAATATACTTCCCAAAACTTAATTTATGCTTCTCCGGCTTTACCACCTCGTTTTTCCGGAGAACCAGAAACAGAATCGGAAAACCGATTACATACATCGGAATAATAATATTCACAAAGGGAAACCAGGTGCTTTCCGTCGGCACAATCCCCAATGCCGGTGCAATAACCCCTGAACCCAGCATTTGCATGCCGTCAGCCGCAATTCCGAAAACAGCAACCGCAATGGCAAAAAACATATACGCCTTTCTCATTTTGTTTTCGTTTTCATTCATTTTTCTTTTCCTCCTGTTTACACATTCCGTAAAAAAACTGCATTCAGAAAGTCAGGTTTGACAACTTTCCTTTTTGACAACTTTCCTTGTCATCTTGCAGATATACTATAACAAATGACAAATATCCTTGTCAATACTTTTTTCTTTTCAAATTCAAAAGGCGAACCCGTGATACGGATCCGCCTTTCAGAACGGCATATATATAAGGATTTGACTGACTAGCGTTCTTTATGGCACTGCCCTTTCATGGCACAGTTTGCACAACCGCACCCGCAGCTCGATTTCCCTGCTTTTTTATCCCGCACAACGGAAATCACGATTGCCGTTAAAACTCCGGCAACGATAAGTGCTACCACTATGGTTCCGATGTTTGACACAATCCAGGTTATCATTTTTACTCCGTTTCTTTTGACTTTTGTCTCTTACATATTGCATTATAGTTAGTTTTAACTAACTTGTCAAGAAAAAATGACTGCAATTTTACCGCAGTCATAAAAAACTATACTTTTTTGGCTTTTTTAACAAACAGCTGAAACAGCAGAAGCAGCAGAAATACCGATGAAACCACGACTCCGGCGATATTTGCGTGACCGGTGAAAATCGACCCGAACTGGTAAATCATGAGCGAGATGACGTATGCAAAACCGCACTGCCATCCAATTGCAAATACGGACCACTTCATCGAATTCATTTCTCTGTGAATGGCTGCAATCGCACCGAAACACGGTGCGCAGAGCAGGTTGAAAGTCAGGAAGGAAAAGCCTGCAAGCTTTGAATATGCCGCCCCGATTGCCTCATACCTGGATGCATCGCCTCCGCCGTATAAAACTCCCATCGTGCCGACAATATTCTCTTTTCCGAGAAGACCTGTAATGGATGCAACCGCTGCCTTCCAGTCCCCCCATCCGAGCGGGGCAAAAATCCACGCCACCGCGCTGCCGATATGTGCAAGAATGGAAGAGCCGATCTGCTCTTCGGAAAGCATCTGAAATCTTCCGTCCAAAAAACCGAAATTAGAGAAGAACCATACCAAAACCGTGGAGAGTAAAATAATGGTTCCTGCCTTTTTCACAAAAGACCAGCCCCTCTCCCACATGGACCGCAGAACATTTGACAAAAGCGGCATGTGATAAGGCGGCAGTTCCATAACAAAAGGAGAAGGCTCACTGATAAACGGTTTCGTTTTCTTCAGCATAAGACCGGATAATAAAATCGCCGCCAGCCCCATAAAATATGCGCTCACTGCAATGAGCGGAGAGCCCTTGAAAAGCGCAGTGGCAATCATTGCAATAAACGGAACTTTCGCACCGCACGGAATAAAGGTCGTCGTCATAACCGTCATTCTGCGGTCGCTTTCGTTTTCAATCGTTCTGGATGCCATAACACCCGGAACACCGCAGCCGGTTCCGACAAGTATCGGAATAAATGATTTTCCGGAAAGACCGAATTTACGAAATGCCTTATCCAGAATAAACGCAATACGGGACATATATCCGCATGCTTCCAGAAAAGCAAGCAGGAAGAATAACACAAGCAGCTGCGGAAGAAATCCGAGTACCGCTCCGACACCCGCAATAATTCCATCCACGATCAGGCCCTGAAGCCAGACGGCACAGTTGATTTTAATCAGAAAATTTTCCACGATAACAGGAATTCCGGGGATGAATTTTCCGAAGAGACGGAACCCTTCTCCGAACAGTCCGTCATTCGCCCAATTGGTAAGAAGTGTTCCGGGCGAGAAAGGTGCCATGGAGAGAAAATACACAAATACCATAATCAGTGCAAAAATCGGAAGCGCAAAAATACGATGTGTCACAACTCTGTCAATCTGATCGGACACCGACATTCCGTCTTTATTTTTCTTTTCATAACACTTTCCGACTACAGTTGTAATATAATTGTACCGCTCATTCGTGATGATACTTTCCGCATCGTCATCGAGTACGGTTTCCGCAGTCACAATATCTTTCTCAATATGTTCGATTATTTTTTCGGGGATTTCCAGTTTCTTTATGACACGCTCATCCCGTTCAAAAATTTTAATCGCATACCATCTCTGCTGCTCATCCGGCAGATCGTGAACACAGGCCTCTTCAATATGAGCAAGCGCATGTTCCACTTCACCCGAAAAAATATGCTTCGGAACAATCAGCCTTCCTTCTTTTGCAACCTCAATTGCGGCCTCGATTGCTTCTTCGATTCCTTCGTTTTTTAATGCGGAAATCTCCAGAACCTTACAGCCGATTAAAGAAGATAGTTTTTCAATATTAATCTTGTCGCCCGCTTTTCTCACAACGTCCATCATGTTGACGGCAATTACAACGGGAATTCCGAGTTCTATCAACTGTGTGGTCAAGTAAAGATTTCTCTCGATATTGGTACCGTCCACGACGTTAAGAATCGCACCGGGTCTTTCCCCGACCAGATAATTTCTGGCAACGACCTCTTCCGGTGTATACGGAGACAGGGAATAAATGCCGGGAAGATCGGTAATGATAATACCGTCCCTTCCTTTCATTTTTCCTTCTTTCTTTTCAACCGTTACACCGGGCCAGTTTCCCACATACTGGTTGGAACCGGTCAGTGCATTAAATAAAGTTGTCTTCCCGCAGTTTGGATTTCCTGCGAGCGCTATCGCAATATCCATCTGATATCAAAACCGTTCTTTCATAAACATTTTCCGAAAAATTACTCTTCTTCCACTTCCACCATTTCGGCATCGGCTTTTCTTAATGAGAGTTCATAGCCTCTTAAAGTCAGTTCCATGGGGTCACCCAAAGGGGCAACTTTCCGTACACGGATTTCCACACCCTTCGTGATTCCCATGTCCATAATTCTTCTTTTTATGGCGCCTTCTCCGTGAACTTTAACCACTTTGGCGCTTTTTCCGACCTTCACGTCTTTCAGTGTTTTCATAACATTTTTCCTTCCTGTTATCAAACAGTCTTTTCTATTTTAATCTTTTTGTTCTTATAACTCAATAAAATCTTTGCGGGTTCTGCGTTTTATCTGTTTCTGTATCTGCCCGGAGTGGTTCCCGTAAATCTTTTAAACACGCTGACAAAATAACTCTGGCTTGAAAACGCCAGAATATTCGCTATTTCCGTCGGCGTATACTCGGCGTATTCAAGCATGTTTGCCGCGGTTTCGATTTTCTTTCTCATAATATATTCCGATACAGGCATCCCCATCTCCTGTCGGAACAGTCTGCTTAAATAACTCGGATCCAGTCCGATTTCATCCGCAACGTCGTCCAGATATATTTTTTCATGAAGATGGTCGTAAATATAGTGAATACATTTCACGATATGAGGAGAATAAACCGGATTCTCGCGAATCGCTTTCATTCTGCGCGTATAGTCCCTTACCATCCTGCGGTGAAGCGCGGATATTTCCTTTAATGTCGCAACTTTGTCCGCTTCCAGAATATAGTAATCGCTAATCATATATGCCTGCTCGTGTTCCATCCCGCCTGACGTACAGTACCTTGCAAGCATTGCGGCCGTAATCGCAAAATGATATTTAAAACTCTGTACGCGGTTTTCGGACAGCTCCCCAAACCCCTTCTTCCTGCAAAAATCAACCTTCAGTGTTTTTTCCACTGCTTTCTCGTCACCGGTTTTTACCGCATTGTAAAATTCCATCTCCGGGTTATACGGTGCGTGATACAGCATTTCCTCGCGCATCAGGTATTCCCGGTATACCAGTTCCCGTCCGATCTGCTCTGCCATTTGTCCGTTCCTTCCTGTAAAAAGATATATCATAATTTTAACATATATGTCATAATTTTTATATCTTTTATCATTTCGTTTTTATATACTTTTTTTAGATACCAAAAAATACTTTGTATGAAAATACAGGGAGGTTACGAAATATGATGAAATTTAAAAAGGCAATGGCAGTCACATTATCCGCTGCAATGTGCATCGCGCTCCTCAGCGGATGTAACAACGGCGGAAGCGGTAATAACGGCGAAGTTTTAACCCCGCCCGAACCGAGGCCGGAAGAGGTTGTGGAAGTTCCCGAACTTGAGGGATACAATCTTTTATGGCACGACGAATTCTCCGGAGATTCCATGGACGAATCCATCTGGAGCTACGATCCGCACGAACCCGGATGGACCAACGAAGAACTTCAGGAATATACGGAGTCCACGGACAACGTATTTACCCGTGACGGAAAAATGGTCTTAAAGGCAATCAAGACAACAGATGCAAACGGAAATGACTATTACACTTCCGGAAAAATCAAATCCCAGAACAAAGAAGATTTTATGTACGGCAAGGTTGTAGTAAGTGCAAAGGTTCCGGAAGGCAAGGGACTCTGGCCTGCAATCTGGATGATGCCTACTGATGAAAGTTACTACGGACAGTGGCCGAAATGCGGCGAAATCGACATCATGGAAGTACTCGGCAGCGATGTTACAACTGCTTACGGAACCGTACATTACGGAGCACCCCACGCAGAACAGCAGGGAACCGTGGTAAAGACAAGTCCTTCTTTCGCGGATGATTTCCATGAATATTCGGTAGAATGGGAACCGGGCGAAATGAGATGGTATATTGACGACGAACTTTATTTAACCGTAAATGACTGGTTTACCGCAGTGGAAGGTGAAGAAGAAAAGCCTTATCCCGCTCCCTTCAACCAGACCTTCTTCGTTCAGCTAAACCTTGCAGTCGGCGGAACCTGGCCCGGAAATCCGGACGAAAGCACCAATTTCGACAATGCGGAATTTTTAATCGATTACGTTCGTGTTTATCAGAAACCCGAATATGATACCAATGTGGAGAAACCCGCAAAGAATTATAAAGAAGCGGATGAAACCGGAAACTTCATCACCATGGGTGATTTCTCCGATCCGGAAGATCTGGGAACCGACCTTGCAGAAGAAAAAGACTGGACCTTCTTACTCTTTGAAGGCGGCGAGGGAAGTGCTTCCATTGAAGACGGTACCATGATTATAAAGACCGATGCGGAAGGCGATGTGGATTACTCCGTACAGCTTGTACAGCCCGGACTTCCGATGATCAAAGGTCATAATTACAAGCTTACTTTTGAGTGCTGGGCAGATGAGGAAAGAGACTTAATCACCTGCGTATCCGCTCCTACCGCAGGCTGGGTAAGATACCTGCAGGATACTCAGTTTACCGTTACCACCGAACCGCAGCAGTTTGAGTACAATTTCCGCATGAACATGAAGGATGACAACAACGGACGTCTGGAATTCAACATGGGAAACAAAGGCTCCAAAGCTACGATTTACATTAAGAACGTAAGGCTTGAGGAAGTTCAGTAAAATCATTATAATGTAGTCATGACACTTAAAAACCGGTTGCAAAAATAAATAAAATGAATTTTGCAGCCGGTTTTTTTAAAAGTAATTTGGAAAGATAAGAGGAAAAAATATGCGTACTTTTACAGGTTTTGAAAAGGGAATTAATTTCGGCGGCTGGTTATCCCAGTGCGATCACACCAAAGAGCGTTACGATACATTTATTACCGATAAGGATTTCGAAGAAGTAAAAAGCCGTGGTTATGACCATGTGCGCGTTCCGGTAGACTACGAACTGTTTGCAAACGACAATCTGGAATTCCACGGAAACGGATTATCCTACATCGATTTTGCAGTTGAACAGTGCCGCAAAAACGGTCTTCATATGGTTTTGGACCTTCACCGCACCGTTGGTTTTTCCTTCGATCCGGGGCACAATAAAGAAGGCTTCTTCGAAAAGGAAGAATATCAGAATTTCTTTTATGAGATTTGGGAAAAACTTTCCGAACGGTACGGTAAGTACTCCGACATGCTGGCCTTCGAAATGTTAAACGAAGTAACCAAAAAAGAGTACTGCGAACCCTGGAACGGAATTTCCACGGAATGCATCAAACGCATTCGCAAGTTTGCACCGGATACATGGATTTTACTCGGCGGATACTACAACAACAGTATCGAAGCCTTAAAGGATCTTGCACTCCCTTACGATGATAAGATCGTATACAATTTCCACTGCTACGAGCCCCTTCTCTTTACACATCAGGGCGCATACTGGATTCCCTCCATGGACCGGTCCTTCCGTTTCCGTTACAAGAGTCCGTTCCGCAGCTACGAGGAACTCAGCCAGAAGCAGTTATGCCAGGCCTTTGCGGGCTTCGATGATCTCGACCCGAATCAGTGCCCGGACGAACGTTTCTTTGAAAATCTGATTTCCGAAGCGGTTCGTGTGGCAGAAGAAAGAAATGTCCCTCTTTACTGCGGAGAATACGGTGTCATTGAACTTGCCGACAGAGACGACACAAAAGAATGGTTCCGCGACTTCCATGCCGTAATGGACAAATACTCCGTAGGACGCGCCGTATGGACTTATAAGGAAATGGATTTCGAGGTTGCAAAAGATTTATAAAATTTCAACCTGACACATTTTCATCGTCTGAAGAGCGGCTTCGTGGGACTCGGGCGTCACACCCGCACAGCAGGAACTGTCAACCTTAACCGGAATTTCCGGATATAACGCTTTGATAATCAGCGCATTGGAAACCACGCAGATATCCGTGCATAGTCCTACCAGCTCAACATCTTCCAAATCGTAATCTTTCCACCCTGTATATCCGAATGAAAATTTGAGTATACAGGGTGATCCTTCTACATAGAGTCCTTCCCTGATTTTCCATCCGTTGCTTCCTTCAATACAGTGTGCTACCGGCAGATGCTTTCCCTCATTTGTCCAAAGATACCCTTCATGATGCGTATCCTGGGTGAAAATTATTTCATCTCCCCTGTCGGCATATTCTTTGATTTTTTTCTTCACGTTATCTACAATCGCCACTGCCTCTTTGGTGCCCAGCGCGCCATCGATAAAATCATTCTGCATGTCAATTACGATCAGTGTTTTTTTCGGTTTTTCCTCTTCCGTTTCGTCATCTATGATAATCTCCGGATACGCGAGATTGTCAGACTGATACGAAATGTGCATATGTTTCTTTTCCATAATTCCATCCTCCGGTTAATATAATATTTAAGTAATTCAGATTCACAGAATCCGATCTATTTATTTCACGAAATTAATAAATAACGTTACAATCAGGCTGTTCAGAAAATCCGCAAACATACTTCCGACAATCGGAACCAGAATATATGCCTTGACGGAGGGAACATATTTATCGCAGACCGCCTGCATGTTTGCCATGGCATTCGGCGTTGCACCCATACCGAAACCGCAGGTTCCGGCAGAAAGAACGGCTGCATCGTAATCCCTGCCCATAACGTTGAATACCACAAATCTTGCAGCCAGAAACATTAGTAAAAGCTGTCCGCCAAGAAGGATTAACATCGGAAGTGCCAGTTCCGCAAGCTGCCAGAGTTTCAAAGTAATCATTGCGATTCCCAAAAAGACGGACAGGCAGATTCCGCCGATGTCATTGATTTCTCCCATATGAATCGTAATTTTTCCGGTTGCCTCTCCGATATTGCGCATCAGCGCCGCAGTAATCATGGCACCGATATAAACCGGAAACGTCATTCCCGTTTTTGACAAAAGCCATGAAATTAATGTTCCGAGTCCGACCGCTATTGCAAGCTGATACACCGCGGAAGCATACATGGATGCCTGATGGTGATGCTTTTTTGTTTCCTCCATCAAAATGGACGGATCCTCTTCTTTCACCTTTGCAAGAAGATTCTTTTTCTTAATCAGGTACTCGCCCAGCGGACCGCCCATAAGGGAACCGGCAACCAAGCCGAAGGTTGCGGATGCGGTACAGAGTGTTGTAGCCCCTTCGACACCGAAATCTTCCAGAACGGGGCCGAAGGCACCGGACGTACCGTGACCGCCGACCATCGGAATGGAACCGGTACAAAGTCCCAGCGCCGGATCAAGACCGATTCCTTTCGCAATCAGAATGGCCAATCCGTTCTGTGCAAAAATCATTCCCACTACAACCACAAGGAAAATAATCAGTCCGATACCGCCTTTTTTCAACACTTTCACGTTTGCCTGAAAGCCGACGGATGTAAAGAAAAAGACCATGCAGACATTTTTCAGAGTCTCGTCATAGTGTATTTCCACAACTCCGTATGTGTGTAAAATAAACATAATGACCGCATACAAAAGACCGCCCACAACCGGTGCGGGAATACAGAATTTGTTCAGCCATTTGATTTTCTTTTTTAACCATGCACCAATCAGGAGAATCACTACAGCGACGCCCATTGTCTGATACATATCCAGATCTAATGTTGCCATGCTTCCTCCTTACTCATCCTGTCCGCCGAATATAATCGGAACGGTACTGCCGTTAATTGCATCAACATCGATGCCGTGGGAACTGTAGTAATCTACCGCTCCGGAATGATACGGAATCGGAATATATTCCGTTAATTCCTGCACACCGTAAGCGGAATCCGTTGCAATATTTTCATTCAGTTTTTCGGAATAAATCAGGACATTTTCCGCAAGCAGCCTAACCGTATTCTCACTCATCCGGTTGGATACCACAAGCACTGCCCGGACGCCGACGGTCCGGATGTCTTCCGTGATTCCTTCGTATGTACCGGCCGGAATGGTAACGTCAATATAGTACGGATATTTTTTTTGTATTTTTCCCATTTCCTCACCGGTAAAGGACAGAATCCGAAGGGAAACTTCACCGGACAGTTCGGAGACTGACTGAGTGGGCGCACCGGCCGTAAAGAAGAAAGCATCGATTTCATCATTTTTCAAAGCCTCTTTCGAATCCGACAAGGACAGGTTAAATTCCTCAATATCCCCGAATGAAATGCCGTAGAGGCCGAGAATATCTTCCGCATTGTGGATGGTTCCCGACTCCTTCTCTCCGACGCATACTTTCTTCCCGTATAAATCATCAACAGAATCAATACCGGAATCTTCCTTAACCACAATCTGTACACTCTCCGTGTATAACCCGGCTACCGCACTGTAATTCAGGCTGCTCGTCTGCTGATTATCAGGTGCCTTTTTCTGATTTGCCACATTGTAAAGAATGTCGTTCTGCACAATCGAAGCATCCAGAAAACCTTTCTGCAAAAGACGTACATTTGCAATGGAACCCGCCGTCGTCGTAACCTTTATATCCAGCGAATCCTTTGCGCATTCCGCAAGTTTCCCCGCATACATGTAATAACTTCCGCCTTCATTTCCGGTTCCGATTTTAATGGTCATGTTGTTCTTCTTACACGCGGTTGCAAAAAGCAGAACAAATGCTACGCCCAATAAAATGACTGCTGTTTTTTTTCGGATTGTTTTATTAAATTTCATTCCGACACTCCTGTTTTCATTCAAAATAATCTCCGCATATGTCTTTTGCTCATTCTTCTATCGGATATCGATTACGACGATTTCCGGATGATTGAAAAATCGCGGCGCGGGTGTACTTTCCCTTGCAAGTCCCCTGCTGACCACCATCGTACTTCCGTTTTTCAATTGATACGCACCGCTTACATATTCCGGGAATAATCCCTGATTCGGTGCATATATTCCCCTGTTAAGAAAAGGAATCCTGATCTGTCCCGCATGGGCGTGTCCGCAGAGAATCAAGTCAAATCCGTATTGTTCGTAAATATCCACCCGCTCCGGTCTGTGACTTGCAAGAATTTTTACATGTGACTCATCACATCCGGAATATGCCCGGTCAAGTTGTGCAAGCCAGTCACTTCTTTTCATCTGCGTCGGATCGTCCACTCCGCAGACGTCAATCTTTCTTCCGCGTATTTCAATCGTCTCGCATTCTCCTTCGAGAACATGTACATTCACGGAACGAAGATAATCTTTTATTTCATCAACACATTTACTCCAGAATTCATGATTCCCCGTAACATAAAAACAGGGATACATTTCCGCAAGTCTCTTAACGGTAATTTCCGCATTATTGCTTTTTACTTTATCATCAAAAATATCGCCGCTCAGTATTACGATATCAGGATTTGCTTTCTCCGTCATCCGGATTAAGGTATTCTGATTCGGACCGTAGTAACAGGAATGCAGATCCGTAATTAAAACTACACGTGTAGTTTCATCCATACCGTCGTTTGATAAATCAAGTGTAATACTTTCTTTCACCGGAATCCAGGAAATCATCCAGCAGGCGATAAAAGAAAACAGCACGGCAAGTTCCGCGATAATTCTCTTTTTCAGTTTGCCTTTCTTTTCATTCTTTGTGTTCATATAAAATTACTTTACTTACGTTTATTCTTTCATTCATTTTTTCGAGCAGGTTTTATGCTACGTATCTTTTACTATTTTTGTGTACTCATTAATGTTATGCAAAACCTCCCACATAACATTGGATGCATACGGGAAAAACGAAGTACTCGCCGGAAGTCTCAAAACATTTTTGAAACCGGCTTTTTTTGCAATTCTGACAGCACGGTCCATATGATAATTGCTTGTAATTAAAACTACAGGCGTAGTTGCATCGATTATTTCCAGAGTATTTTTGAAATTCGTTTTGGTGCTGTCCGAACGGTCTTCCAAAATTATTTTTTCTTCCGGAATACCTCTTTCAAGCAAGAGCAATCGCATCACCTCTGCCTCGGTTTTTCCGTTTCTGTCGGGAACTCCTCCCGTCAGAATTAATGTTGCACCGGGATTTGTTTCCAGATATTTCTTTGCCGTTTCCACGCGGTATAACAAATCCTTCGTAGGTTTCCCTTTTTCAAGAGCCATTCCGAGAACAATCGCGTATTTTGCATGCCTTTTGTGTTTTATAAGGCTTCCTGCCACAATTTTACCGCTGAAAAACAGTACAATTACGGAGGGAACAAAGAAACTGATTCTCACAATCCATCCGAGGAAGCGAAGAAGCGCATTCCCGGAACGCGTAAACAAATTAAATGCGATATCCAGTGACGATATGAAAAGCGTACTGCAAAGCATCATGTCCGCAAACAGATTTTTCTTATAAATTACCGGTCTTTCCACCGTTTTAATGCGGTGTGTCATAACGGCAATAATATTTCCCGTCAAAATCAGGGACAGTGCGGTTAACACAATACCCGTCACAGTTTTTCCGCCTTTTTCGTTTCTCATAACCGTATCCTTAACTATATGCTTTGGTTTCCGTTAACAACTGATCAGATCATATACCGGTTTGCAGGCAGGATAGATGGCTTTGAACTGTCTGTATTTTTCTTCATACAGGGAAACCAGTTGCGGATCGGGTTTTTCCGTATCAAGAACTTTTACGATTTTCTCCGCAGCCTCTTTTACGGATGCATATTCGCCGCATCCTACCGCTGCAAGCATAGCCGCACCGAGTCCCGGACCTTCGCTGCATGTAATCCGTTCCACCTCCATATTCATGATATTGGCTATCATTTTTCTCCAAAGGGGACTTGCCGCACCGCCGCCGCAAATTCTTGTTTTTTCAAGTTTGATTCCAAGCGTTCTTGCAACCTCAACCGAGTCTCGCAGTCCGAACGCAACACCCTCCAAAACCGCCTGCGTCATATCTTCCCTGGTGCTGTCCATAGTAAGACCGATAAAGGTTCCTCTCGCATTCGGGTTATTGTGGGGAGAACGTTCTCCCATCAGATACGGTAGGAAGAATACATGATTTTCGCCGAGTTTTTCAATTCCTTTCTGCTCCGCCGCAAAATCGTCGGTTTTCAGTATTTCTTCCATCCACCACTTATTGCAGGAAGCAGCGGAAAGCACGCAGCCCATCAGATGATAATTTCCGTCCGCATGGTCAAAGGAGTGCAGCGCATTATTCTCATCCACGGAAAATTCGGTTGAAGTAATAAAAACGGTTCCGGAAGTTCCGAGGGAAAGGTTGCAGCCTCCGTCTCCCACAACTCCGGTTCCCACGGCTGCTGCCGCATTATCACCGGCACCTGCGATTACTTTGACTCCTTCCGGAAGTCCGAGTTCTTTTGCAATTTCAGATTTTACCACACCGGTTACTTCATAACTTTCATACAAAGCCGGAAGAGCGGAAACATCAATCCCGCAAATCTCACACATTTTTTCCGACCATTTTTTATTCTTCACATCAAGCAGAAGCATTCCCGATGCATCCGAATAATCGGTTGAAAATACGCCCGAGAGGCAGTATGCAATATAATCCTTCGGAAGACAGATTTTACGAATGCGCGCAAAATTTTCGGGCTCGTTTTCCTTCATCCAGAGAATCTTCGGTGCCGTAAACCCGGCAAACGCAATATTTGCGGTTTCCTTTGAGAGAACATCTTTCCCGATGACGTTATTCAGGTATTCGGTTTCTTTCACGCTTCTTCCGTCGTTCCAGAGAATTGCCGGCCTGATTACCTCGTCGTTTTCATCCAGTGCCACGAGTCCGTGCATCTGTCCGCCGAAACTGATTCCCGCAATCCGTGCGGAACCGGTTCCTTCAATCAGTTCCTTTATTCCTTCGAAAACGGCTGCTTTCCAGTCTTCCGGATTCTGCTCGCTCCACCCCGGCTTCGGGAACGAGAGCGGGTACTCTTTTGAAACGGATTTGACAATCGTTCCGGATGCATTCATCAGAATAAGTTTGACTGCGGAAGTTCCAAGATCAACTCCGATGTATTGTCTGCAGTTTTTTTCTTCCTTTACGGTATCATTCATGGCATTGCACCTCCCCGGTATTACTCTTTGCGATTCCTCTTCGGCAAACAAAATTTCTCCTGCGGGTCATATAATGCCTCCTTTATGAAACATCTTTTTGCTGATTTATAACATCCCTTCGACAAATTTTTTCCCCTGCGCCCTTCGATATGCCCGGTACAGCTCTTCCGTTGCGAGCGCCATTTTTGTAATGGAAAAATCACACCGGTCCGGTTCCGGATATACATACCAGGTATCCTTCAGGGTATTCAGATCCACGCAATCCCCGTATTTGCCGAGATACTCGTACTCAATATGGCACGAATACATGGATGGAACGGTCTTGATCATTTCAAACGGATCTCCGTCCACATCCGTTCCCGTCACGCGAAATCCGTTCATATCATGCACCATGGTTCCGTTTCCCAAACGGATAAACCGCCTGGCATTCGGAAGAGTATTGACATGAACCGGCAGTACTCCGCTGGAATACGTTCCCTCTTCCACCTCGCGACGGACATTGTTTCTTTCCCATTCGTACCAGTCCGGAATGTGCGTAAATTCCGTCTTTCCGTCCAGCGCCTTCAGTTCACTGAGTTCCGTAAGTTTCCACTCTTTTCCGCAGGCTTTACAGGAAAGAACGGTTCCCGAGGAAGTCATCCTGTATTCCGTATTGCAGGCCGGACACTGGTATAAAACCTTATGAAGTCCTTCCGCATGACCTTTATATTTTATCCGGATTCCTCTTTCTTTCTGCCAGGCAAAATCATCATATCGAAAAGCTTCCACGATACGACGGTTAATCTCATCAACAGACAGATTCTTAACTTCTTCTGCGTCAAGTATTTGGCGAAACTCCGCTTCCACAGGCTTTACTTTCCTCTTATGCAGATTCCAGAACGGCGAATCTGCATGATGACCGTGACAGATTAAAACCACAACCGGAACCTTCAGCAGTTTGCAGAGTTTCCCCAAAGATTCCGGTAAAACCGCGGTAGTACCGCACAGGGAATATCTGGCCTCCGGATAGATAACCGGTATGTCGCCGTTCTTCACAATCCGCACAAGATGTTTTACCAGAACGGTGTCATCCGTAAATTTTCTTTTACAGATTAACCCGATCATTCTGAGGAGTTGTTCTCTTCCGATAAAGCCGTCAATCGCGGCCACATAATTTGCCTTCCAGGGATACAGGATTTTAATCGCGACTTTAAAATCCAGGAAGGCGTTATGATTTCCGAGAAGAATAAAGGGCGGCTTCAGCCCGTCCACGTTATATTTTTTTACGACACTTTTATGGGAAAGCCAGTCCGGAGCGCAAAGCACGTATAAAATCGTACGAAAGAACAGATTCGTCCGTACCGGTGGTTTCTTCATATCAAATCTTTTAAATTCTTTCTTCATACCCGATTCCCACAATGCCTGTAAACGTTTATTTACTTCCTGCGGATTTTTGCAAGAAGCCACGCCGTCAGCATTCCAACAAAAAACCATATCAGTCCGACCACTGCGGCACCGATTAAAAAGGAGTGACCCGACACCGCCCGGTGAAAATAGTGTCCCGGCAAAAGAAAAGATGCCGTCTCCCAGAATTTTGCCCAGTCGGGAAGTTTAAACAAAAGTCCCGACATTAAGGATGCTGCCATGGTGATTACCGGAGATACCAGCACCAGATTGGAAAATTTCCCCGAGAGGGCACACACGGTAAGCGCCATCCCGCAGGCTCCGACCGCATAGAAAAGATATGCCGTCAGAATTAAGAACGGATTCCCCTCTGCACTTTCCGCAATCAGAACGGGAATCAGTCCGAGCAGGGTTACCAACAGTCCAGGAAGAGACTGGAAAACAAACAGAAGTGCAATGTTTCCGCCCTTTCCCACTACGCGCTTAATCAGTCTGCCGCTTCCGTAATCGCACATCCATGTACCGCCGATCATCAGATAAAACAAGGAAAGTGCCGCATACCAGCGGATTCCGGAAAAGGAATCTTCCTCCTCTTCATCTTCCTCACGGTCTGCCACGGTCTCAGCCGGATAAGCCTCAACATCCAGCAGGGACTCTCCGCTCCAGACCTGTATGCTCTTTTCCTGAAAAGTTCGGAATTCCTCTTCCGTAACCTCTGTCAGATTCGCAAAACGTTTTTCAATCAGTGACTGCATCCAGATCTTGATCGTATCGTTAATGACAACCTCCGTAAATGCGGTAATGTCATAACTGTCCGCCATAACCGTCACATCCAGAAGCGACTCGTACTCTCCCTTTTCAATCCGCTCGGAAAAATCCTTTCGAATGACTACGAGGCCGTGCGCTTTGCCGGCACCGATATCCTTCATTGCCCTGTCATACTCAGTCGGGTAAAAATCATATTCTTCTTCCTCGTAGAGAAGACGGGAAAGTTCTTCCCCAAGTACACCCGTATCTTCGTTCACCACACCGACCGGCATCGCTTCTTTCGAGGTTTTGTTCCCCGAAAGAGAGATGAATACACAAAGAACGGAAATAATAATAAGCACCGTCAAAGATGCCGCATCCGATACAAGCGCCCTGATTCTCCCTTTTAAAACCGCCGCGTAATTCATCTGCCTCTCCCCCTGCGTAAATATACCAAAAAGCCGGAAGAAGCAAAAATCAGAAATGCCGCAAAAAGAACAAGCATATCCTGTTTATAACGAACCTGCACAAGTTTAAACATGGCATTGGAAAAAAGGCTGACGGCGGCACGAATCGGCATAACCTGCAGCAAAGAAGAGACAAAAGACGGCAGAACCGTATTGCTCGATAACAGCGCCACTCCTGCTACGGAAAAGAAGCCGAAATATAAACCTGCCCAAAGCGATGTCTGACCGTTTCGACAGACGGAACCGATCAGAATTGCCAATGCACTGAATGCCAGTGCGGTAAGTATCATCGCCGGAATAACCGAGAGTGCAAAACGGACGGGAACTTTCCGGATAATTCCCGCAACCGGATACATAATCAGAAAAGAACAAAGAATCAGCAGTGTTCCGGAAAACAGTCTTGCCAGATAATATCCCGGCAGATTCCCTTCGGGAGGGTTTCTTCTTTTAAACGTTTCGGATGTATCAATTGCAGTTAAATACATCACGGGAAAGGAAACAAAATAGGCACAGACCGCAAACAGACACCCCAGGGCAAAACGCAGGTAATAATCGCTTCCGGGAGCAAATACACCGTTTTTCCCGATAATTCTTCCCCGGTGAAGATGTACGTCTATCAGCTCTTCGCTGCCCTCCTGCCAGAGCGTAATGATTTCCTCGTCACTGACTCCTTTCTCTTTTGCCAGTTCCGCAGCAAGTCTTACGTTCCGGATTCCCTGTCCGAATACGGAAAGTGTACTCTTGAGCGAAGCATAAAAAGTCAGCGCATCAAAGGAGTGTTTCGGAGAATAATAGTATTCCGTTACAACCCTTTTGCCGCTCATGGAATCTTCATAAGTGTGCGCCGGAATATACAGATATGCCGAAACCTTTCCTTCCTCCACCAGATTCATCCCGGTTTCAAACTCTTTTACGGGATAAATCCTTGCCATCCCTTTACTGACCTCCGGGGCCACGACAAGGTTGACCAGTTCCGCGAAATTACCGTTTTCGTCCGCATTGTAAATTGCGGCTGCGATGACCGCATCGTTGTCGGAAGTAAGAATCGGGATAAAAAAAACCGCATAAAGAAGCAAAACGGGAACGGGAGACAAAATTGCCAGAAATGCCGTCTTTCCGTGTCCGAATAGTCTTTTCATATCATAGAAAATCAAAGAAAAGAATTTCATTTGATAAAGTTTCCCCTTACAAATACTGCAATTACAGGTATCATTATACCACAGCATCACATATTCTTTACACAAAAACCGCTCATATAGTAAAATAAATCTGATACTTTTACCCGGAGCGAATCAACATGAAAATTCTGATTACGGCAGATTTATATGATACGGATGCAAGCGGAAACGTCTCTTCCGTCAAAGTTTTAAAAGCGGGACTGGAAGCCGCCGGACATGATGTAAAAGTATTGACGCTTTCCGATACTTCCCGCGAGAAAAAAAGGGGAAACGTCTTCTACATTTCCTCCTTTGATTCCTCTTTTATTTATCCGAATACAAGAATCGGTCTTCCGAAAATAAACCGGCTGGTTTTTGAACTGATTGCATGGCAGCCGGACATAATCCATGCAAACTGCGAACTGTCTTCTTTTGCGGCTGCATGTTTTATCAGACGGAAATTAAAAAAACGCATCCCGGTTATCTTAACCTACCATACCATCTATAAAGAATATCTGCGCTATGTCAGACTGGACTATCCTCTGATCCGTAAAATCATTCTTCCACACCTCGTACGTGTTCTGTCGCGTAAACTCGATGCATTTATCGCACCGACCGGGAAAGTACGAAAAGCCCTTCTGGAAGCCGGCGTCAAAACCGATATCCATATCATTCCCAGTGGATTAAACGACCGTTTTTTCGGTGAAACGAGCCCTGATGGCAGAACTCTTTTGCGTACCGCTTACGGCATCCGTGAGGATGAATGTCTTCTGCTATACCTTGGACGAATTGCAAAAGAAAAAAACATCGAAGAACTGCTCAGTTACCTTACCTCCGACCATTTGCGCACAATGCGCCTGATGATTGCCGGAGACGGACCGGACCGTGCGGGAATCGAAAAATATGCGGTAAAACTCGGCATCCGCGACCGCATTATTTTTACCGGGATGATAAAACCGGAAGATGTACCAGGATACTATACGGCCGCCGATATTTTTGTCTCGGCCTCCACCAGTGAAACCCAGGGTCTGACTTATGCCGAAGCCATGGCCTGTTCCCTTCCCGTCGTACTCCGTTATGATCCCTGTATTGACGGCGTAATCGAAAACGGGATAAACGGTTTTTCATACCATACCAAAAAAGGGTTTGTAACTATCCTGTCCGGGCTTGCACGCAATCCCGCCCTTCGAAAAAAAATCGGAGAAAGAGGCAGACTCACTGCGCAGGAAAAATATACGTCAGAGAAAATGATACAGTCCTGCGAAAAAGTGTATGCAGGATACCTGAAACCGAAATACACAAATCGATGCAAGTAAAATCAATATCCGCATCCCGTAAAAAGAACAAGGAAGAAATCAAAGAATGAACAGGCAAAACATACACGTCCGCGTCTATACCGGCGGATACCATCTGATCAAAAAAAGCGGTGTCGGCAGAGCGATACTCCACCAGATTTCCATACTAAAAAAATACGGAATTCCGGTTAACGACGTCCCTCTCTCCGAATGCCAAATCGTACATATCAACACGGTATTTCCGGACAGCGTGCTTACTGCCGTTTATGCAAAACTGAAAGGAATCAAGGTCATCTGGTACGGGCACTCCACCATGGAAGATTTCCGGAATTCCTTTACCGGCTCCGATTTTTTCGCACCTGCCTTTAAACGCTGGATTACCTTTTGTTACAGTTTGGGAGATGTCATAATAACCCCGACGGAATATTCAAAACGGCTTCTGAAAAGCTACGGAATTAAGAAACCGATCTATGCACTTACGAACGGAATCGATACGGATTTTTGGAAAAAAGAAAGAAGTCCTGAGAAGAAAAAAGAATTCCTTCGCCGGTACAATATTCCGGGCGGCAGAAAGCTTGTGATGAGTGTCGGCCATTTTATGAAACGAAAGGGACTTCCGGAATACATAGAACTTGCAAAGGAACATCCTGATATCACGTTTCTCTGGTTCGGACATACCGATACCGTTCTGGTCTCTGCAGAAATCCGGCACCGGATGAGGCATGCTCCGGAGAATCTGGTCTTTGCAGGTTTCGTTTCTCCGAAAGAATTAAGAACTGCATATTCTTTCTGCGATGCATTTGTCTTTTTAAGTCACGAAGAAACCGAAGGAATTGTGGTTTTAGAGGCGCTCGCGTGCGAAATTCCGACCATCCTTCGTGATATCCCGGTTTACGAAGGCCGGTTTGAAAATAAAGAAAACGTGTATAAAATCAAAACCCGCAAACAGTTAGATGAAGCCCTGTCTGCGGTTCTGTCCGAAAATCATAAATCGATGACGAAAAACGCACGTCTCGTTACCGAGCGACTGAATCTTACAAATACCGGATCGAAACTGATGCAAATTTATGAACGGTAACCGAGAAATTTTTTCAATTCCCGGTTCTGAAGCAGTTCCTTTTTGGATAACCCGAAAGACTCACCGGGAACAATCTGCAGATAACGGTCCAGAAACGCTTCATAAGTATCGGCCTCAAAGCATTCCGGTGTAATAAAAAACGTTCTGTTGCCGCCCGTTACCCGGTCTCCTGCCTGTACCTCCACCTTGTAGTCACCGGACTGCATTTTTACAAACCGGTATCTTTCCAAATACCATCCGTGTATTTCAACACGTCCGAACGGAACATCATATGTCGCCGTTACGGGATTTTCGGAAAGCGCGACTTCCTGATAGTCCCGCTCAATACATTCTATAAATTCCTCCGCAGAGCCGTACTCAAGCACATGATACTCTCCGCTTCCGTTGAAAGCCCTCACGAATTCCAAATCTCCGTCAATCTTCCTTATGTCGTATCTGACGCGGCTTTTAATCATTTTTTTGTTGATCCAGTGGTACTCTTTCCTGACATTCTTATATGCCTTCTCCAGATAAACTTCTACATCCGTGCCGAATTTAAATTTCTTTCCGGGATCGGAGTTTTCCACGACTTCCTTCGTGTATTCGCACAAAAAATCAATAAACTCTTCCGCAGTCATTCCGCCTTCCCATTCCTCAACAAGCGTCTCGCCGCGATACCCTTCCGATGTCTTTCCGAATACATACTTTCCGTGATGCGGAACAATCTCCCACGGCGTTGTTTTCTTCATTTGCGTCACGGTTGCCCAGGGATATTTTTCAAGGAGTTTTTCCAGTGCTTTTTCATAGTAAACGTCAATATCCGTTCCGTATCGGAACATTCCGGAATCCGTCGACGGGTTTTGATTCAGCTCTTCCTCCCGTTTTCTTTCATTTTCATATTCTTCTTCCGCTTCAAAAGTACTGTCGGGGCTGAGCGGTGTCCAGGCCCATACTTTATTCATGGAGTGGCTGGCCAGCGCCGGCGCGTAAATAAATGCACCGTCATTTTCATTGTATCGTTCCCATCTTCCGCTCGACAGCCTGCCGTTTTTCAGAATCAGAAGACAGTATTGTTCGGACTTCGGAAAGTCTCCGTCATCAAACGACTTAAATCCGTCGAACCGAACCGAGTAAACATTCTCTCCGGGAACACCGAAATTAATAAGGTCCATATCTTCCTGCTCCAGACAATTGGACGCATTATAGCGGCCAAGAGAGTGCCACCTGGCTACTTCTCCGGAAGAAACCGAGTCGCCCGTTCCCCTGACAAATCCCCCTGCTACGGATTTTTTATTATCATAATCACTTGGGTTCCATTCGCCTCCGGTGTATCGTCCGTCCTTTAATTCAATCATACAGAATTCTCCGTACTGCGGCATTTCACCCGGTTCAATGTTATGAAATTCATTAAAAGATAATATCAGTTTCTTATAATCACAAGTAAACATCTTGTCCCGCTCCTTCTCCCTATAACCAGTCAACAATCCCCGTATCAATGTGATACACGGCACCGATTACGGCAAGTTCATCCGATTGTATTTCCGGATGTTCTTTAAATGCATTTTTAATCTCTTCCACACCATGCCGTACATTCAGACACGTAGCCTTATAATCGTCTGTTTCGTCTCCTATGGCGCTTTTAATATCGTCGGTAATATATTTGATGTATCCTTCCGTTTTGCCCTTTATTGC
>JAILAD010000050.1 GCA_024681795.1 Lachnospiraceae bacterium | reverse complement strand
GGGAGTAATATGAAAAAGGGAATTGTAAAAAAGATATTGAAAATCATAGTGAGAGTGCTGCTTGGAATATTAGCGATACTTGTAGCATTTTTAATTATTGTGAAAATATGGAATGAAATTGCTATGAGTCGGGAGAAGGACTTGCTTATAGATCATCCCGGTGAATTTATAGAGATAGACGGCCGAAACATGAATATTTATGTACAGGGTGATGGAGAACATACCATTGTATTTATGTCCGGTTGGGGAACAGAATCACCAATTTATGACTTCAGACCATTGTATTCTAAACTCAGCGATGATTATAAATGCGTAGTGATTGAGAAATTTGGCTATGGGTTCAGCGATGAGATTGACGGAGAAAGGGATTTTGATACTATACTGCGTCAGGACAGAGAGGCACTGGAAAAGATGGGAATAGAAGGTCCTTTCATATTGTGTCCGCATTCGCTTTCGGGACTTGAGGCTACTCTTTGGGCACAAAAATATCCGGAAGAGGTGGAAGCTATAGTAGGTCTTGATATGTCGTCCGCTAATTATGATGGACTTGCAGAAATAAAAGAAGGCTTTGCGCAAAAAACAGCAATCAATTTGAATAAAATTGTACGGTTTAGCGGTATAAATCGCTTTTTAATGTCAATCAGTGAATTTGACGCAACATACACAGATGAGGAGTTGAGGCAATATAAGGCTTTGGTTTGCAGGAATCAGGCGAATGATACTGTGTGTCGTGAAAACGATGCTATTGGTGAGGTGTGCGAAGAAATTAATGCTACTGCTTTACCAAGTACACCGACATTGCAATTCGTTTCAACTTACAATAGTAATTATGAATACTGGAAGAGCACTCACCAGGAATTGGTTGACGCTTCAACTTACGGAAAATTGATTGAACTCGATTGTGATCATTATTTACATCAGTTTGAATCTGAAAGAATTGCAGAAGAAATGAGAGATTTTATTGATGGTCTGAAATGATATTGAGTTAAATTAGGATATCTCATTTACAGAAAAACTTTCACACACTCCCAAAAGGACGTAAAACATGGCTGAAATGCG
Organism: Lachnospiraceae bacterium; assembly: GCA_024681795.1. Lineage (GTDB taxonomy): Bacteria > Bacillota > Clostridia > Lachnospirales > Lachnospiraceae > UBA3766. Next base: position 8,769 of record JAILAD010000050.1, on the reverse strand, counting down.
AAGTAAATCAAATAAAAAATTCATGGTATTATCTGCAATCGGTATTTTTATGGTTGTGGATCATCATACTTTTACGGCGATGAATCTCTTCGGCGATTTTATTCCGTACAATTCATTTTTTATGCCGATGTTTGTATTTGTTTCCGGCTATTTTAACAAAGTGGATTCGGACACAAAACTGCTTACGTATACCTGGAAGAAAATCAAATCCCTTCTTTTCCCCTATCTGGGCATATGTTTATTGGTTTTGGTTATACAATTTTTCATGAACCTGTTCAAAACAGGAGCATTTGAATCGTTTCCTTCCGGGTATCTTTTATATATGCTTGAACGAGTGGTAACTTTGGGTTCGCCCTTTTCCCTTGTGACACCGATGTGGTTTGTTATTACACTTTTTTCGCTTCTTTTGGTGTATGCGCTTCTAAAAAAAATCCTTGGTAAAATCTGGAATAATTTCATAATGTTTGCGTTATTCGTTGCGCTGCATCTGGCCTCGATATATCTGGCGAAAACACTTGATCCGGAATCCATTTACTGGTTTTTATTACCCCTTAAAGTTTTCTTTTTTTTGCCGTTCCTGGAATTGGGCATTATATACCGTGACCACCTTGAGAGGAAACATGCATCTCTTGAAGGCGGGGGGAAGATAGCAATCCTCTTTGCATTGCTTGTTTTCAATATGATTCGTACCATATATTTGCCGACGGCGTATGATGTGGCATTTGATACGATTGATGAAATGGCCGGATTTACGAGCCCGTTTATTGTTACACCTTTGATTTCGTCTTTGGTTGGAATTTTATTCTGGCTGACGATTGCGGATCTGATTGAAAAGTCGGTTTCCGGAAGCAAATTCATAAATTATATGTCCTGTAATACCTTCTGGATTATGGGCCTGCATATTGCTTTTTTCAATATTTTCAACTGCATTTTGATGCTGATTTGTAAAGTGGTTGCACCGCTGCCGTGTTTCAGTGTGGAGACATTTCGGGAGACGGAGTGGTATTTTTGGGAAATCAATCCCAATGTCAAACTGGCATATGTGCTCATCGGAATACTGGGACCGCTGGGTGTAAAATGGATTTATGATTATCTCGGTGGGTTGATAAAAAAGACGAAAAAAGAAACGGCAATGGAGGAAGAAAAATGAAAATGAAGTTGAAATATAATATTGGATTCTTTATTCTAATAATTTGTCTTATGCTGTCAGGATGTCGGGTAATTCCTTATTCCCGAAATGATGTAAAGATTTTTGTTGCATCCGAAGTCCCGGAACCATGTACACTTGTAAATGAAAGGACATATAATGTGACGGATAAGTCCTACACGTTCCGGTCTGAATTAAGGGATTTGGAGTTTGATGTCGACTGTAATATATCTGATAATAACGGATATCATATGATATCCCACTACGGAGCAGCCGTATATCTTTACTATGATGAAGATTTAAAAGAGGTATATGAAAAATGTTCCTGCCGGAACGGAAATCCGTTTGAGTTTGAAATACAAAACGAAGAGGACTTAAGAGAGGTTTCAAAGACGATTGCTGAATTAAACACAGTTATTTCGGATCAGTGGAATTATACCCCCGGACTTGAATTGACGGACCCGGATATTCTGGCAATACGGGTTACGGTCGATGTGATGAAGGATGGTTCTGCAAAGAGAACCTCTTACACATTAAACGGCTATGATAAGGAAGACGAAGTATATAGTCAGTTAAAAACGGAATGGTAAACAGTTAATGCTAAATCATATTTTTGATTTCTCCAACGATGAGTTATTAACATTTATTATAAAATGGAGGGAAGACATTGAATCCTAAAGAGGCTTCAAATGATTTGAAACCAAAAAGAAAATATATATCCGTTTTAGGCATTTTTGAAATACTGATTTTGCTTTTTGGAATTTTCTTAAGTTTTTCCAGTACAATAAAACCATTAAAATATACACTAAAATACATGTGGGGTTTTTCTTTTACGATTCTAGGCCTTATATTTGTGGTAATTATGATTATTCTTATCAGAAAAAAGTTTGTATCATTAATCGGAATCGGCCTTATTCTTGTTTATATGTTTGTTGCGGGATTTGGAGCTGTTGTCTGCGAGATGAATGCTGTAAGAATGCAAAAAATCAGTGTATTTGAGGGAAAAGAAGTCGTTCTTACCATAGACGATTCCTTTTACAAGTGGGATGGGAAAAGCGTTTCGTATGACCCTTCAAATATGGAATATGTTGGGATTTCAGGGTCAACCGAAAAAACTATCCTGTGTACGGTTGATGGAGAATCAAAAAAATTCGGTATATATTTGGATTCTCAACAACGGGAGGTGTATTATATAGAGATCAGCCCTTCCGGTGCCGGTATTTTTTTAAAGTTAACTAAAAAATAATCGGTTCTTTCGCATTAGATATGGGGGGAATAAAGTATGTTTTGTCCGTATTGTGGAAACAAAATGACAGAAAACGCCAGATTCTGCTCGAAATGCGGGAAGCCATTCCCAAAAGAAATGATAGAAGGAAATCAATCCCCGGTCGATGCCGCCATGCATATTCAGCCGGAAACCGAAGGCAAAAAACTCCCGAAGGGCGTATTCCACGGCCCCTTTGGTCATCTTTGCTGGTATTACATGGAGGATCTTGGCGTAGACAAAAAGGGACAGCCAATTGTACAAAATTTTATCCTTCGCTATGAATTTGAAGAGGATAAGATCGTTGTTTACCAGCAAAGGATTCGTTCCCAAAAGGAAGAATGCAAAACGACAGAAGGATTCTTAAAAACAATGGATGTTCTTTCCGATTTGACCATCCTGTTTTCGCATGACGACAATATGACAGATGCCGCCATGCGATATTCGGATACCAGACCGGAAGACGGAGGCTATATGAATCAGTTTTTTTTTAAAAAGGTAAAAGTGATTCAACCCATCCCGGAAGATGACAAGATCTGGTTTAAGCATGGATGGGACAAGTTTTTCCTGCGGGTTACAAAAGAACAGTTTGGTTTAATCCTAAAAAGCTTTGAAGAGAGGTGTGCTGGTGCTGTTCGTGGGGAAGTGATTAAGAGGAAATAACCGACTTATCGAGGTAACTTTCAAATATGAAATCAGTCAGAAATAAAGTATATTATATCAGTCTCTTTTTCCTGTCATTACTCTGTCTTAGTGCCTGCAATGTCAGAAGTACAAGGCAGCTGAAAAAGGAGGCAAAAAGCACATACGGTCCGGCAACAGTAGTCTCGGAAAGTAAAGGGAAAGACAAAAATACGGTTGTGTTACGGGATAAACTGCAGGGGTTTGAATATAGCATTTCAAGCAGCCTGGGGGATGTCAGTGCAGATGGTGCTTCGTTTGGGGCGTGGGAAAATACCAGTTGCGACTTTGAAGTGCGACTGCATGAATATGCAATCGAAAATGTTCGGAACGATATAGACCTTTTATGTACAAAGCATCATGCCTCCTGGAGAACACCGGAATATTATACCAAAGATGTATTGCTCAAATTAAGTGTAGCAGATGCATCCGATGCCAAAGCGCTCGGAGAAGAAGTTGCAAAGCTTCTGCAGACACAGAATATGAATAACCGTATGGACGGGGTTGTTCTGTATGTACAGGATATGGCTGAAAATACATTAGGACAGGTCAGCCTGCCAAATTGCACTTTTCAGTGAACTACTCGGCAATTGCTCATGTTTTATATCAGAAAAAAGTAGGCTATATCGAAGAAAAACCGCAAGTTACTATTCACGGATTAAATGTTGGGAAAAACAGTTGGGAAAAGGGGCGAATTATGCTATAAAAAAATGTTAGAAGATGATTCTCTGTATATAGTATGTAGAAAAAAGTATACACAAAATGTACTACCAATACGATACACTAAAAATGGTGTATCGTTCAACTGGGACGGAGTTATTTATGTATCGGAACTTATACCATTACACTGTTTGCATCCGCACTCATTGAATTGTATTGTGTTTTCTGGGTGAATACAAGGCCGGAGCTGGAGAATATAGTAAACCGCAGCGGGCTGTATTACACCATACCCGCTACGGAAGGAATACTGTGGGTAACCATGACGGCACTTACCGTTGTGCTCCTGGTAAAAATGAAGAAAGAAACAGAGTTTCAAAATATGTTGATGGACATACGCGCAAAGAACGGATCCATATAAAACGAATACGCAGAAACGGATCATTCCGCATTCAGCGTGAAATTCAGCAAAACGGGATTGTGATCCGTACTGACGAAATCAAGGTCCACGGTTTCAAAATTCTCCACGGTGATATTATCGGAGACGATGATCCCATCGATCACGTAGTATTGAAAAGTGGATTTATCCGCTCCTGCATAGGGTTTGTCGAGAGATCTGCAACTCGGTGAGGAATCATCCATCAAAAGCTGCAGGTTATCGGGAAAATCACTCACTTCGATGCTTCCGCAATGCCAGGTATCTGGGTAAACAGGATATTTTGAAGAATCCACACTGGAGAAAGTCTGGTTAAAATCTCCGCCCGCAATGACATAATTTCCCTTGTCCGTTTCCGTTTTAATGATCTCTTTGAGCATATTGGTCTGGGCGATTTTTCCTTCACCGTTATCGTAGGCTTCCAGATGAAGGTTGATGAGTACAAGCTCTTTTCCGCTTTCCGCACCGGTTTCATCGATCACAGGGATCCTGCTGACCAAAAGACATCGTTTCAGGTTCATCAGTCTCATGGGAAATTTAAAAGGGCAGGGGAGAGAGATCCGTTCCGCAGATCGGATCGGATATTCGGACAACGTCTGGATCCCGCCTTCCACTCTTCCCATGGGAGGGACGGGGACGGGCATAAATTTTACGTTGAAATTATAAGCAAATGCGGAATCGTAATTCCCATCGGAGGAATTCAGATTATTGTAAAAATAATCCGTTTCGTCAAATTTATGGGAGCGGGTGCTGTAAACATCCGCTTCCTGCAGAAAAACGAAAGAAGGATCCGCCTGCGTGATAAAAGAATTCATGGAGGACAGATTTGTGTTCAGTCGCTCTTTATCCGCGGTGTTGACACTTTTCCCGCCGTCCATGAAGAAATCTGCATTGTCACCGAGTGCTCCGTAGCCGATATTCCAGCTGAGAAGTCTGAATTGTTCGCCGCTTTTTACACCGGTATGAGTTGTTTTGGAAGGGTCTGCGGATTGCCGTACCGCAATGCTTTCCCGATCGGCAGGCTTGTATTCCGTGATCATAAGATAGATGAGTACCCCCACTACGTAAAGTACCACCGCAGCGAGCAGACACCCTGCGATCCGAAGGATCTTTACAAATAAACTGACATGCTTTTTCGTTTTTTCTTTTTTTGACATAAATTAAGCCCTCCGCCGGCAGAAATAGTTTGATGTGCTCCATTGTTGAAAAAAGCAGAATAGTGCATTTTTCCTTAAATTATTATATAATATAAAGTGACTTCTTTCAATGAAATATACAGGCTTTCACCGGAAAACGGGAGCCTGTTTACGAGCAGGGGATTCCTCAAAATCGCACCGGGAATCCGGAATGCTACGGAAAAATAAATGATCACTTCCAAGGGAAGGATGTAGATGAAAGCGGATTACAAAAACTGGGTTCCGAAGGGAATGGTGTACGGACTGATCGCAGGAACCGGAGCGTTGGCAGCAGGTTACGCCGTGGCCAATGAACTGACGAAGAAAGCACCGAAATCGGTCAGAGTGGGAACCAAGGCGGTATTGGGTCTGGGAACACTGGTATGCGGCGCTTACGCGGTATGGAGTGTGGCCGCTCACAGGCAGTTTTCCTATCAGGGAAAGAGACAATTATCGAAGCAGATCGTGGAAGGAACGGCAAAATATGTGAATATCCCCGTGGGCGGATGCGGTCTGGATGTGGGGTGCGGTAGCGGAGCGCTTACCATCGCCTGTGCGAGAAGAAATCCCGATGCGAAAATGATCGGGATCGACCGCTGGGGAGCCGAATATGCATCGTTTTCCAAACAGCTCTGTGAAGAGAATTCCCTTGCAGAGGATGTGTTAAATACCGAATTCCGAAACGGGGACGCCACCTGCCTGGATTTTGAAGATGAAACCTTTGATGCCGTGACCAGTAACTATGTATATCACAATATTACGGGAGCGGATAAACAGAAGCTTCTGGAAGAAACTCTGCGTGTACTTAAGAAGGGCGGAACCTTTGCGATCCATGATATCATGTCCAAGGGCCGTTACGGAGATATGGAGGCCTTTGCGGAGAAATTGAGGGGGGAAGGCTACGAAGAAGTGAGGCTGATCCCTACGGATGACGGGATGTTCATGACCAAAAAAGAAGCTACCTGGATGATGTTAAGAGGGTCTTGCCTGCTGGTCGGAAAGAAATAAATCGTGAAATGCGGCAGAATAAAAGAGTGTACGGGAAAATCAAAAAGTTTCGGGGTTATGACACTTGAGGGAAGTTTTGAAGAATAAGTGATAGTGAAGTGACAGCGATATTAATATGATATAAATATTGATATAGATATTGATATTGATATAGATATTGATATAGATATTGATATTGATATAGATATTGATAGGTAATTGCGAAACGCCTACCGGCGTTCGCAATCTTGAATCCAAATAAGGATGAAATCCTGCAATGGCAGGATTTCCCCGGATATTTTTTATGGCGTGCCATGTTTTGTGGATAAAAGGGTACAAAAAGAAAACCTTTCGTTGCAATGGATCTTTGAAAACTTATGCAAGCAGTGGTTTAAGACTTCGAATGTATTGATGTTTGTGGATTTTATCCGCCAGTACAACGGTTATTAATTGTGTGATGCCGGATAAGATCAAATCTGCATGAAGCGTTTTTTCATTCTGTGTTTTGCGCCCTGCCAGGCAGAAGCTGTCTTTAAAATGATTGATCGAGCGCTCGACGGTTGTTCGGATTTTATAGGTCTCGTCCCAGTCATTTGTTCCACGAAGTGTACCGGGATAAGCCCGAAGGTTCTGTTCTGGGTAGATGTAAATCATGCGTCCGCATTTACCGGAAGTACAGGGATTTTCGCAGGTACATTTGGGGTGGGATTTCTGAGTTTCCACGTCATAATCCCATATCATTTTTGGGCAGACGAATTTATACTTTTGGATTCCGTTACGAGTTGTGAGAACACCTTCCGGTTTCATGGGGAGCGAAGCATCTTTCGGACAGCAGGGTATTCCGTCTTCGTTGACGGTATATTCACTTATGATTTTTGATCGGCTGTTTAATGGGATATAAGCTTTTTCGAAATGAGACCGGTTAAAGGTATCGCCGGTAAGAAGCGACTGATAAACATATGCAGAATCAAATGCGGCATCCCCGAGGAATGTTTTGGGATTAATTAGAGGATGTGCTTTAAAGAAGTCCGTGAGTGTCGGAATTAACAGTCGTGCATCATGGATGGCTTTATCTTCATCCGGGGAATCCGTTTTCTTGTTCGGGATTAATTCCGGATGGGCATCCAAAAAACTCTGATTATAGAGATTCAAATGTCGGACAATGCCGAGACCGTTTGTTACGATACCGATTTTATAAACGTAACAGAAGTGTCCGTCAACATATAGCTGTTTAATATCTTTATTGGATGCAGCATGTGGAGGCATTGAATGATACGCAGCTTTGTAGGGGTCATAGTTTTTGTCAAAGCCCATTGCATTTGCATAAGCTTTTAACTGTTTGATAATACGATTGGCATATTTGGGATTGTTTTCTGTAACATAGGCTTCAATGCCGGAAGAGTCAAAGATGGTCATATCGGCTTTGGCGGAATCAATTGCTTGACAGATTGGTTCGGTAAGGTCCACAAGATTTTTAAACAAGGTTTCCAAATCGGGAAGGAAATGTTATTTATTGGCGATATTAAGGCGATTTATAGCGCATTTAGGGACCATATCATATAGCATCGGGAAGGAAGATGCGTAAGATGAAGAAAAGAATAACGGCTGTCATTTTGGCTATATTATGTTTGCTATTCTGCATGGCAGGTTGCAGCAGACCACAGACTCAGGAGGAAATTGAGGATTATGTTGCGGCCAATATTCCTGAGGCAGCAACTGTGATTGATCACAAAGTTAAAAAGACAAGTACCGGAACGGAGTATCGTTATACGTTTAAATCTGACAGCCGCGATTTGGAATTTGATGCGTTTTCGGTCATAGGGACCGGTGGTCTTGGCGGATATAAGATAACGGAATATTATTCACTTGGCCGGGATGAATATTATTTGGAAAAAATGAGGCCGATTCTGGCATCATGCGAAAACAGCAGAATGTACAGTTCACCGGATAAGAATGATGTTTCGACCAAATTCTATTTGGATAATGCATCGGATGCAAGAGCGATTGCAGCGGTACTTGCAGAGTGTAATCCGATTGTGACGGAGCAGTGGCAATACCAGCCGGGAGCTGACCTTACCGACAGAGATGTCGTTGGAATTACATTCAATTTTTATCCGAAAAAATCTGATAAAAGTATCGGTTCGTATACTCTGAACGGACTGGATGATGAGAAAGAAATTTATAAAAAACTCGAGGCGATGCTTATAACCAGACAGTAAGAAAGGTGAATATTTACTTCAGAAAACAGGTTCATCGGTAATAACCGATGAATCTTTTTTGGTATGACGGGCATGCCGTCAGTCTGTGGTGAAAGTCCACGAGGGGCGTAGTTGCCGACGAACCCCATAGCGACTCCCAAGGTTTGCGTCGTGAGGTGCAGGTGAGAAGAAGGGATAGCAAAATCGTAGCCTGACGAACAGAA
>JAILAD010000037.1 GCA_024681795.1 Lachnospiraceae bacterium | reverse complement strand
CTAATCGGCGGTGTTTCGGTTATTTCCTGTATCGCAGGACCTATCTCGCCGGCAGGTTCTGCATTTGCAACCAGCACCAGTCCGGACGGAAATTGTCCGAACAACATGGTCGCAACCAGTACTAACGTAAGTATTCCTTTCCAAATTCTCTTCATTTTTCTCTTCATAGTTTTTCCTCCCTTGGAGCTATGGTAATTTGATTCCGAAACCGGAATTTATTTCTTTTATATCAAGCACCCGCTCGAGCGAGCGAATTCTTTATCCTATATCAGTTCGTTTGTATGAATGACCATAATATTCTCGGTAATGGTGAAGTGAAATCCTGCGGGTAAAACCGGCGAAAGCGGCGCCATAATCGGCTGTACGGGTGTCTGTGCAGCGCTGCTGACCGGTTGAGGCTGCTGTATTTCAGCCTTCTTAGGCGACAATTCCGTCGTTTCTTCACTCCCCTGAGCATTCGCGGCCACATTGCCCGCATCACCGTACTTCGACAAATCATTTGTGGTAAAGTCCATATTGATCTGACCGCTTCGAAGGTTCCCTGTAATGGCATTCTTCTGTTGAATTCTCTTGGTCGTTTCCTTTTCCGAAAATCCAAACATATATGCCAGAATGGATTTGATTCGGAACAGGAAAAAGAACATAACTGATGTCAGTATAAAAATGACCATCAAAGTCAAACAAATATAAGAAAGTATATTATACATATTTATTTGAGATTGAATTTGTGATACGTCCACGAAATTACCCCCTTGTCGGATCGCGAAATGCCTGATTTACATTATTTCTTGCATTGGTAATCAGATTCTTGATCTCCAATAAATACGGACGATGTTCTTCCGCGACCTGCATTTCATCCAGTGCCCGGTCTACTTTATCTAACTGCTCAATCATCTGTTCTTCCGTAATACCGGCTTTCATAAAATCGATGCAATGTTCATAAATCTGATATGCCATTTCATGATACATAATCAGGGCGAACTCTGTTTTTCCCATTCTTTCGCTCACATTACCGTCTGTGAGGCGAACCATTTCATAAAAGAATGTTTCCACACTCATTTCGTTCTGATTTGTATCAACTATGGACTTACCCACATCTGCCTGTCCGGCTTCTCCGGAGAAAATACTTTGATAAGCATCTCCGATTGTATATAAAGCATCCGCAACCTCTCTCTGATTCTCATTCAGATGCGTGTTTCCTCTTACTTTGTTAAACCACTCTGCAGCCTTTTTGCGGTTTTTGGCATAACCATAGTAGGTAATCGCCAGCTCATAGGCAAAATTCGCATAGCCTGCCGGATTGTTCTGCTCAAAATAGTCTATATTTCTGGTAAGGGCATTTTTCTCGCCCCTATCGTCCAGAAGGGCATTTAAAGCTTCGATTTCTTCCTGGGTAAAGTCTTTTTCTTCTCCTCCTACGTCCTTAACCGCCTGCAGCATGCCGTTATATACGATTTCATTGGAAGGATTGATCCTTGCAGCTTTAATATAAAAATCGCTTACGGTTCGTATACTGTCCGGGTTCGTAGTATCTACGGCATTCTTAGCCTGATTAATATATAAATCAAAGCTTTGTTCAGTCGCTTTATTCTTAAGCGTCATAAATACAATCATCCCAACCAGTGAGAAAACCGCCATTAAACAGGAAAGAACGAAAAGTGCCAGACGGAGCCTTCTTCTTCTGTCCGCGGCATCGGTCATATTTGCTTCGTTCTCCAGATCAAACATGAGCTCGGCACAGTTTTGATAACGGTCTTCCGGTCTCGGTTCGCAACATTTTGCTACAATTTTCTCAATACCGCTTCCGGCCAGACTGGGATTCAATTGTCCCACCGGATAAATCACAAACTGGGTGTCAGCCGGACTCTTTCCGGTGAGCAGATGATACATGGTAGCACCCAGGCAATAGATGTCGGTTCGACCGTCCGTCTGACCATGCCCTCCGAACTGCTCCGGTGCGGCATATCCCCTGGTTCCAAGCCAGGTTGTATCTCCCTGACTATGCTGTTTATATTCACGTGCCGTACCGAAATCTATCAGGGTTACGTTCTTTCCGTCCGGATTGAGCATAACATTGGCCGGTTTCATATCACGATAGATGATGGACGGTGTTCTGCTGTGAAGATAACCAAGGGTATCACAGAGCTGCTTTGCCCACTCTATTACATTCTCTTTACTCTGCGGTCCGTTATGGTTCAGAATACTTTGAAGGCTTTTTCCCTCAATATAGTCCATAACAATCAGAAAACTGTCCTGGCAATCTATAACATCAACAATGCTCGGAAGATGGGGATGATGAAGTTTCTTGAGCATTTCAGTCTCTGCAATCAATCCCTGCTGAACCACTTCGGAATCGTTTCCTCCGTCTTTACGGACTTCCTTAATTGCCCATGTTTTATTCGCGCGCTCGTTAATGGCAAGATAGACGACGCTCATTCCGCCGTGTCCGATCTCACTTAAGAGCCTGTATTTTCCATCGACTACCGAGCCGATTTTTAACATGTCCGTTTCCTCGCTACATTTCCTGATTTATTTTGTATTCCGCTTCTTTCAAAACCGTCGCGGAATATCTTATCTATGTTTTATTTCTTATTTTTCAACTTTCACTAATACGACGGATATATTGTCGTCTTCGCCCCTGCTGATGTTTAACTCCGTCATATTCTGCGCCGCTTTTTCCATAACGCTTTTATTCTTCATCGCCCGGAAATTAAAAGCCTCATAAAATTCAGACGGTTGAATCACATGTCTGAATCCGTCGCAGCAAAGCATAAATACCTGCCCCGGTGCAACCTGCCCCCAGAAGAAATCCGGGCGGGCTACGGTGCTGGCACCAATGCACTGAAGGAGTACGCTTTTTTTCGGGCTCATCATTGCTTCCATTTCCGTCATACGACCGTTATCAATTTCATTCTGTACAAAAGTCTGATCTTTGGTCAGCTGATAAATCGCATCGGAAATCAAATACACGCGGGAATCTCCTACGTTAAAGATGTAGTAGTATTCTCCCACGATCAAAAGAGCAACTGCTGTTGTTCCCATGTCCACATGAATCTGCGACCCATACGCAGAAATTTTATGACTGGCTTCCGTTACCAGCTTCTCCCAACTGTATTTCAGCTCTTCCGCGGGAAGCCCCTTGGAAAGGAGCATGGGAAATTCAGTCTGAAACCATCCGGAAAGCATTCTCACCATAGCGGTTGATGCAACCTCTCCTTTAGCCAGTCCGCCCATACCGTCGCAAACCGATGCCAAAAGCACAGGGCCCGCATCTGTATCTGCCTGCATAATCAGCATGGAATCCTGATTCGTTTTTTTTCTTGTTCCTATGTCTGTGTAATTTGCTGTAGTAAATTTCATATCACCGTCTGATGTAAATCAGCGGCAGGCAGAGGCACTTTCATACCCCTGTCTGCCGAAACCTCATTTTAATCGTTCAATTTAGTTTGAAAAAACAAATTCTTCATCGGATAACGAAAGTTTGTCGCCGTTATTTAAAGCAGTTTCCTGATTCGGCTGTAATTTTACACTGTTTAAGAACGTTCCGTTCGTAGTCTTTAAATCGGTAACATATGTAATACCACCCTTATTTGTAAAGCGTACATGGGTACGGCTGATGGAGGTATTATCCGATACGCAGTAATTTACACGGCTTAACTCTTTTCCGATTACGAAATTATCACAATTAATCTTAATCTTCTCACCTGTCTTGGATCTGGTTAATGTACCATAGTTTACGTTGGAATTCAGTAAAGTGGTCTCACCTGCACCGGCATTCAGTACGGTGGTCTCACCTGCACCGGCATTCAGTACGCTGGTCTCACCTGCGCCGACGCCGCTGGGCATGGTGCTGAAGTTTGTAGCCGGAGAAACCGGAGGAGCTGCGAATCCGGAAGGACCTGCTGTAGGCGCTGCAGAATTCATTCCTGCAGGATTGTAACCGGTTGTTCCGCCGACATATGTATTTCCTGTTGCGGGTTTCTTATTCTTCTTTCCGCTGGTCAGTACAATAATCAGTACAACAACAATGATAATGATCAGAAGAACAATTACGATTGCAATAATTGCCCAAATCGGGAACTTGAATGCAGGTGCGGGAACAAGATCAGCTATGGCATCTGCCAGTTTCTGGTTTGCTGCATTTACCTGATCCTGTGTAGCAGCAGGATTGTTCATAACTGTATTTGCATCATCAAAAGCATTCTTGAAGTTCGCCCAGGATTCCGCCGTGTAAGCAGTTTCATTCTTGGAACCTGCAGAACGAATGGTTGCGCTTAACTCACTTGTGTTGACAGGACCCGGCTGTTCGATTTCCGATGTAGGAGGAACAGGGATTTCGCTGACTGGTTCACTGGTTCCTCCGGTGCCCGGATTATCACTGGGCTGAACAACAACATTGCCTCCTCCGTTTCCGGTTTTGGTATAATCAATGCCCAAGGCATCCAATGCACCGATAAGCTGATCGATAGCAATTGCATAGTAGTAATCTACATCGAATCCGTTTCCGCTCGTTGCACCCTGACAAATACCGATTACACTTCCTTCTGCATCAACCAAAGGTCCGCCGGAGTTTCCCGGGGTAAGTCTTGCGCTGTGCTGGATGTAATCAACGGTGCCTACGGTTGTATTCTTGTTTACCTGACCGTTGGTAATGGTAACATCTTCACTGGTATAGGAATTCATATCCTGATACATTTCAACTTCGCTGGGGAAGCCAAGAGCATAAATAGCTTCCGTCTGTTTTACTTCACTGCTGGAACGAATTGTAAGATACGTTCTGTTCTTAATACTCGTTTCCATCTGAAGAACGGCAAAATCCATCTCTTCACTGCTGGTCTTTACGTTAGCGCGAATGACTACGTCACGAACAACACTAATCTGAATACTTAAGCGGTCTTTAATTTCCTTTTCAGATTTACCGTAATGTTCAGCAACAGCCGCCAAGAGATCCGGATCCAGGCTTACAACATGATTACAGGTAACAACCGTCTCATCGTTAATTAAGAAACCGGTTCCTGTCTGAATCAGGTAATTGTTTCTTTCATCATCGGTATAAACAACTTTAACCTGAATAACACCGTTCGTATCTGCCGTTACTGCCTCGTTTGTGGTTGTATCCGCTTTAACTGTTAAAGCCGGGAAAACCAGCAATGCGACAAGGAACAGCGTCAAAACAGTTCTGAATGACAATAACTTCTTTCCTCGCATTTTCATTCCCTCCTTCTTATGCGATTTGTATCATTTGGAGTTGTTTCCAAAAACAGATATGTACATTATAACCAATATGGGTGTTATTTTCAATATGTTTTTGTTTCCATTATGGGTTATAGTGTAAATATAATGTTTTCAAATCCACTGAACACAGAATACAGTTTTTATTACATAAAAAAATAAAAATCCGACGAAATGCAGATTAATCGGATAAAGTGCATTAATATCTTAGTTTCATTGGTAAATTGAGAGATGCAGGAAGGAATTACTCTCCATTTATGTATAATTTTTTCATCATTTATTATCACTCCTATTGGTAATACCACAATACAGGCAAAAACATTCATAATATTATAGAAGGGAAAAATTCTCTGAAATGTAGAAATTTCAAAGGATGTAGAATGATAGAACAGAATAAAACGCTGGCAAGAATTGAAGAACAGATGAAAAGACGACATTGGAGTATTTATCGCCTTTCAAAAGAATCAGGAATTCCATATAATACGCTTTATAATCTTTTTTCCAGAAATAACAACCCTTCCATTGATACTACACAGAAACTCTGTAACTGTTTCGGCATATCCATCAGCGAGTTGTTTTCCGATGATCCGGTACCTGAAATAAAAATGGACTATTCCAGTACGGAAAAAAATATTATTTTGGATTTCCGTGAGCTTAACAGAAATAAAAAACAGCTCCTCATTACCTATCTTGCAGGTTTAAAAGGAACTTTACCAAATGAGTATAGCGAAGATTAAAACGCGGTTTCCGCGTCAGACTTTAAAAAACGGCACCCTGTCCGGGTGCCGTTTGCTTTTATACATCCTCAAGCAGGGCATAAATATCCTCAAGCCCCTGCTTTGTCTCTGCGGAGAATGCAATCAGGGTTCCGTCTTTTGTCATTCCCAGACCTTCACGGATAATCTTTAACTGTTTCTGCAGCTGCGAACGCTTGATTTTATCCGCCTTCGTGGCGATTACAACCGGCTCAAAGCATGTAGCCACCACCCAGTCATACATCATCTTATCGTTTGCCGACGGCTCATGACGGATATCCACAAGCAGAAAAATCTTTCGAAGCTGACGGGAACGCTTTAAATAACGCTCAATCATTTTGCCCCATTTTTCTTTCGTACTCTGGGATACCTTCGCATAACCGTATCCGGGCAAATCCACCAGATAAAACGCATCATTGATATTATAATAGTTGATTGTCTGCGTTTTTCCGGGTTCGCCGCTGACACGTGCATAAGCCTTGCGGTTCATCACGGCATTAATGAGGGATGATTTCCCCACGTTACTTTTTCCCGCAAACGCAAACTCCGGAAGTGTGTTTTCGGGAAGCGTGGATGTAATCCCCACAACGGTTTCCAGGTT
>JAILAD010000031.1 GCA_024681795.1 Lachnospiraceae bacterium | reverse complement strand
CTCCGTCCGAGTCCGGGGATGCCGAAGGTCTGCTCAATCACAATACCGGATGCAATCATGTCCGCAAACAGCATCCCGACAAAAGTAATCGTCGGCATGATTGCATTCTTTAAAACATATTTGTACAAAAGACCGGTCGTGTTATTTCCCTTGGAATACGCGGTCTTTGCATAATCCTTTTTCGCTTCTTCCAGAATATTCGTCCGCAGGAGCTTGATGCACATCGCGGTTTTCGGCAATGCCAGAGCAATCGCAGGGCAGATCATATATCCCAAAAATTTAAGGAAATTCACATCATATCCCACATATGCTCCTGGGGAAAACAGTTTCATGACAATACCGAAAAGGAATGTAAGAAGAAGGCCCAGAAGAAAAGGCGGAAATGCCATCGTAATCTGATTGATTACCGTAATAATCCGGTCCGCAGGTCCGTCTTTATGCTTTGCCGTATAAACACCGACCGGAACGGAAATTCCGATTACAATGAGAATCGCCATGACAGACAAGGTTCCGTTAATAACCAGTTTCCCGCCGATTAATTTACTTACCGGCATGGAATAAGCATACGACTTCCCGAAATCTCCCCTCGGAATACCGGAAAGCCAGGTAAAATACCGCACCGGAAACGGCTTGTTCAACCCGAGTTCTTCCCTCAGCGCTTCCACTTTTTCCGGGGTCGCCTGGGTGCCCAGTTTCGAAACCGCCGGATCTCCCGGAATCACGCTGAATAAGAAAAACACAACAAAAGAGACCGCAATCAGGGTCAGCACCAGTGATATTACTTTCTTCACCACATACTTTCCCATTGCAGTCTCCTTATACTATTTCGTTCAATCCTTAAATTCTGTTACTTAAGTTTATAGTTCTTTCTCGAGCGAGTGGCGTGTAGGACTCGGTCGATGGAGTTGCCGCTGCATCCGACTGAGCCCGAGTTCGTGACGCCACGACGTAAGCCAATTATTCAGCTAAGCGGATCTTCGCCACATCAATTACGTACACCGGATAGAACGTATATCCCGTAAACTTCTTATTCAGTGCCACAAACTCGGGCAGGTCCTGAACATACACGTTTGCCGCATCATCGGAAAGCATTTTTACACACTCCTTGAACTGCGCGGTCTGTGCATCTGCATCACGGTTTGCGAATGCTTCGTTATAAAGTTTGTCGTAAGCCGGATTGTTGTAATTGGTAAAATTATTGCCAGCATCGGATACGAATCTTGCAAGCAGTGCCGATGCCGTAAGCTGTGCGGCATCCACTCCGATTACGGTTGCATCGTAATTTCTTCCGATGTAGGTATCGTTAAGCCAGGTATCCCAGTCAACCTGCTTGATATTGGCGGTAATGCCGACCTCCGCAAGCTGCTCTTTGATTACCGTTGCCGTATCGACATGCTGCGTGTAGTTCGAAGGAACCGTAATATCAAAGGAAAATCCGTTCTCATATCCGGCTTTCTTCAAAAGTTCCTTAGCCTTCTCCACGTCATGCGGATACGCATCTGCCAGCGAATCGTCATAATATTTACGGAAATTCGGATACATGCTGCTTCCGATTTTTACACCCTCTCCGTCGGATACAAAGTTCAAAATTCCGTCCTTGTCGACTGCATAGCACATTGCCTTTCTGACATCCTCATTTGCAAAAGGCTCATAAGAATGATTTAAATAAAGCGCCTGTACCAGGTTCATCGTACCGGACAATACTTCGAATTTCTCCGTATTAATCTGGATTTTAATTGCGTTGGTCAGATGTGCCATCATATCGATGGAGCCGCCTTCCAGTTCCATCGGAATTGTGTCTGCATTTGCGCAGACCTTGAAGGTGACATTTTTGATGGAAGCCGCCTCTCCCCAGTAATCGTCATTCTTTTCAAAAATGACGTTTTCCAAAGGAGATCTGGACACGTACTTATACGGTCCGGTTCCGATTGCTTCCCCTGCGGGATTTGCATTGTGTGCAGGGATAATCGCCGCGGATACGGTTGCAATATTTGCCAGAAAATCATTGTCGGGACTTTCAAGTGTCACTGCTACATGGCTGTCATCCACCACGTCAACGGATTTAACATTTAAAAGCGCCGGTATCATCGGGTTCTTTCCTTCGATATCGGCGCATTTGCTCATGGAATACTGAACATCCTCCGCCGTAACGACTGTTCCGTCATGGAACTTTACTCCTTCACGAATTGTGAATGTGTAGGTTAAGCCGTCATCACTGACAGTTATTTCGCTTGCTACAGCGGGAACGATGTTGCCATCGGAATCGGGTTTTACCAGTCCTTCAAACACATTGAAGAATATTTCTTTGGTTCCTGCCGCCACCATATTGTGGGGGTCAAGAGTTTCTTCAATATCCTGAGGGATACCGATGGTAATCGAGTTTTTGGAACCGCCTTCCTTATCGCCTGCGCATCCGCACAGTGCAACAGCAAGTGAAAGAACCGAAAGGATTGCGACTAACCTGGTGGTTAATCTTCTTTTCATAGCTCTCTCTTTCCTTTCTCGTTTTTGTATTGCTATTTAGTTTTTATTGTTAAGAAAATCCTGATTAATTCAGAATCTTCTTAAGCTCGTCCATAAAGGTATTTACATCCTTGAATTCACGGTAAACGGATGCAAATCTTACATAAGCTACCGGATCGAGTTCCTTGAGCTTATTCATAATGCACTCCCCGATGACTGCGCTGGGAAGCTCACGCTCTTCTCTGGAATAAATCTCGGTTTCCACTTCGTCCACAAGATTCGCTATCTGCTCTGCGGATACGGGACGTTTGTGGCATGCACGTAAAACACCTGCTTCGATTTTTGCACGGTCAAATGCTTCGCGGTTTAAATCCTTCTTAATGATAATCAGGGGAATCGTCTCCACTTTCTCATATGTGGTAAAACGCTTGCCGCATTCGTCACATGCACGTCTTCTTCGGATGGAGTTATTTTCCTCCGCGGGTCTTGAATCAATTACCCTTGTGTTCTCATGACCGCAATAGGGACATTTCATAGTCGTTCTCCTTTTATTTCATCCCGGAATACTTGCGGTATGCATAAATCTTTAAAATATCATCCCGCTTTTTTCCGGTGTTCCTTCTCTGACCGATTAAGATCTCTTCTTCAGGAAATCCGGAACGGCTATGGATTTCTGCTGTACGTTACTGCGAAGTTCCGAAGGCTTCTGAACCGGTCTCGGAACGGGTGTGGGTGCAGGTGCCTGCTGAGGCATGACCTGTGTCTGCTGAACACCCTGTACGGTTCTGCTGATGCTCTGCGTTGCGCCGACCGTTCTTCCGGAAGGTGTAGTATATCCGGAGGTAAGTGCCGCATTATGTGCATAGGAAGGAACCGAATATCTGGAACCCTGTACCGGTTTGGAATAAAGACCGGTTGCAATAACGGTAACCTTGCAGGTGTCGGGCTCTGCATCGGAATACATGGCACCGAGAATGATGTTAACCTGCTCGCCTGTAATATCTGTTACATAGCTGGATGCAATATTTGTATCGGATAAGGAGATGTCTCCGGAGATGTTAATGATGACATCGGTTGCACCGTCAATCGTGGTTTCAAGCAACGGACTTTCCACTGCCATACGGACAGCTTCGAGAGCTTTGTCTTCGCCCTTGCCGGAACCGATACCGATATGTGCGATGCCCTTGTCAAGCATAACGGTCTTAACATCTGCAAAGTCAAGGTTGATGACAGCAGGAACATTGATTAAGTCCGTAATACCGGATACGGACTGCTGAAGTACTTCGTCCGCCTTCTTTAATGCTTCCGGCATTGTGGTCTTTTTGTCACAAATCTCTAACAATTTATCATTCGGGATTACGATCAAAGTATCAACATGCTCTTTTAATCTTTCGATTCCGGACTCCGCATTGTTCATACGTGTCTTTGCTTCGAATTTGAAAGGCTTGGTTACAACACCGACGGTAAGAATTCCCATCTCTTTGGAAATTTCCGCTACAACGGGAGCTGCACCGGTTCCGGTTCCGCCGCCCATACCGCAGGTTACGAATACCATATCCGCACCCTGAAGCGCATCGCCGATTTCCTCACGGTTCTCTTCCGCAGCCGCCTGTCCGACTTCAGGCTTTGCACCTGCGCCGAGTCCTTTCGTAATTTTCTCACCGATCTGAATCAGTTTCGGTGCTTTGCAGTTTTTCAGAGCCTGATTATCGGTATTGACACCGATGAATTCCACTCCGCCCACATTATCGTCAATCATTCGGTTTACCGCATTGTTTCCTGCACCGCCGACACCGACAACAATAATCTTTGCTGCTGAACTTTCATCATTTGCTTTGATTTCGATCAAGGCTTCATCCTCCTAACATCCCTTTTTACCTGCATTTCTTTCGCTATCGCATTTATCGTTTCGGTCAATAAATCGTTGACCGCACAAACCAATTTTTCAAAAAACACAACATATGCCAAGTCAAATAAAAAGGACATCAATATCCTATATAATCATATAATCATTTATCGGAATATGCAATGTTTTTTTGCAATTTACATAACTTTTTTTAAATTATTCATCTATTTCAAAACTGGTTTTCGGATTTGCCACCGTAAAACTTTCCATATGAAGTTTTCCGCTGAAGCCCATCGGTCTTGCTTCTTCCAAAATCGCAGCCAGATGAGTTACACGTTCCTCAAGGTATTCTCCGTTTCCGAGCGCAACCCTGATTCCGTCAAAATACAATGTAATATCACCCATATAATCAAAATAGATTTTATCCGCATCGAGATTATTTTTATTCAAAAGCTGGGTCAGACTTAAGATTTCCTTGAAAATTCTCGGATCATCCACAGGAAGCGGTTCATGAAGAATTACATGGTCAAAATCCAGGCCGGAGATTTCCGGAATCCCCGGTACTTTGTCTTTCGAACTCTCCACAACAATTCCGTCCTTGTCAAAATACATCCTGTTTTCCAGATACACGACATATCCCGCAATCGCTTTTTCATAGACGATGATTTTGATGCTTGTCCGGTCTTCTATCACGACATCCATATGCTCCACAAACGGGATGTCTTCTATTTTTTTTGCTTTCAGTTTGTATTTCAGATACAGGGAATTTTCACTGAGTTTGTCGGTAATGACCATGTCCCGGATCTGGTCGGGAGTATAATGGGTACTTCCCTCCACCCTGACATTACGGATTTTAAAGCCTTCAATCAGGAACAATGCACCGCCCGCAAGCATTACCACAATCAGAATCGCAAGAAGTATGCGAATCCGCTTCAATTTTCCAAGTATTTCGGCAGAGGTATTCTTTTTCCCGAAATCCACCTTCTGGATTTTTCCGGTATTGCCTGTGGGAATACGCCCCGTATTGCCTGTATGAATTCTGCCTGTGCTTCCCGTGTGGATTCTTCCGGTGTTGCCTGTGTGTTTCGGCATTTTTCCGGTGTTGCCTGTGTGTTTCGGCATTTTTCCTGTATTGCCTGTGTGTTTCGGCATTTTTCCTGTATTGCCTTTGTTTTTGTTTTTTCCTCCTGCCATAGTATCACCTACCGCCGGTCAATCTGGATGGTTCGCCCGACTGACAGCGCAATTCCTATTTCAGCAAGGAATAAAAGCACAGAGGTACCGCCTGCGGATATAAACGGCAGGGATACACCGGTGTTCGGCACCGTATTTGTCACCACCGCGATATTCAGAACAACCTGAACGGAAAAATGGCAAAGGATTCCGATTACAATCATTGCATTAAACAAATCCCTGGTATTTCCCGCAATAATAAACAATCTGTGAATTAACAGCCCGAATAAAAAGATGATGCATGCCGCGCCGAAAATACCGAGTTCTTCGCATACGATAGAGAAAATCATATCATTCTGTGCCTCGGAAATATCACCGATTTTTACGACACTTTCACCGAGTCCTTTACCGAACAGTCCACCGGAACCGATTGCATAAAGAGCCTGAAGAACCTGGAAACCTTCATCGGAACTGTATTTTTCCGGATGAAGCCATGCAAGTACACGTCCGAAACGGAAGGAAATCGCCGATGCTTCTCCCTGACTGAAATGATCCAGCAAAACAATGACGCCTACAGCACCTGCCGCAATCAAAAACACTATGCCCCAGATCAGGAGAATTTTTCTGATATCCTTGGCAATAATCGAAATCATCAAAATCGGAATCAGCATTACAATAAGAGCGGAACTCATATTCCTGCTCACAAGATAAATAAACAGTCCGAGTGCGCCAAGCGGAATCAGCGGTAAAATCAATCCTGACCACTTGTCCATGTCCTTCTGCTTTCTGGTTATAATTTTCGCATAATAAAGGATTACCAGAAGTTTTACAAGCTCCACGGGTTCAAACTGAGGCAGCGGCCCTAATTTCACCCATCTGGTTGCACCATGGGAAGAAATATGGATTCCCGGAATCAGTAAAAGAGCCATAACAACAAAGGCCAGAATAATAAAAGTGACACTCGGAACTTTTTTATAAACGACGGGCGGAATGAAAATCAGCACCGTCATAACCACAAATCCCATCGCAGAAGACATAATCTGCTTTCTTAAGAAATACGCAGAATTACCGAATTTAAGATTTGCCTGGTATGCACTCGCAGAGTAAATCATAACAAAGCCGAAGCAGACAAGCAGTACCACTACGGCAAGGAGGGTAAAATCGAAATAGGATTTCCTGCCCTCTTCTTTATGATATTTGTTGCGAATACGATCCAGTGCTCTCAATTCTGTTCTTCCCTGATTTCTCTGAGTATTATTTGCTGCTTTCTCCGAGTATTTTTACTGCGGATTGCTTTATATTTGCTTTCTGCTTTTTGCTTGTTTTTTCGTGTTCGTTTTTTTACTTCGGCAGGTATCTTACAAGTTCTTTAAACATGGTGCCTCTGACTTCATAATTCGGGAACATTCCCCAGCTTGCACATGCCGGAGAAAGCAGGACTGCATCCCCTTCCACGGCAAGTTCGGCACACTTATCCACCGCTTCTTCCAGACTTTCCACGCGGTAAATATTCGTAAAACCATGCTTTCTTGCGCAGGCTTCGATTTTATCGGCAGTCTGTCCGAGCAAAACCAGCGCCTTTACCTTTGTCCCGAAGCTCTCAATCCACTCGTCGTAGGTGCTTTCCTTATCATATCCGCCGCCGATTAACACGGTCGGACGGTTCATGGCAAGCACTGCCTTGATTGCGGCATCCGGATTGGTGCCTTTGGAATCGTTGTAATAATCAACACCCTTTACGTTTTCCACAAACTCGATACGGTGTTCGACTGCCTTGAATTCCCTGACGCTTTCAAGGATTCTGTCCATCGGAATATGCATGGCATCTGCCATGAGAATCGCGGCCATGACGTTTTCCACGTTATGCAGTCCGAGAAGTTTCATCTCATGAATATTCATAAGTTTCTCTTCCACACCGCCTCTCGCGATGTAGATATATTCATCCTCATAAAAACAACCGTCTTTTAATTTTCTCGCGGAGGAGAAAAATCTGACTTTACATTTCATTCCGCCCACGGCTGCGGGATCATTATCGTTTTCTTCCACTGTTTTCCTGCCGGATATTTTTTCTCCGAATGCCCTTAAAACCTCATCTTCGTAATTTAATACGCAGGTATCCGCAGCCGTCTGGTTCAGGGTTATGTCTTCTTTTGCATGAATGTAATTTTCCATCGTATGATGGCGGTTTAAATGATCCGGCGTTATATTCAGAATTGCGGAAACGTCAGGATGAAAATCATGAATGGTTTCAAGCTGGAAACTGGAAATCTCTGCAACCGTAATGTCTTCATCGCTTGTCGCAAGCGCAACCGAAGTATACGGAATTCCGATATTGCCGACCACATAAGAAGTTCCGTGTTTTTTTCTGTTCGGATTCGATCCGTTATGACCTGCATCCGGAGAATTGTTCCCGTCCGCTTCCTTAAACGAGTTTAAGTAATCGGCTGTGATTTTACCGACAAGTGCGGTGGTTGTGGTCTTTCCGTTGGTTCCGGTAATTGCAATCAGGCGGCCTTTCGCAACGGAATAGGCAAGTTCGATTTCGCCCGTGATATAGAGTCCGCGCTGCGCAAGTTCCAGCGCAAGTCCCGTATCCGTCGGAACACCGGGGCTAAGCACAACCAGATCCAGGGATTTTTTTACCGCCTCCGGCAATTCTCCGAGAATTACGTTTGCTTTCTCCTTTTCGCAGGTTTTGTTTCGAACATCGTTCGTATTTAAATTGGAATTGGAATCGTAAAGAATCGGGTTTGCGCCGGCACGAAGAAGCAGGTCATACGCTGCCACGCCGCTCACTCCGGCTCCGATAATCAAAGCGTTTTTGTTTTTATAGTCCATATTTTATCCCCTTTTCGTGTAATGGTGCCTGACCCCATTACGTTACCATTACGTTTCTGTAACAATTTTGTAACGGTGCCTGACCCCATTACAATTATATCCCAAGTAAAGCGATACAGCACATAATAACCGTCACAATTGTAAATGCACTTACAACCTTCGTTTCTTTATAGCCGCATTTTTCAAAATGATGATGAATCGGCGCCATTTTGAAAATTCGTTTTCCGTGACTTAACTTAAAATAGCTGACCTGAAGCATTACACTGACAACCTCCGCCAGGTAGATAAATGCGATAATCGGAATAAAGAGCGGCATTTTCAGAAGATATGCCTCTGCCGCAACGAATCCGCCGAGCGCGAGTGCGCCGGTATCTCCCATGAATACTTTTGCCGGGTAGGAATTGTACAGTAAGAATCCCAACAAGCCGCCGATTAACGCTGCAGCCGGCACTTCCGTTCCGCCTCCCTTAATCAGGGAAACAACCGCAAAGAAGACCGCAATCACAGATGTTACTTTGCTTGCCAGTCCGTCAAGTCCGTCCGTGAAGTTCGCACCGGTATCGGTTCCGAGAACCACGAGGAACAAAAGCGGAATCGTGAGATATGGCATATGGGCTAAATGAATCTCTTTGCCGCCCGTGAACGGAATAATCATATCAAGCGGTACATCCGACATAAACTGCATATAAGCACCGAAAAGGCCGGTAATCAGAATCTGCAGGCTCATCTTCTGCCAGGCACGAAGTCCCATGGAACGTTTTAACACTACTTTAATGAAATCATCAATGAATCCGACAATTCCGAAGCCGACAGTCAGAAAAAGAATCGGCAGGATTTTATCGGAGGTTTTAATAAATACAAGACTTCCGACAATAATTCCGAGAAGAATCAATACTCCGCCCATCGTCGGAGTTCCGTTTTTTGCAAGATGCGTTTCCGGGCCTTCATTTCGAATGGTCTGGCCGATTTTTAATCTTCGAAGAATCGGAATTACGACCGGACCGAGTCCGGCAGATATTGCAAATGCTATGAGAAGTGCAAGTATTGTCTGAAGCATGATTACTCCTTTTATCGTAATGGGGTCAGGCACCATTACGGTGATGTAACATTTTCGTAATGGGGTCAGGCACCGTTAATGAGGCACCGTTAATCAGGCACCGTTAATGTCTGTTTCTCACCGTGTCATCCGGACCCTGTTGCACTGTTCCGTTTACCAAATCGCTGTTAACGTTATTGCCGTTGTCACCTGTATAATTCTGAATGGTACTCGCGGTCGTTCCGTCCGCATTCAGAAACTGTCCGTCCGTTCCCTGCGTTGTTGTTCCCTGTGTTGTTCCGTCCGTAGGAACGATTCCGTCCGCAGCTTCCGGTCTTACACTAAAATCAGGCAAGTCGGAAGACGGTGAAATCGGATAACCGGTCTCGGGATCAAGGAATTCTCCCGTTTCGGGATCGATTGCATATCCGGTTTCCTTATCAATCTGGATATCCTTGTCATCGAGCACAACGGCTATTCCGTCGCTGTCTCCGCCTGCATCTTCGCGGTGAACCGGACGGTAAATTGCCTCATTGTAAAGGCCTTTCGAAATCAAATCCTCTTTTTCCGCATCAGTCAGTTCCTCGGTCATAAAAATGTTCATATACGGTAAAACTTCCGTAAGAATATCCTTCGTCATCGTGCAGGCAAGCGCGGTACCGCCCTGCTGGTCCGGAAGATTCGGTCTGTCGAGAACGACATACACGATAATCTTCGGATCTTCCGCCGGCGCATATCCCATAAAGGAAGTTACATAGTCGTGTTTGTCACGCGGAAAAGTCTCGGCCGTTCCGGTCTTGCCGCCGATTGCATAACCTGCAGGGCGGGCTTTTTTACCGGTACCGTTTGTAACAACGGCATTGCAGTAGCTGACGATTTTTTCCGAAGTGGAATTCGAAACCGTCTGCTTTAAAACACAGGGCTCAATGTTACGTACCACCGCCCCGTTTCCGTCGAGAATCTGGCTGACCATATGCGGCTGATAATAGTAGCCGCCGTTAATAATCGAATTAAATGCCGCAACCATCTCAATCATAGTCACGGAAAATCCCTGCCCGAACGTAGACGTTGCAAGCTCAGTCGGTCCCATCGTATTTTCATTGAATACGAGTGTGTTGGTTTTTGCCTCACCGGCAAGGTCGATATTGGTTTTATATCCGAAATTGAATCGTCTGAAGTAATCAAGGAAAGTGTTTGTTCCGATCTGCATACCCATACGCATCAGGGCTACGTTACAGGACTGTGCGATTGCATTTTCAACGCTCATCTGTCCGTCACCGAAACGGTTGTGGCACTTGATTTTAAAACCGCCCACTTCAAGGTTACCACCGCAGAAATAAACTTCATTCCCCGTCATTTTTCCGGAATCAAGTCCGCAGGCAACGGTGAAAGGCTTTGCAACGGAACCCGGCTCATATGTGGACTGAATGCAGAAATTACTCCAGCGAAGCGCTCTGGCGTAGTCATCCACATCTGCATCGGTTACAAGTTCCTGTACTGCCTGAATCATCGGATTGCCGAATTCATCCGTCTGAATCTGGTTGACGTATCCGCCTTCGGCAGTGCCGTCTGCGTTGCCGGTATTTTCTGTATTCGTATTACCGTCAGGCTGATTTGACCCATTAACCCCGTCCCCCTGGTTCACATCAGTGCCGGTTGCAAGGGTTCCGTCGGGATTCAGTCCCTGCGCTGCCTGAATGGTTCCCGGCTTGGGATTCTGAATCGTACTTGCCTGACCGTTTGCATACTGAATCATGGAAGTTCTTTCGGTCTGATTCTGATTGGCCACCTCGGTCAAATCCGTGATGACGGTGCCTCCGTTCTCCATTTTTGCGAGTTTTTCCGCTGTCAGTTTCTCCTTGATTCTCGCGAGTTCCTCCGGCGTATAATAGGAAGACGCCTTCCGTTCATCATTTAAGTCAAAAGTCGGATAGCTTGCCATCGCAAGGATGTTTCCGGTATCGCATTCCATAACGATAACGCCGGTATTGTTGGATCCGAGTCCTTCTCTCGCATTATCGCGAAGCGATTCGTTTAACGCTATCATTTTCTCTTCGACGATTCTCTGAATATTTGCATCAATCGTGGTAACCAGAGTCTGTCCGTCAACCGCCGGAATCGTCGTCTTTTCCATATTGGAATTTTCATTCAGGTAACCGAACATTCTGCCGTCCGTACCGTTCAGGGTATCGTTGTAATACTGTTCCAGTCCGTAAGATCCCTCGTTACCGTCGTTAGTGAATCCGATGACATCGGCCGCCATTGACCCGTTCGGATAAGAACGGATATATTCCTCGTCAAATGCCACTCCGTAAATATTGTTTGCCTCTTTGTTCTCCTTGGCGGCTTTGACCATCTCGTTAAACTGCTCCACTTCTTCATAAGCCACCCTTTTGGCAACAAGTTTGTATGTATTATCCGGATTGGAACGCATAAAAGCAACGAGGTCGCTCGCATTTACCCCGAAGCAGGTTGCGAGTGCATCCGCCGTTGCCTGATAAAGTCCTTCATTCTTGTCTCTTTCGATATAGTAGGAAATGTCTTTCGTGCTTAGTTTGACATTATATACTTTTTCGCAGGTCGCAAGGGTTGTGCCCTTACTGTCTAAAATAGAGCCGCGCTTGTATGGCAATACCACACTGTCGTAACCGGAAAGCTGGGATAAAACCTTCTTTTCGTACTCTGCGCCGCTCTTCTTATTGATGTATACAATTCGTCCGACAAGGGCAGCAAGGGCGGCCAACACGATAAACACGAAGACCAGTAAATGTTTTCTCATCTGTAAATTAAACAGGCCGCTGCTGTTTCTGTCGTTCATATCCGTTCCTTAATTAACTGCTTTTCTTTTCCCCTGTCTGAAATAACATACTTTATTATTATAATATTTTTTTGCACATATTAAAACAGGATTATCAAGACTCTTTTACAATTCCGATTTTTTTGTTCCGAATCACCCGGCTTTGCCCTGTTTTTTATCGGATGTCCTGATATTGTCTGACATAGTCATCGAGTTCTCCGGCGTAAGTGATAATCTGTCCTTCCGCCGCATAATGCATTCCGAGTTCCTCGGTTGCAATTCTTTTTACTTCCACCGGATCCACGGAATTCACAATCCGGTCGTAAGTTGCATCATTGTCCGCCTTGAGGGTAACGTACTGGTTCTCCAGTTTGGAAGCATTATGTACGCTTTCCTTTAAATTCTCCTGTGCACGAATCATCATGATTGCCGAAAAAGCAACTGCTATAAATGCAACACATAAGAATAACACATAGGGCAGGTCCATGAATTTTGCCCTCTGCTGATTTTTGTGAACAACCGGATCAACTCTCTCAAGCGGCTGTTCCATGCGCACTCTGTATTCATGATATTTTTCTGCGGTATTTCCGTAATTATACTGATTTCTTGCTGTCTGTGCCATATTTCCTACCTCTTGCTTTCTGTTCCCCTCAATTAAGTTCCCCTGAAAGTGTTTTATGAATACCTTTTGTTTTCAAATTAATAATTCTTTTGTTTTCAAACCGGCGATTCCTTTGTTCTTGAATTACCAGTTCTTTTCTTCCGCGTTTCTTACAAAAATCCTTAGCTTTGCCGATTTTGCTCTGGGATTGGCTTCCGTTTCCTCCTCCCCCGGAAGGATTGGCTTTCTTGTAAGCGTTTCTCCGATTGATTTTCTGCCGCATGTACATACAGGAAAGTTCGGAGGGCAGATACACGGGTTTGTTGCCTCTTTGAAGACATTTTTAACCATCCTGTCTTCGAGTGAATGGAAGGTGATGATTGCCAGTCTTCCGTCCGGTTTCAAAAGAGAAATCATGTCATCCAGTGCTTCTTTCAGAACCTCCAGTTCCTTGTTGCACTCAATCCGGATTGCCTGGAAACTTTGCTTGGACGGGTGCCCCTTGCCGGCTCTCATTTTTGCCGGAATACTCATTTTTATGATTTCGTTCAGCTCAAATGTGGTTTCAACCGGTTTTTTGCTTCGTTCCTCCACAATGTGCTTTGCAATGTTCTTTGCGAATTTTTCTTCACCGTAGTCCCGGAGGATTCTGTAAAGTTCACTTTCGGAATACTCATTTACAATCGTGTATGCGCTGAGGCTCTGGCGGTCATCCATTCTCATATCAAGCGGTGCGTCAAACCTGTAGGAGAAACCCCTTTCCGCACTGTCGAACTGGTAACTTGAAACCCCGAGATCCAGAAGAATTCCGTCCACCTTTTCTATTCCGAGTTCCGAAAGGATTTTTTTGATATTTCTGTAATTATCCCTTACCAGAACCGCTCTGCCGTCTTCAATGTATTCCTTAAGCCTCTCCGAGGACGCCTTTATGGCGTCTCCGTCCTGGTCAATTCCGATTAATTTTCCGCCTTTTGTCAGTCGTTTTGCGATTTGTTCGGAATGTCCGGCGCCTCCCAGCGTTCCGTCTGCATAAATCCCGTCCGGTTTGACGTTGAGACCCTCTATTACCTCATTTAAAAGGATGGATTTATGTGCAAATTCCACGATACCTCCCGTCATGGTGCCTGACCCCATTACACGTAACGGTGTCTGACCCCATTACAGACTAAATTCCGATTCCATCCAGACTCTCGGCAAGAGCATCGATGTCAACATCCTCGGATGCCGCATCATATCTTTCTTTCGCCCAGAGCTCCACATGGTTTCCCATACCTACCAAAACGGTATCTTTCAAAACATCCGCATACTCTCTCAAATACCCCGGAAGCAGGATTCTTCCCTGGGAATCCATATCCACCTCCGCAGCACCGCCGAGCATAAATCTCGCAAATTTGCGGCCGTCACGATTGGTTAAAGGAATGGCGCTTAATTTCTCTTCAATCTTGTCCCATTCTTCAGACGGGTAGAAATAAAGACACTTATCAATTCCCTTCGTAATTACAAATGAAGTACCAAGTCCGCATCTGAATTTGGTAGGAATAATAAGTCTCCCTTTCGGATCGATTGTGTGGTTGTATTCGGACATGAACTTCATTTCAGTCTGTCAATTCCTCCACATTTCGCCATAGTTCATCCACTTTTCGCCATCTGTACTCCATTTTAATAGAAAACCCGTATTAATTCAAGTACTTTACGCATTTTCTTTTATTTTTTTGAGCAAAAAATTATCCCTCCGTCGCCTTCTTATTCCGCTAAAATTCCACAAAAAAACAACCATGCATGGCTGTTTTCTTTCACATAAGCTACACTTATTTTCCGGGGCCGAATCCCGTACCGCCCTGTTTTACTTCATCGTTCTTTTTTCCTTCACCGTTCTTTTTTCCTTCACCGTTCTTTTCACCGCCCGTTTTTACTTCACCGTTCCCGCGTCCGCAAGCCAGGGAAGCTGTTTCCCGAGTTTTACTGGGCCCATGAGCAGTATCCTGTCATCCATATAGTCCGCAATTCCGTACTCTGTCAGGAATGTATTGTCTTGCTCTCTGCCAAAACAAGAGCATAAGAAAAGCCGATTCCGTTAAGAATCGGCTTTATTATATAAAGGCTTGTCCATCAAATATCCAACAAAATTTGCCGGAATGACCGGAATTTTTACCGTAAATTATTGGTTTCAAGTGCCATCACGGTTGCGATTTTATAAACCGTATCCGCAACGACGGAAAAGATGACTATAATAACTCCCAGATGAAGCACGTCAAATCCCATAAGTATGAGTGCGAAAACCCCGCTTACCGCGATTGACAAATCCAGCAGAACAATCATGAACTGCCTTAAAAAACGCAGGAATTTATGTTTTTCCCACCGTTTTTCATAATGCTCGCTGATTTCCATACATGCCCTTAAAGCATCCTCCGGGGTCTCGTATGCGGACGAACAGAGTCTTTCCATATGATTTGTTGTGTTGTTGATGTTATGAAGAATAAAAACCGGATAATTTACGCCGTCGAGCGTAAGTTCACACCTGCACCGGTTGAAGCCCTTCTTTGCAAAGGTTTTCGTAGACTGGTTAATCCGGCACAAATCCCTCTTTCCGACATAATCACGAAGATTATAATGGTCCCTGCAAATCCAGTTAATAAACCCGTCTCCGTACAATTTCTTTTTAAAATGACTCTTCGACAGTTCCTTTGCCCTTTCCTTCTTCTTCAGAAGGATTTCTTTCAGGGCATCGTACTCTGCGCTGCCCTCCGGTATTTTTTCAAGTATTTCGTCTGCAATCCGTCCGGGATAAAAGCATTCCTCAAGCACAAGCTCCAACTGGGTTCTGAATTCCGGATAAGACAATGCATTTGTAAAATCCTCCCGGGAGATCAGTTCCTTTACTTCACTTTCATTCACTCCGAGATATCCGTAAAAAGACGCCTTTACGGACGGCACGTTTTTTAAAATCTTACTGACCTGTTTCAGTTGTTCCTTCCTGGATTCATATTCAAATGAATCTTTTACCAGGCGGTCGATTTCGCGGTCGAGATTTTCTGCATTCTTTTCACGGCCCGCACTGCTGCCTTTGCCTTCCGCACCGTTCACTGCAGTTGTTTTTACCGGATTTGCAAGGCCGGCGGTTTTTCTGCCACGGTTCTGCTTCCCGCGGGCATCCTTCATCAGTTCCTCGTATGCATTATGGATTTTTTCCCATTCCTTCGGATTCTCTTCCGGATGCACCTTTGACGTCATTTTCGCATAGGCACGCTTAATCTGTCCGGCATCATCCGTAGGTTCCGTTTCCAGAATGGCAAACAATTCATTACGATTCATCGTCCGGTCCTTTATTCTCCCACTCTTTAAAGAGTTTCTCCATCTCGTCGTCTTCCTCGTCTTCCCAGTCATCGTTGAACTGCCAGGAAGCCATGGTATAACTGTTTAAAGATACCTCGAGTGCCACAAGATATAATTTCAAATGCTTTTTCATACGAAGTGCCTGGTACGGATCGTTTTCAAGAAGATACTCAAAATACTGCATTCTCGAAAGAAGTTCTTCCTTCATCCGCATCGGCAGCATGGCGTAAAGCCTTCCGCCCCACTCACGAACCATGATATTATCCTCGTCTTCCGAGGAAACGGATTTGAACTCACGAAGTTTCTTTACGGCTTCCGTTTTCTGAAGTTCGGAAATTTCGCTGCCGTCACTGACAAAGACCTTTTCTTCTTTAATCATAAACTCCGGCACTTCCGCATTGACCAAAAGAATACCGTTAATGTCATAAGTAAAAGTCAGATTGATTTTGGTGGTTTTCATAGCCGGCTTCGGGAAATTCACCTGAATCATGCCGAGATTTTTATTTTCTTCGGCATACATCTCCTCACCCTGGAAAATATGAAAATCACAGTGTGTCTGGTTATCATTGGACGGATAATAGATTTTCGTTTTGCTGATCGGAAGCGGTGAATTCCTCTCAATGATAAATGAGGAAAGGTCCTTTCCGGGATTGGATTTGTTAATGATATTGGTTCCGAGCGAAAACGGACATACATCCGTTAAAACAAGATCCTTGATTTCAACGTTTCGTTCCTTGATTCCCGCATAAACACCCATTCCTTCTGCTACGATTCTGTCAGGGTTGCTTACAACGATATCCCTGCGATGAAGAAGATGCTTTAAATACTGCTGAACGATGGGCATTTTGGAGGATCCTCCCACCATAACGATTTCATTCACTTCACCGATTTCTCTTCCGGAATCCCTGAGAACATTGTTTACCGGTGCATAGATACGCTGCAGAACCGGCGCACAGATTTTTGCCAGTTCGATATCCTTAATCTCCGTTTCCGCACTGATACTTCCATGATTTAAAACCATTTTTGCAACGGTCTTTTTACTCAGTTCCCGCTTTACGTACTCCGCCGAATTCAGAATTTCCTGATAGCATTCACCGTTTACGTCTTCGCGTTTTATGGAATTTACTTTCATAAAATGCTCTGCAATGCATTTGTCAAAATCAATGCCGCCGAGCTGGTTGTCGCCCGATACGGTAATAATTTCAACGATTTTATCAAAGGTATCGACCAACGATACATCCAGTGTTCCGCCGCCGAAATCAAATACGAGAAAAGTGCGGTCATCAAGTTCTGCTTCTTCCGAAGCTTTCGAATCGGGAGACGACTTCAGCTGCATCATATAGCTGAGTGCCGCAGCAGAAGGCTCGTTGATGATTCTCTCCACCTTAAGACCTGCCAGTGCACCCGCATTCTTGGTCGCTGTCCTTGCTTTGTTGTCAAAATAAGCCGGAACGCTGATTACCGCTTCTTCCACCGGTTCTCCGAGAAATCTTTCCGCATCTTCTTTGAGGGAGGCAAGAACAAAGGAAGAAAGTTCTTCCGCCGAAAATTTCGCATTCTCCCACTTGAAAGTATGCGTTCTTCCCATATAACGTTTGAAATTACAGAACGTGGATTCCGGATGAGTCGCCAGGCGTTCCTTCGCCGCCTTTCCGACAAGAATTGTTTTGTCTTCGAGAAAGCTTACGACGCTCGGCGTTAAATACTCATCTAAAGAATTCGGGATCATGGTTACTTTCCCCTGATCCCAGAAACAGACTAAAGAATTGGTGGTACCAAGATCAATTCCGATAATATGTGACACAGCGCTCCCCCCCTTGCACCGATGTTATATTCGTTAACTTTTATGCTTTAATGTCTTATGCGTTATTGTCCTTGCATTAATATCTTATACGTTAAATCTGAATAAAATCACATCCCCGTCTTTAACGACATATTCCTTTCCTTCCAGACCCACAAGACCTTTTTCTTTTGCGGCATTCAGTGAACCTTCCGCAATCAGTACTTCATACGGTACCACTTCCGCCTTGATGAAACCGCGTTCAAAATCCGTATGGATTTTTCCTGCTGCCTGAGGTGCCTTGGTTCCCTTCTTAATGGTCCATGCACGGCATTCGTCCTCTCCGGCGGTTAAGAAACTGATTAAACCGAGCAGATTATAGCTTTCCGTAACAAGTTTATCGAGACCGGAAGATTTTACTCCCAGATCTTCTAAATATTCTTTCTTCTCTTCCTCGGAAAGTTCCGCCAGGTCCTGTTCAATCTGCGCACAGATAACAAGTGCACCGGATCCCTCTTCCTTTGCAATTTCGCGAACCTTCTGCACGTACGGGTTGGATGCTCCGTCATCCGCAAGATCATCCTCAGCAACGTTTGCCGCATAAATAGTGGGTTTTGCGGTTAAGAGATTGTATCCCTTAAATGCAGCAGCTAAATCTTCATCCTCCGGTACTTCAAAGGAACGTGCCATTTTTCCTTCTTCAAGATGTTCCCTGATTGCCTTTAACATCTCCTCTTCCTTGGCTGCTGCCTTGTCCATTCTTGCGGCCTTTGCAACCTTGGCATTCCTTCTTTCAAGAATCTCAAGATCTGAGAAAATTAACTCCAGATTAATTGTCTCAATATCCCTTGCAGGATCCACCGAACCTTCCACATGGATGATATTTTCATCTTCAAAACAACGTACCACATGTACGATTGCATCCACTTCACGAATGTTTGCAAGGAACTGATTTCCGAGTCCTTCACCTTTGGAAGCTCCTTTAACAAGGCCGGCAATATCCACGAATTCAATAACTGCCGGTGTTACTTTTTTTGTATTGTATAATTCTCCCAGCTTTTCAATTCTCTCATCCGGTACGGCAACGATTCCGACATTCGGATCAATTGTGCAGAACGGATAATTTGCAGATTCCGCACCTGCCTTGGTAAGTGAATTAAAAAGAGTGCTCTTGCCTACATTCGGCAAACCTACGATTCCTAGTTTCATTTCTTTAAAATCTCCTTTATTTTCAAGCATATCGGACACGGCACCTTTGAATTGACACCAAATTTGACGCCATTTAGCATCGATTTTTAACGATTTTTATGCTATTTTACGCCATTTTTACGCCATTTCATTTTCACGTAATTTTTCATTTTTTGTTATCCGAGCCCGTTACTTTTTGTGTTTCATTATTCAGTTGTGTATGGACAGTTAACTACCAATTGTTTCCGCGTACACTTCAAATTTCTCCATTTCCTTCGATTTTTCCTCTTCTGTAAGATGTACATACAAATTCATCGTTATATTGATGTTTGCATGTCCTAAGAGCATCTGGAGGGTTTTGGGTTTCATACCGGCTTCCACGCATCTGGTGGCAAAGGTATGTCTGAGTGCATGCATTGAAATGTTTTGAATGTTTGCTTTATTCGTTATTTTAACAAGTTGATTATCTAATGTAGAGTTTTTTACAGGGCAACCGTCTTTTCCGATAAAAACAAATTCTTTGTACTCTTCTTTAATATATTTCCCGTTTTCTACGGCTTTCTTCATATCAAGAAGCATTTCCTTGTTTGCCTTCGTCATCGGAATAACCCTGTTACTGGTTCTCGTTTTAGGAGGTCCGCTCGTCCATTCCTTATTCGCATATCGATATTCCATCGTTCTTCGAATAGAGATTGTATTTTTTTCAAAATCCAGATCTTCCCATTTAAGCCCGATCATCTCTCCTGTTCTTGTTCCTGTATTCAAAACAAAGAAAAATTGACGATAATTGGGACTGTTTTTTGCCTCTTTCATGAATCTTTCCTGTTCATCAACCGTGAGAACTTTATTCTTCTTTATTACAGGCTTAGGAAGTTTGACAGATTTTGTCATAGGACTTTTATTAATGACTTCATTCTCCAATGCCGAATTGAACATATTTGTCATCGTAATAGCTGTCTGATATATCGTCGAACCGGCATATTTCTTTTCCATGCTGTTTAGGATTCTTTGGCAATGCATCGGTTTTACGTCCCGGATAAACATCTTTCCAATATGAGGCTTGATATTGTAATAATACCTTTCCTTATAATTTCTTGATGTATTCGGCCGAACAGTCTTTTCCTTTATATTATCCATCCAAAACTCATACCACTCATTTACAGTTGTATAGGTTCCGAAAGAATGTCCGTCAAGAGAGTCAGCTTCCTTTGCCTCTGCAAGCCATTGTCTGGCATCCTGAACATGGTTAAAATACTTAGTAATCCTTTTTCCTCTTAAAGTAACGAATCTGGCTGTAAATCTACCATCCTTTCTCTGGGATATTCCCATTCCCAGTTCTTTTCCTCGCAAGTTCTTGCCCATAACTTGGTTCTCCTTTCTTCAAGGGATCGAGAAAAGAGCCCAATTCACTCCTATTATGGTACTATAAAAAGCCTATTTTTACAAGAATAAACAGACTTTCCGGCAAGCTTCTTATCTTTATTTCCCTTTTTCAAATCTCAATTTTATCTGCTAAGTATTCTTCAAACTGTTTCCTTTTGACGAGTTTTTTGTTTCCGACATATAAGACAAACGGACATCTTGGATGACGCAGCATGTCATTCAGTTTATTAATTCCGATGTTAGAATATTCCGCCGCCTCCGTCACAGTCAGATTCAGTTTTCGGTCAATAGGAACAATTTCCCGTTCCTGTCTCTTCTTTGGCTCTTCTTCGGGTATATTTCCCACAACAATATCCTCCTCTCGTACTTTATTTTACGAGCATTAAAAAAACACTCACAGGTGAGCATAAGCTCCACATTGGACTTGCACCACCTTCATCATATGGCCGGAGTTGCCCCCGGAAGTATCATTATTATAAGTACATCTCATCGCCCTTTATTACGCAGCATGTTGATCGCTCGGCCGGTTGCCCGGTGTCGTGGCGCCATCATCGTCTCGGCTCCCTGTACTTTAACGTTCCTGCTTGTGTAACGATATTCAATTGTCAAAGGTCAAAATTATGGCTTTCTTAACCAAAAAGATGCACGAAGGATTGAACTGTTAAGACCTTCATGCATCTTACCTGACAAAGAAAGAACTATTATAACTCGATTCCCTCTCCTACTTCCGTCAGAAGAATTCCAAGGCACTCAACTTTACCATTCGGTGGAAGCTTTCTTATAAGTTCCACCAGACTTCCAACAAGCCTTCGGCACTTCTCCGTATCATTCATCAAATAATAATCGTCATCATCCATAAAGATTGGTACGGTCGAATCTCCCAAAAGCAAAAATCTCGGATCCACCTTCAACGTGCGGACGATATCTACGCAGGAAGTTAATGTCATCAGATTTGCACCTCTTTTATACGCTCGGATTTGAGCAACTCCGGTACAGATACAATCCGCGATAACTTCATCCGTAATCTCCGGATTTGCTTCCTCGATTTCTTTTATCCGTTGTCCTACTTCAAACGAAAGTTCAGATTCTTTCTTCATATAATTGATTCTCCTTATAAATTTATATTAACAACTGCAATAGTCATATTCAAAAGGTTTGGGGCTACACGCCGTAGTTCCGGGCTACATCTCTACCCACCCCGAAACAAAAAAGGGATATTATCCCTGTGTATTAAAGAACTATTCCGCCAGAACGGAATAATTAAAAAAACAGATCGCCGCCAAAGCTTTGATCTGCTTTTTCTACCTAAATACTCTATTGGAGGAATAACCCCGACGAATACAAACGCATCCATAATCCATTCTAACTTGAATTATTTCAGCGAAATGTCCCATGGCTACACCATGAATCCTTAAGAAAAGGACAAGTCCCACCTATAAACCCCGGGTATTCCACCGATTTGGAAAAATCATTGCCCCTATGGTTTTCTTATGTTAGAATTCTTGCAAAGAACTGTTGTGGGTGATTTATGCCCGGCAGTTCTTTTTTTGTTTTTCAAAAATGAACTGCCCTTAAAAAGCGAATTTCAGATTTTGGTTTAGCAAGCACTGGATGTGTCACGACACCATCCTGTCAATGTCGCCCCCGTATGCATACGGATGACGAAATTGACGAGTCGGGTCCCTGGCCCAACGGAAAAGAAAGGAAAAACATATGGCAAACAGAAGCAGAAAAATATCGGTAAACGTTTATCTGAATGAAGACGAATATGACCTTTTGGTTCGTAAAACAGAACTGGCCGGATTGAAAAGCCGCTCGGAATACATAAGAAAAATGATTCTAACCGGTATTGTATATTCAATCGATTACTCGGAGATTCATCATGACAACTGGTTACTGTCCAACCTTACCAATAACTTGAATCAGATTGCCCACCAGGCAAACGCTGCAGGATATGCATCCTCATCTGATTTAAAGGAAGCGAAAAGAATTCTGGAGGAAGTATGGCAATTACAAAAATCCATCCTGTCAAAACTACAGTTCAAAAGTCTGTAGACTATATCTGCAACCCGCATAAGACAGATAACCGGATCCTTGTGAAAAGCTTTGCCTGCGGAGTTGAAACAGCGGAAAAAGACTTTGAGATGGAGAACCGCCTCGGGAAACCCGGCGCAAATCCCGCCTACCATCTCATACAGTCCTTTGCTCCCGGCGAAGTGACATTTGAAGAAGCCCACGCTATCGGTCAGGAATTTGCCTCCCGCCTTCTTCATTCCACACATCCGTATGTGCTGGCTACCCATGTAGACAAAGACCACGTTCACAATCACTTAATCTTCTGCTCCTCTGACTTTGTGACACATGATCGGTACAACGATTGCAACCGGTCCTATCGGAATATCCGAAAGATTTCCGATGAACTCTGTGCAGAACATCACCTGTCCGTCATCACACCGGGCATGAAAAAAGGCATGGCCTACAACGAATGGGAAGCGGACCGGAAAAACAATTCCATCAAGTTAATCTTGAAAAGAGATATCTTCGATTGCATTCGCGCAGCCAGGGATTATGAAGATTTCCTGCGACGGATGATGGAGAAAGGTTATCAGATAAAAGGGTTTGAGTTTGGAGAAGGTTCTTCAAAATACATCTCCTTTAAGCCGGCCGGCTATGGGAATTTTATCCGCGGCTCTTACCGGTCTTTGGGAAAAGGGAACTCAAAAGAAGAAATTATAGAACGAATTGAAAGGCAGATTGCTTCCAGAGAAGAATGGAAACAAAAGCAGAAATCTCTTCCCCTCTCAGAAAGAAAATTGTTACAAATCACACCGGAAAAGTTGGAAAACAATCCCCGTCTGGAAAACTGGGCAGAAAGACAGAACTTGAAAATTGCAGCTGCAACCTATGCAAGTGTGAAGTCCTACGGGGATCTGGTCAATGAAATAAAACGGATCAAGGATACAATCCATGATAACCGCTCTCTTATGGTTTCCATCGACAAAGAAAAGAAACTCCTTACAGAACAGCTTCATTACCTGCAGGTTTATATAGAAAACAAACCGGCAGAAGATGCTTATCATAAAGCCAAAGATCCGGATAAATATTTACAGCGAAACGAATCCAAACTGATTCTTTTTGCCGGAGCAAAAACTATGTTGGAACGCCTGTCCGTAAATCCAGAGGAAACCTCTGTAGAAGAATTACAAAAACGTTTGGCTGATTTGGAGAAAACAAGAACTGATGCCGCAAAAGAAAACAAAGAACTACAGTCGCATTTAAAAGAACTGTCTTCCAAAGAAGAAACCCTCCGCTCCTTCCTTCACCTTCAGGAAAAGGAAAAACAAGAAGAACAAAAACAAAACGAAAAAAAGAGAAAGAAAAACAAAGGACAGGAAATTTAATCCTGTCCCTTTGCCTTCTTTTTCTCTTCAAGAATCGCCTGATAATAACCTTGCATTCTTCCGAAATCATTATCGTCCAACTTGTTCAATTCCATAAAGAATTCCATCCTGGTTTTGGTAAATACCGGTCCTTGTCCCCGATAGGTAAAGAATCCGGCAAAATCAAGATCCACTGCTGTGCAGATTTTACGAATATGATCCAGGTTCGGAGTGGTCTGTTTGCCGTTACACATGTTGTAAAAACTCGTGTGGCAGATGCCGGTTTTCTTCATCAACTGATATTTCGTGATGTGATTGTCCTCACAGATTTCTTCTATCCGCCGGCCGAAATCAAAGATAACATCTTCTTGCATGGCATAATCCTTCCATATTTACGGAATAGTTTATACCTTTATTCTATCTGTGCGGATGGCTGAATAAAATTCACGATTTATGGAATAATTATTCCTTTATTGTGGAATAGTTCTATAATTTATTTAGTACTACATTCAAACTCTCGCAAGGAGGAACCGGAATATGGAAGAATTCGGAAGAGACAAAAGAATTAACAAGAATTACGGCCAACCCCTATTTGATGACGCTCTTTTTCCCGATGAAGATTCCGCTTTAGCAGAAATGAAAAGGCAATATATGGCAAAGCAGCGGGAAATGAAAGTACGAGAGGCATTCTATCCCTATATTCGGAAGGATAGTAAAATCACTTACTATGATAAGATACATGATCGCTACAGAATAAGAATCCCTTTAGCTCTTCGTAAGAAAAACAGTTTTATTTCAGCCAAAACAAAACAGCGCGCATTTGATAAAGCATACATATACCTGTTCGGCGATGACCGTTATACTGTCCGGATTCTTTTTGAAATCGTTTTAGCACAAAAAGGAAAAGATCCGGATACTTCTTCCTTAACCGTAACCAGATACAAGGAAATATGGAAAAAGTATTATGAACATGCCGCAATCTCCGATCGACCAGTCACGGAACTGAAAGCTTCCGAAATCAAGAAATTTTTCAAGGAAATCACCGGTGGCCGAACCATCACCCGTAAGAACTTCGTCAATATCAAAAGCATTTTCAATGTTGTCTATGATATCGCGGTAGAGAATGATATCGTATCCAGTAATTTGAGCCGGAACCTAAGCTGCAGGGACCTGAAATTCAAAGCCGTTGATAACTCAAATGTCCGTTACACCGATGAAGACCGGAATAAAATCCTTGCCTATCTGGACAATCTTCCCGAAAAGGACGGCTATGATTACGGGATTGAATTAATGTTCTGCCTGTGTGCCAGAATCGGGGAATTAAGGGCGCTTCACTGGACAGACGTGGATTTCGACCGGAAAACCATTTCCATTTCCAAAGAAATTGTACTGCGGCGCAATGAAGAAGGGAAAAATCGTTTTGTAGAAGTAAATCATACTAAAGGCGGTGAACACGGATCCAGAATACTTCCGTTATCAGAACGGGCGGAACGGGTTTTATACGCTCTTAAGGCACGAGAGGTTACTTCGGAATATATCTGCTGCAATCTCGCAGGCGCCCCAATAGACGGAAACAAATTCAATATGCGCTTAAAGAAAATAACCGAAGAAGTTGGAGTTCCTTATATGTCGAGCCACAAAATACGATTCTGGAGTGTTACGGCTTTGGCCCGGGCAACCGAAGGAGATCTCCAAACAGTAATGTATGCCGCCGGTCATGTAAATAAAAACACTACCCTCCACTACATCCGGGCAGTCCAGAGTGATATTCAGTTTGATAAAATCAAAAATTGTTTTGATTAATGGAATCTCCAAAAAATCCATCTGGATCCTTATGCAGCTTCAATACGCTCAAGAAAAGAATCAATATATTCCAATTTATTAAACTCTTCCTTGTGGGCTTCCTCTATCTTATCCCTCTCCGCCTTTATTGCATGATTTATATCATCAGAATTATTTCTGATGATTTCTAACAGATCATGAATATACTGGCATCTTGGATATGCATCCATATAATCTATTATTTTGTTATCGTCACTGGAAATAACGATATTCGGATTCTTTTCCGGTCTGCTCAACATTCTGGCGAGTGTGCTCTAAGTGAACGGAAAGGTTGCACTAAAATGCCGTGCAGTATGCTCTATGTTGTCGGAATATACAATCAAGCAGTGCTTCAAACCATTGATTTTCCTATGTTTTTTCAAAAAAAAATTTTCCAAAGATAACGCTGAATTCTTCTGATTTCATATTAATTTCCTATAAAAAAACAGGGTGGAACCAATTCCACCCCATCGAATGATAACAAAGATATTGGTCTTTGCTATATTCAGCTATTAATAACAGTCTTAACCGTTCCCAATAATCTTCGTTTTGAATATTTATCTATAACACCGGGCCCATTTAATGGCCGTCCTGCAAGTACAACCGGAATAATCATCCCGTTATATTGGTATTCATAGATTCCAAAATCATTAGGTCTACATCCACTTGATAATAATACGTTCTCAATATATTTACACGAAGTAGCAGTACTAACATAAATCAATTTCAACATATCCGTTTTGGGAAACATTTTAATATAACTATCAAAGACTGTTTTTATATTTTTCTTTACCTCATCATCTTCTGCAGATTTTATTATTGTATTAAAATCTTTGGTTTGATGATAGTAAACTAAATCTCTTACTATAATTTGACAGGCTGAATTGTTATATTTATCAAAACAATCTTTTAATATCCTTATATCTTTATCCGAAACATCATTATTTACTCGTTTGATGATGGCAAGAAGATCATCAAAGTTATAATTACACCATTCCCAT
This sequence comes from Lachnospiraceae bacterium, assembly GCA_024681795.1. Taxonomy (GTDB): domain Bacteria; phylum Bacillota; class Clostridia; order Lachnospirales; family Lachnospiraceae; genus UBA3766. Next base: position 17,794 of record JAILAD010000031.1, on the reverse strand, counting down.
GCTATGTCTTCGCCCGTAGCTTCCTTAAAAAAATTGAGAATTGGATTATAGTATGTTTTATATATTAAGCCTTTCGATTTTTGCTTTGGTTTAGCGAATTCCTTTGACAATTTGTCAAATTCTTCATAGTAATTTAAAAATAATCCACCTGTAGCATAATCTCTTTTGGCATCCTCTTTGTCTCCTGCTGGATTCATTCCAATAAATAGAATTGCTTTTTTATCTTCAGAAATAAAGGTTTTCGGCGCTGGGCAAAACAGTTCTGGATCATATCCCGGATTCAATAGTGTTCTTGTTAATTCACCCAAATAATCATTCATAAAGTAGATCCTCCCATTACTACATTTATTTATAAAACTCATTCATATCCTTAAGCTGCTTCTTCCACTCTTTTACCACTCTGTCCGGTCCTGTTATTTTCACACTCGTTCCCAGTGCATATAGCCAACCGTAAAACTGTCGGCTTACCGCTACCTCTACGTTCGTTTCAAGCCATCCCTCTTCCCTTGTAGGAAGGATGATAATATCCTTTCCGAAACGATCGATTAAAACTCCGACCATTGATTCATGGAATTCTAATCTGCTTTCAAGTCCTGTATTCCCCACAAATCCATAAGCCGTTTTACCGTTATATCCCACTTTTTATTCTTCGGCCTGCAAACAGAATTTTCATTTCCAAAGAAACCAAATTCCTGAACAGCATTTTTTTCACTAACGGTATGTTTCCACTCAACTTTAACAATATATTCCGCTTTTTCAGTATTACTATTTTCAAAATAATAATTTCCCTTTAACGGCAAATCCTTCATTTTAGCGTTTTTTCCTTTATAAACAAAGGTTGCATCCGCTGATTGTGTCGCAGCTTCCTTTACCGTGCCTACCCCTACATAACCTTTCTGAGGTATTCTTACCCAAATACGGTCACCCTCGTGAAGCATAAAAAGTGTTTTAGAGTACCATTTTCCTCCTCCAGCAGAGATAAATCCATATTTTACAGCATCATCCCATGATCTATGGGAACCTCCATACGATACATAATACTCTTTGTTCCATTCGCCTATTTCTGATTTTTTTGAAACATTTTCCTCAATATCATAATCCTCTACAAACCAAGCCCTGCTTATGTATTTCTTCTTACCTTCTTGGAAAATCTGGAAAAAAAGAATATTGATATCAATTTCATAACTTCTTAAATACTTGATAATTCTTTCTGTACTGCTATCCATTTCAGTAGCGACTATTACCATTTTTATTTCCGGGTTAAATTCACTTTCATTAAGCTGAATCCCAAATTTATCATTATAAGCTTCGCTTAAATCTTTGCCACCGGTTGATTTGCGATAAATATCCGATAATTCCGGAACCGTTATTCTGGAAACATATTCAGCATACTCAATAGTCTGTGCAGTGACTTCGCGTGGAGTCTTATCTTTTTTTAATTCAACTACAACAAGATTTCCATCACTATCAATGCATAAAATATCAAGCCGTTTTTTCAGATCAGTTGGAATTTGATTCCCGATTACCAGCCAGCTTTCCTCAAGGATATCAATATTGTCTTTTATCAAATATTCTAATTGTTCTTCGCTATCCAGTTTGCTTAATGATAATGGCCTTTTTTCATCTAATGACCATAGCATTTGCTTAACTCCCATTATCCAATCCCCCTCAATAAGACATCATATCTAACATATGTTTTAATAGTTTTTCGACATCCAATACAAGGTCAAAGCATTGCTTTGCGTTTACGCATTGTAATTGATTTATATGCGCGCTTGGATTTCTGTAATCTTTACGAATACTTTCGACACCTTCCGCTATTATTTCTAAATTATTAACGGTATTATTTATTCCTTAAAAATCTAATTTCTTCATCCATCTTAAACATGTCTTTATGCATTGCATCCATTTCAATCAGAATCTTCTCAATTACCTGATCCTGCTTTGCAATAATAGCGTACAGCTCATCAATACGTCTGTCATGCTCTTCATCTTTTTCTGCCTGAGCATTAAGTTCTTTTGCCTGGGAATCATTTAATTCAGACTGCTCTTTAAGAATTTTTGCCAGTTCCGTTTGTTTTTGATCAATATCCTGCTGCATTTTAAGTCTCTTTAAAAGATTCTCAATTTCAGCACGAGCTAAATCATCCAATTCTTCTTGCGAGGCATTGCGAAGCTTGTACTCCAATTCCTCAACAACAACGCGGTTCATCGCAATATTAGTCAATCCTAATCGGAACAAGAATTTTGTAATATCCGCGAGTTTTTGCTGATATTCAAAAGATAGTTTCTGTGCATTCATGGCATCCACCTGCGCATCTGCCAAACTCAAAGTTGCTGTTTGAAGATTTTCTATAGCCTCCTTCTTGGACATTGCTTTTGGGCCTACCTCATTTATTACCGCTTCTTTTGCATCAAAAGCATTATTGGATGCTCGTTCTATTTCTTTTCTCAATTCTCCCATCACAGAGAATTGTTCCTGAATAAGAGAAGGCACCTGTTTTTCATCGACATTCTCTACACGAATCTGTAAAACATCCTGATTTGCCATAATTAAATCCCCCATTTCAATGTTTTTAACATACTTTCTTTTAATCCTGGATTCTTTTCTTCTGCAGCATCTACATGATCCGCAATCAGATCTAAGTTTTGCAGGATCTTTACAACCGCATCATCGATTTCCTTTTCTGAAACTTCTATCATTCGGTATGCTTCCTCTATCGACTCGCCTGCTTTTTCAGCACTTATCCACATCTCAGCCTCTTTAAAGCATACCTTGGCATTTGATACAGCAAGTTTTTGGTCATACATTGATATACGCTCTGAAATTAGTTTTTGTCTCTGGATACCCATTGCCGTGTCTACAAATCCAGCAACAGCAAAGCTACCAACTCCTACATAATTAACGCGAAGTGCAAATGTTTTCCAAAATGCCACGGTACTTGCGGTAGCCGCACCTGCTGCGGCTCCATATGGTCCTCCGGCAGCACCTACCTCAGCACCAGCTGCGCCTGCTTTGTTTGCTTCTATTGCTCCCCGAATAGCAGCATCCGTTAAATCTACTACCTCCATTGTGCCCAAAGATATAGTAACCATTCTAGCAACCGTACGATTTCCTACCGGTAAGACCTCTTTCCATGGAATATCTTTTATACTTTGTGCCGTTTTAGCGCTTTCAAGCAAACGCCTTACAAAGAAACTGGTTCTCACAAGTACTTCATCTACAAATACCGGAATGGCCTGTTTGGTAAGCTCCTTTGCGATAGCTAATTCAGACCGAAGATCCAGCCGGAACTTTCCAAATATGGCATTATCATCCGTAAATAAATAATTTGCTATTTCAGCCAGATTAGTATTTTTAAAGAGTGGTAACGTGCTTAACTCTTTAAGCGTGGATACAAAAGGTCCCGGCAATCCCATCCCCGGCGTTCCTCTCCGTGCTGAGCTGTAAGACCCTGCCATATCGCTTATTAAGTGACCAATCCAGTTTATGACACCACAAACGAGCTTTGCCTTGAGATCTTTTCCAATTAACTCCTTATTCTTTACGTCAAGAACAAACGGAAGCCCCTCTTTGTTCTGAAAATATCCCTGTTTTGTAAACTGCGTAAGGATAGATGCCGCAAGTCCAATAATCGTGGGATGGTGCGCTAAATCATCTAAATGATGCGTTAATGTTGAAATTCCTATATTTTCTCCACTCCAGATATTATCGGTCGGCAATTTGAACTTTTCCTCTAATACCTTAATCGAACTGGCGAGGTTAGGGTTATCCTTGAAGTTTTTTTCAATTCCGGCTTTAATCTCTGCTATTTTTTCCTTAGTAAGCGGCTGTCCTTTCTTGGCATAGTTCTCTTTGGCCTTTTTTAATGCTTCATCAATTTTGATATCCTTTGCACGATTATTTACGAATTTTCCAAATGCTTCATCTACAGACGTTTTGGCACCTTCAAAATCAAATTCACCAACAAAAAGAATATCCACCAGACCAGCAATGGCTCCACTGCAGATTGCAATGGCATAATCATACCCATCCGCTTTATTTGTAAGATTATCAATTTTTCCATTCAGTTCTTCAATCTGCTGATCTAAGTCCTTTTCAACCAATTCGAAAAACTGTCCCTGTTCTTCCAGAAAAGCCAGTCTTTCATCGGAATACTCCTTGAGATACTGCGGTTCATATACTTCGAACTCAATTACATCATCACCCTCATCGATCTTATATTTCATGAATTCGTTCATACCACTTCCCCCTATTGTTTCATAAAAGCATCTAATTCCTCTAAATACACTTTCGTGATTGCAAAATAAAGCATTTGGCTTCTAAGAACATTATAATTCTTAATAGCATCCGAAGCATCCTTTGCAACCAGTGGTCCGGCAACAGCAAGTGCAGGAGGAAATAACAATCCTAATGCAAGAAATGGACCTTTCTTCTTTAATCCTTCTTTAGCATTTTCTCCTCTTGCATAGGCATTTGTTTCAGCGAGAGTCACGTCCGTTATCTGTTTCAATTCACCCTGAAACTGATTATATAATTCCTCATTCCACTCGAATTTTTCGTCAATAAGAATTACATAATTTCTCCGATCCACCGGTCCGTATGAAATGCCATAATTGTTATAAATCGGATCTGGAATAAGAACATCTTTAATATCATCAATAAACAGAAACTTATCCGCGAGTTTATCGATTCTGCCTTCTTTTTCCTTATGCTTTAGCCATTGCTTTTCGGAACACTTAAACGGCCTGACAGTCCCGTCTTCAGTACCAACAGCGCCGTTTTCACCATCATCCTTCGCATCAATCAAACCTTTTAGATGCTTAAAGAATTCTTCATCTTTTTCCTTGTAAACAATAAGCAAAGATTTTACTTTCATTGTGTCTCCTCCCGCAAATAGTCGTTATTTTCTCTTATCTTTTTTTAAAATCTATATCATGATATAAAAATCTGGCAATCAAAATTCCACTGTAAGCCAAGATTATATTATCTATACGATCCATAGCCGTTTCTTTAAAATTGATAACGGAATATGTCCCAATGTTATTACGTATCTGGGACTCTAAAGAAATCTCCTCAAACAGGGGATTCGTCCATGAATTCTCCTCTGGATCCATCTTTCCTCTAACATTTCCGACCGAAACCGACATCGTTCCTACAACCTTAAAGTGTTTCCTTTTTACAATCTGTATATTTCCGATTCGTCTTTCGCCAATAAAACATTCCAGTAACTGAACTGCTTGAAGATTAGTAAAATCAAGTCCCCGTTTCGAGGTTTTACATTCATTAACTTTTATTTTTCCAATCAAACCATCTCGATATGAACTATATAAGTAATAGTAATTTCCAGCATTCATAAGCGAGAACGGAGATTCATGGTTATCATCAAGGAAAAAGGCCGCTCGTGGAGAATATGCCACAAAAATACTATTTGGCAATCCACATTGAGCTTTTATCAAAACAAATTCTTTAAAATGCTTTTCAGACTCTTTTTCAAAGAGCTTCAAAAACTTCGCCTGCTGTTTTTCACTCCAAAAATCCTTTATACTTTTAAGTCTTCCCTGTGCAAGATTTGATGAATTTTCCGCCAATTCAGCAACTCCGCCAATTATTACACCACTTCCCTTTATAACAGTAGGAACAACTATTTTTTTCGTTGCTGTTAGGGCTATAGAGCTTGCAACTTTTATGGCTAATGCTTCAAATCCCATCCAGTCCACCCCTTCCTAAATGTTGTCTTTTAATATATTACGTACATCATCTGAGAGAAATCCTTTATCGTTTAGCAAATGCATATTTAACAACTTATCCATGTATGCTACTAAAATAAACGTGTTTTCAATTAATTGAATGCTTTCCTCCGATATTCCTTGTTCTTTAGGAATATCCTTTAGTTCCTCCAATATTTTTGTACAGTTCTCCAAATTTAAAACTGCTTTCGCTATTAATCTGCTATAACAATTAATCTCTCCCCCAATCTGCCAAAGTATATCCTTTACACTCCCAGCATAAGGTTCAATACAATCCACATAGTAAGGATTTTCCATTGCAGCATGTGCGTTCTTTTGCACTTTATCATGTCCCGAAAAAATCGTAACTTGTAAAACAGTATCTGATACAATTCCCCCCATCACCTTTCCGAATCTCGGCTTTTCGTCATAGATGCATCCGGTATACCAAATAACGGAATCCATCAACTCTCCAGTCGGTCTGCAAGCCGGTCTGTCAAAGTTCCAGTCCAAATTATAAACGGCAATATCAACAATATACTTTGCATGTATTTTTTCGAAGCTTGTAATCTGTTTTATTCTGTCTATATCCTGTTCAATTCTTGTAAACTGATCTCTAAAATCCTTGTATTCTACTCTTAATCTTGTCCCTTTAAAATGTTTGTGAATGACTTCAATCGTACTAAAATACCTCTTTAAAGAATTCTCGTACGCATAAACCTTTGTACTGCCAAGATTTTGCAATGCGGCAAATACAACACCTCTCCCCGCATTATAATCGTCTTGTGAACACACAATCCCCCTGTTGACATTTACAGAAGAAACGGGACCATTAATTATAACGCTTTTTTTTGATATAAATGAATAACCACACGAATTACAAAAATTTGACCCATCTGGATTTTGATGGCCGCAATTAACGCAAAACATATTACTATCCTCTCTTATCATAATCGCCTTGTATAATCATCTTACCTATACAAAAACAAAAACCGACATCAAGCATTTTTCTCTTCATACTTGATTATAGTATTTAGTTCTTTAACAGTTCTTCTAATATACTTAAGACTTTTCTTTATAGATTTTTTTTGTTTCTTCTCGCTCAACTCATTTTTATCGGACTCTTCTTCATCTTCTTCAGGAGAATCGTCCAATTCATCTTGATCCGTATACATGTTTAATTTTTTTAGTAATTCCTTTATTTCTTCATAATTCTCACTTAACGCTTCTTTTATACCTTTGACGGATTCTAAATCGCTGTATCTTTTAGCCAGTACCGCTCTACAATATGCAATCAGCTTGCAACATTCCATGCGTATAAAACCGGCATTTGAAAGAATGGCTAATCTAGAAGCTGTTGATACCCCTGAACCACCAAGAAGTCCTACTAAAGCTCCACCGCTTGTAACAACAAACGTACCTCCAGCCATCCCCAAACCACCAGCAGCCAGCGAGCCTCCTCCTAAAACCGCTAGGCTGTGACTGTAAAGTGCAGCACCATATAAACCTTCGCCGCCAACAAGACCGGCTGCTATCTCGGGCGCAAAAATAAGTGCAATTCCACCAGTTACACATGCAATAGCCACTGTCCCAGCGGCAGTGATAATCATCGCCTTTTTTGTACCTGTCACGATTCCGGAGGCTCGCCGGAACTCATGCTTTATTTCCCTCACATCCTTTTCGGTAAAGTAAGTTTGGCGTTCTACAAATACTTCCTTTATATAATCCTTTTTGAGCCTAAGTTTCTTATATTTCTTCCACTTCTCATCATTTGTCAGATTGCTATAGGGCTTAAAGTATATGGCTTCTATCATAACCGAATAAAACCAAGGCCCAAGTCCTAAACGGCTTATTTTATTAATCAAGGCATAATCAGGAAGAAAGAATTCACTTCTATGTTCCTTCGCAACATAACAACCTTCTAGAACCTTTTGCTCCCATTCTTTAAGCCATTCTTTTTTTAACTTCTTGTCGTTCGCGTTTGATGTATTCCCCGCATCATGCAGGACAATTATTCTCTGGATAGAATATAATACCTGCGTTTGTTCATAGGTTAATGAAAACGCTTTTACATTAAAAATCTTCTTTTCAAATTCCTGTTCCTTTTGCCTTTCTTCTTCCAGAATCGTGCCAAAATCCAAAGAACATGCAATTACAAACCTTCCAACACCAGCAACATTTATTCTGACAAAAAATTCTTTCATAAATTTTGCTACAGAACCACCACTTTTTATGGCAGCTCTAATAGCAGCATCCGTCATATCAATAGCACAAAATACTCCACTAGAGACAGTAACCATTCTCCGTATAGAGTGATTATTGAAGGGAAGAACTTCCTCGGGTTTGATTTTTCCAAAGTCCCGAATAGATTTTATTTCATGCGAATCAACCCACATAAATAGGCGTCTTAAGAAATAAGCACCCCTGACTAGACATTCATTTATAATGACTGGAACAAGTTGCTTACCCGTCTGAATTAAAATCCCCATTTCCGTTCTTAAATCAAAAGGTATTTTTTCAATTATTTTTCCGCTCGCATTCCTCTTGGCCAATAATGTTCCATTAAATAGTTTTGAAACCCATGTGTGAAACTCAACTTCATTTATCAGCTTGTCCTTAAAAATCGGTAACGTTGACAATCTCTTTATGGCTGACATAATGGGACCGGGAATTCCTGTTCCATTTCCAAACGTTTGGTTTGACCCTGCCATGTCGCTTGCCAGATGAAAAACCCACCTTATTGTGCCAAAAAGAATCTTCTCTTCAATATTTTTTCCTATTAAACTTGTATCCGTTAGTTTTTCAATAATAAGTGAACCAGCGGTATCTGTACCGATAACTTTTCCGGTAAACTGTGTAAACAAAGAGCATAAAAATCCACCCAAACTAAAATGATGAGAGAAATCGCGAAGATGATGTTGTAAACCGCCACCGAATTTTGCTGTCAGGCTATCCGATGCAAAGGGAAATGTCTTTTCGAGAAAACGTATTGCAGACTGAAGGTCCTTTCCAGAAAAACCATTTACCTTAGCCACTTTAATCACAAGTTTATTTATAGTGTCCTTTCCCCATGCATTAGCCTTAGAAAGGGAGAATTCTCCCACAAAAAAACTATCAATCAATCCCGCAATAGTACCACACGAAACCGCAATTAAATAGTCTATCCGATCTGCCCTATCTACGCGATCATCCCATTTGGCATCTACAACATCTCTAAAATTTCCCGATGGAAGGACAAATGTAGACGGCACATTGTGATTCACTTGAATAGTATCAATTTCATAAGAATCCTTTTTACGATAAACTTCATACGAAATCTCTATATCATCAGATTTACCAATCCAGTTATCTAAGGAATTTTCCATTAGTTAAAACCTTTCCAAAATAATTAATCTGTTTTATTTTGCTTTGTTTTTATGTTTCTCTTCCGATATCCAACCCAATCTCCATTCTTCCATCGCCGATCATTCGGTTTCGGAGCTTTGTCCGGTACGGCCCAGGAGGCACCGAACTTATACGCCCCTTTTATTCTTCCCTCCGCACACCATTTCTGTACGGTCCGGGGATGCAAATCATACTTTGCCGCATATTCTTTTGCCGATATAAATTCTTTGTTCATGCACTGCCCTCCAATAAACACCAAAAGCATCCTTCCAATCAAATGTTTATTTGTAGAAAGATGCTTTTATTTGCGTTTATTTAATGCAGCTGACTACCATTTGACAGGTTCTGAAGCTTTGCGCCGCCGCGTTTCCACGGTTTTGCCGATTTATTCAATTACAATATCTATTGTATTCAAATTTGCGAACAATGTCTATCAATCCTGCACTGTTTTTTATGAACAAACGTTAAACTTTTGTGTACCAAATATGTACAGGTATTCAGCCCTTATTTTTTCACCTTCTGCTTGCTTTTGATCAGTTCGATATAATCCTCTCTTTTCTCGTCCCATGCCTTGGTTTGTTCATCAGAATAATTATCATCAAGCCTGAGTTCATTCACTTTAATCATGGCATAATCATAATCGCCATCTCTGATTGCTTCCTGAACTTCTATTTCGGTTTTTCTTAGCTGTTTCACAAGCTTTTTATGATCGCCTCCTAAACTACCCAAAGCAACAAAGGCAAGTGCCATTATGGCTATATATGCTGCAATTCCGATCAATAGTTTCTTGGAGTTCCGATTTTCTTTCTCTTTTTCCTGAGCAAAAGTGATATTCTGCTTCCTTTGCTCGTACTCCATCTTTTTCTCTTCGTGCTCGATCTCCATTTCTCGCACTTTCACCTTAACAGCGGCATCCTGCAGTTCTTCCACCACAATCTTCTGACCGCAGTACTTACAAAAGAAGGTACCCAGGCTTTCGTTATCATTTTCAAGTGTTGCATGGCATTTCGGACATTCTAAAACCTGTATTTTCATGGTCATCCCTCCCATCGCATTTTTTTCATTTTATCAAAATCAGGTACTTTCCGTTGCCCCCGTTACGGTGGCAATCACACTGTAGTTCCACTTGACCGAAGCGGAACCATTCCGTTCTTTTTCAGTACGGAATTCAGATCAATTACATCTCCCGGCCGGTCATTCAATGCAACCATAATAAGTGCATCCCGCGGGAATTCCGGATACAGTTCCGGCATCCGATAAAGGTGCAACGCTGCCTGTGTTTCCTCCAAGTTGAATTCTGCTGCGTAACAGATCCGAATAATGATATCCCTTTGCTTTGTATGTTTTTCCATAGAAATCAGTTTATATCCGTACCGCTCCGGAATATCCGCCTGCAAAAATACATCCTGCTGCAGCAATCCCTTTTCCCTGAATTTCTGCCGCATATACTCTGAAAAGGCATTGGCCTTCGTCATCTCCGATTCATTTTCCTGTAAAAATTGCTGAATGTCCTTCATCCGTACTCCCTGTATTCTTTCTTCCAATTTGTTCATTTTTCGTCCATTTCCCATGGTCTACCATGATTATAGTGTAGTGTTTTCAAGGTTTCTTTGTTATCACCGTTACGGTGGCAATTTAGTCCTCCCTTCACTGTGGGAAATGTAATTTTTACGAATTAACCTCTTGTCTTCATTTCAGTGCGAATGCTTTTACAATCCTGGCAAACTCCGCGGAATAAACACACAAAAAATAGAACAGCATATTCGCTGTCCTTCTTTAACAGTTCTTCGTTTTCTTTCTTTTTCTCTTCCAAAATGTCTTCCAATTCCCCGGGAGTCAGATGATACTTTTGCAAGAGTTTCTGAGCCTCTACCTGATCCATTTCCACGAGCGCCCGCTCCAGGACTTCGGCAGCCTCCTGCTTTCGTTTCGCTTCCTGCTTTGCCTCTTTCAGGCGCTTTGCAAGAAGGGTTCTTTTCTTATTCTCCATTCATCCTCCTTTTCGTATCAGTCTCGTCAGCGAGACTTTATTCCGTATCCAAATAAAAAAGAGGGTTATAGTAATTCCCTCCTTCTAACACCTCCACATGTACATGCGGTCCGGTGCTCGCCCCTGTATTTCCGCTTTTTCCTATCAGATCACCGCATCTTACTACATCTCCTTCACTTACCAGAAACTCGGACATATGACCGTATCGCACCTGTACTCCGTCCTCTCCGGTAATGGTGATATATTTGCCGTATCCTCCCGGATCTTCCGTAGCTGCCGTAATGGTTCCGTTAATACCGGCATATAACTCCGTACCTTCCGCAAGTGCAATATCAAGTCCTCTGTGCAGCCGTATCTCTTCGCGGATCGGATGATAGCGGTATCCGTAATAACTGCTGATTCTGCCGGTAAAATCATCTCCGGTCGGAGATGCGACAAACTGAAATCCTCCATGCGTCTCCCCGTATAAGTCATATCTCTCCGTTTCTTCCTCATCCATCCGTTCCGAAACAATCTCCTCCAGGCTCTTTTTGGTAAGTTTCACATGAAAGATATGCAGTGTAACAGGTTCCGGTTCCTCACTCGGTTCTTCCCCCGGATCCTCGCTGGTCTCTTCTTCCGATGGTGTGACATCAATATCCTCCACCCAGGTGGTCAGCGTATAAGACTCCTGGTACAGTTCATCAATCTCGCTTTCCACGTCCGCATATTCAAACTGTCCGTATTTTGCAGACAGATAATTAATTAACGTGTACGGATTATGCCCGATCCCGGCCGCTTCATCAATCACATAACCGTCGTATCCTTCTTCGGAATCCTCCAGTTCTTCCATATATCGTTGCAGATTTGCTTCCAGATAGCTGTAATGCAGTTCCGCTGCTTCGATCTGTTCCGGTTCGCTTTGGTACATTGCCATCAGAACATTTTCCTGCAGGTTTTTCTGGGAAACAAATAAAAATACACAAAGCGCGGCAATAAAGATCAAAAGAATAATGCATACGATAATTAAGACCGCATAAAGGAAATAATAGCCGGCTCCGCTGGATGCCGCTGCGGTACTGACTCCTGCACCCGCTGCAGTGGTTGCGGCGGTTGCTCCGACTCCGGCCTCTGCTCCTTTTGCCGTTGCCCGGGCGGTCTTTTTTGCCGTTTCCTTTTGTAACTCCCGCATGGCCATCTTCCGCATTCGTTTTTTGCGTTTTCGTTTCTCGGCCTTTAGCATCTCTTCCGCAGCATCTTTTGTTGTGGCCTTCGCTACCTTATCTGCGTTCTTTCCTGCAAAAGAGACCGGTTTCTGTCTGAATACTTCCTGCCCTTTTTCCTTTGTCAAAAACATGTTTTGGTTCTGGGCTGCTTTATATTCATCCATTTCCCTCCGGAACAAATTGACTCTGTTTTCCTGCCTCTGCCGCTGATTTTTCTGTTCTATGCTTTGCTGCAGTTTTCTCGATAGTGTTCTGCCGGACGGTAACATTCCCTTCAGGCTTGCAACTGCTTCCTCTCCGGTCTGCTCCGTCTTATGCGATGCTTCTACTGCGATATTATCCTGCTCATTTTCGGATACCTTCCGATGCAGATATCCGCTCGCCTCATAATATGCCCTTCGCTTTAAACGCTTCAGGCTCCTTATGTGCGGTGTCGCAATTCGATTGATACTCTGTCCCAGTTCATAAGAAACCTTTCCCGTATCCGCATCAATCCTTCTCTCGATATGAAATTCCGGAACATCCACATAGGTGGAACTGTTTGGCTGTTTATTTTCCTCTCTGGCATTGACCCATGCTCTCTTTGCCCTCTCACTTTTCCTGTCATACGCGGAAACTCTTTTTTCCAGGCTTTCGTCAAATGCTGCATCCGCCCGGAATTTGGTATCCCTTGCCATTTAATCACCCTCTTCCTGCGGCTTTGTGTTCATAATGGCATAGGTTTTGGTATTGGTCGGATACCGGTCAATAAAAGGAATCACGTAGTTGTCAAAAATAATCAGTCCACATCCCTGCTCTGCATTTGTAATATGTGCTAACTGCCCTTCTGACAGGTTATATGCTTTCCTTAAGATATCCCGGTCTTCCTTTCCGGTATTCATAAGATATATAAAATCGCTGTTTCCGATGATCCCTTCGATATCCGGACTCTTTAAAAAGTCCGTGACATTCTGGGTAAGTCCCGTCGGAATACCGCCCCATTTACGAAACCGTTTCCACATCTCAATTGAATAATCCGCAGTCTGCTTTTCCCGGAGCAATAAGTGAAACTCATCACAGTAGTATCTGGTAGATAGTTTCCTCTCACGGTTTTTGCTGACCCTGTTCCATACCGCATCCTGTACAATCAGCATTCCGATTTCTTTCAGCTGGTTCGACAAGTCCCGGATATCAAAACAAAGAATCCGGTTATTGCTATCCACGTTCGTCCGGTGGTTAAAATAGTTCTGCGAACCATTCACATAGAGATTTAAACTGTTTGCGATATGTACCGCCTGCTTCCTTGCTTCCATGCAAAGATGCTCCTCCATGTACGGATTTCCCGTTCTCGGATCGTAGGTTAAAAGTGCCTGGTACAGATCCGCCAGTACCGGCATGTTCTCCGGTTTGGGATTGGCAAAGTACCGGTCATAAATCTGCCGGATACATTCGTCAATGATTCCCTTTTCATCGTTTCCAAGGCTTGTGGTATCTCCGGCAATTAGATCCATCAGTGTGATGATAAATGCTGATTTTAACCGGATTGCTTCCTTATCACCCTTATGGGATAACTGGATATCCATCGGGTTTAAGTATGCTTTTGAGTTCGTGGCAAGTTTTACCACCTGCCCGTTTAGTGCTTCCACAATCGGATAATACTCTCCCTCCGGATCGCAGATAATAATCTCATCCCTGGTTGTTAAAAAGCATGCCAGGATTTCTCTTTTTGCCGAGAAGGATTTTCCGGATCCCGGTGTCCCGAGAATTAAGCCGTTTGGTGTACGAAGGCGCTTTCGGTCTGCCAGGATCATGTTGTTGGATAATGCATTCAGCCCGTAATAAATCGCCGGACCGTCCATAAACAGTTCCTGGGTCCGGAACGGAATCATGACTGCCATAACCTTTGTTGTAAATAGCCTTTCCTTCTGGAACTCATTCACACATAACGGGGCCGAGGAAAAGAATCCCTGTTCCTGCCGGTTATCAAACATGATCATTTCGCAATTTGCCTGCTGGATGATTCCGTTCACACTCTGATACATGTTGTCGAGTTCTTTTTCATCTTTTCCAAATACCGTAATTAAGATGGTGGTTTGGAACAGTTTCTGGTTCGAGGAATTCAGGTCATTGGATAATTCCATTAAATCCTGCTCGAATGTTATAATATCCGCCGAAACAATATCCATGTCCCAGCCGCCTTTAAAGGCCTTTTTCTGTTCATCAATCTTTTTACTCTGGATGTCCGTCAAAGCCCGCTTTACCACCTTGATTGCTTCTACAGGGCCTAACGAATGCATGTGCACGGATACGGAAAAGTTTCCGTCTACTTCTAAAAGTTTTTTTACAAACTCATCATTCATCCGGGGCGAGATTACATCCAGATATAACGTCTTTCCGTATCTGCTTCCGGATTTAAAGCTGTCCCTTTCAGAAAAGTCGAAGACCTTCGGAACAATGTAATCTTTCTCGCTCCGGCCTTCTTCCTCCATGGTCTGATAATCAAAGACGAACTGCTCTTTCGTGGACTGTACAAAGTAATCATGGAGTAAGAGTAACCATTCCCTCCCATCCAGCCGCTTTGCCGATGCACCCATGTTATTTAAGTTTCTTACAACGTCTTTGCTGATATTTTCTAACTTTGCTCTGGCATCCTCGTAGGATTCACATTCTTTTCCGAAGATGACGTACTTGGATTTGATGATTCCGTTATTTCCCTTTGCAGACTGGTTTTTTAGTATTTCTGCAAATTCTTCACGGATATCATCAAACTGATCCTGCTGGGCAGGAATCTCAAAACGCTCCCTTAACCGCTTTGCCGAAACCTTGCGGTTAAAGAAAAACAACTGGAACTTTATGGAAGGATCAAAGTAATTGATAAACTTGGAATATTCTTCCAGTACCTCCCCTCGCTCTTCGACTTCCAGCAGTTCATAATTGATATCCTGAAATTCAATGATTTTACAGAAGAAGGTATCCGTCACCTGACAGATACCCTCCTCGTACATCTTTAGAAACGGAATACTCTTCTGTGCAGTATTAATCTCAAGCTGTTCTTTCGAGACTCCTGCATCAAAGAGTTTTAACTGATACAACTTCTTTTTCTCATCTTTGGATAGTTTGCGATCCTTGAAATTTACCTGCAGCCAGATTTTCATTCTCTTTTGATAGGCATCAAGTGCTGTCTTTAGTTCTCCTGCCGCCTGAAGCTGCTTTCCTTTCAAGTGCTGCAATCTCCTTCCTTACTTTTTTTCTGTATTCTTCTTCCTCAAACCGGGTTCTATTCATTCTCGGTCTAATCTCCGGCCTTAATACTTTTCTTCGTATGGAATAATACAAGAGTTTTTCTGCCGGGACACCGTTTTTTTCATACATGCCAAGCAGGAAAAACGGAAACAGACATGCCATGCATATCATTGCCGCACCTTCCGCTCCGAGCACCGGTTTTGTTAAGAAAAACATCGGCACGGCCAGAGCGATCCCTGCTCCAAAGCAGATAATCTGCCGTTTTGTTAAGTTAAGTGCCATCTTGGTCTTGATCTTTGATAAATCCTTCGGCACCGATACGGATATCGCCATTTTCTCCTCCTATCGTACTGTAAATATCTGCTTGGACAGGCTCGCTGTCTTAAAGAGACTAAAGCAAAACAGTACACTCAGTATCACAAAATTAAAAACCATTCCGGTTAGGTTCGTCGCATGTGTCATACTCTCTAATATCGCCGTGTATACACCGACTAAAACCATAATCAAAAATCCCTGGAACGCAAGCGCCACCAGTGCCTTAAGATAATTTACGCCGATTTGTCCCCACTCTTTGTTACCAAATGTTGCGAAAGCAACCGGGGAAACAGACACCATTAAAAACATTTCAACCAGTCTTCCATAAGAAATCACAATGATTAAAACTGCCATAATTTTAAAGGTGAACATCGACAGTATTAAGCCACCTGCAGCACCATATAGTTGCGGTGTTGACATCGTGCTCAGGGAATTCACATAGGTATTTACCATTGCATCCGGTACACTTAAATCGGCTGAGGATACAATGACTTTCGCTGCTTCTTCTACGATATAAGCCCCTACGTCAAAAATCGCCATTGTTATTTCATAGCTTTTCGATAAAAGAAACACGGAAGCCACTGCTTTGAATAAATACCTTGCCAAAAGTGCCGAGTCCACCTCATGCATGTTGTTTTTGTCTATGACCATGGAAATCAGTTCATATGTCAGAATAAAGCTGATAATAATACAGGAAAGAGGAAGCATCACGTTGTCTGATAACTTCTTAATCATTTCAAATGCTTCCGGCAACACAATGCCGGGACCTTTTCCCGCAAACACAACCACGTACTTCATTCCGTCATTGACATCCGTAAACATGTTTTTCAGGCAGAACTCGATAATACCGATCAGGAGTGTGTTATAGTGATCCATCATTGCTGTAATTAATCTTCCCATTCCATACTCCTTTTAGCTTGCACTGAATAAATTAGTAAGTTGCGGTATTACAGTCTGAGCGATAATAATGATTCCGCCACCGCTCATCAGCTGCTTGATTCCCTGCGACTTACTTGCGGGGTTATCCTGGCCATAACCTTCCAGCAGGTTGATAACACCCCAGACACCGATTCCGGCGCCGATTGCTGTTACTACAATTTTTAAGCCGTTAACGGCTGTAGTAAAAAACTCCATGTGTCTATTCACCTCCTTCCTTTCCATAATCGATCTATGTGCCAAAGCATCGGCGGAGATTTATGCTTTCGGAAATGATATACCGGTGCTTTGGCAACAAAAAACCTGCAAGTGTGAACCTGCAGGCGATCGAGCAAAAAATAGCGGTACCATATTTCCCATACAGTACCGCCAAAATCAACGATTCCTATAAATCAATTAGTAGAAATCACCATTATTTCTGCGCTCTTTTCTACTTTATCATTTTATCTTCATCTTCCTCTGCATCTTACATCAAGCTTAATCTGAATTATCCATTTCGTTTGCTATGGCTTTGGCAAATTCTTCTAAACTAGTGCAATCAAACCATCCGCTCTTTTTATCCGCTTCAAACAATTCGTTCAAACCAAATCTATCAATAAGATAGTTCCATCCACCTTTTGAAATATTCGCCTCCAAAATCTGGCAATAATCAAATAATCTCACAACATCATCAATGGTTTGTATTTCTTCTTCCGTATACACCGTTCCATTTGGCAACGGATATATCCTATATGCTATCTCCACAAAAAGCCCCCTATGTATTTTCAAAACCAGTTGATCTTATAAAGATGTAGTTTTTTATATTCCAATTTTACTCACTAAACAGCATAAAACAATGGTTCTGTTATTGCGCTACTTTACCGAATCCTCCGAATTCAAATAATCGAAAAGGTACGAGCCTTCGTCCGAATCATCTGTACCCAGCAGTATGACTTCTTCACCGTCATACTCTCCGATATGAAAATCTTTGCTCATTATTATTCTTGTAAATCTTTCAAAAAGCGATCCAAGG
>JAILAD010000036.1 GCA_024681795.1 Lachnospiraceae bacterium | reverse complement strand
TATTGCGCCAGTGCCTGCTTCAGCACTTCCTCCATCTGCTCTACCGGAATAATCTCCATTCCTTCGGTAATCTCTTTTTCGAACTCCGCAACGTCTTTTTCATTCCCTTCCGGAATCAGTACCGTCTTCATTCCGGCACCTTTTGCGGCCAGAAGTTTTTCTTTCAGTCCCCCGATTTCCAGCACTCTTCCGCGCAGGGTAATCTCTCCCGTCATGGCCAGATCTCCTTTTACGGGAATATTGGTAACGGCGGAAAGCAATGCCGTTGCAATCGTAATTCCGGCAGAAGGTCCGTCCTTCGGAACCGCTCCCTCCGGGATATGAATATGCACATCGTTTTCTTTGAACGTCTCCGGAGCCACTTCATAAGAAGGTGCAATACTTCTTACATAACTCATCGCGGCAAGGCAGGATTCCTTCATGACGTCACCGAGCTGACCGGTAAAATCCACCTCTCCCTTGCCGGGCAGGATGTCCACCTCAATCTCCAGCGTCTCACCGCCGACCTGTGTCCAGGCAAGTCCGGTAGCAATTCCCACTTTATCCTTTCCCGCCTTCTTTTCTCTGGTATATTTCTTCTTTCCCAGGAAATCTTCCAGATTCCGTTCGGTAACGGAAATCTTCTTCGTCTCGCCGAGTAAAATCTTCTTCGCGGCTTTCCGGTTAATCTTGCCGAAACACCTTTCCAGGGAACGCACTCCCGCTTCTTTCGTATAACAGGAAATAATGGTTTTGATTGCAGAATCCGTAATGGTCAGCTGATTCTTCTTAAGGCCGTTTGCTTCAAGCTGTTTCGGCCAGAGATGCTCTTTTCCGATATGGAATTTTTCTGTCTCCAGGTAAGAAGAAAGCTCAATGATTTCCATACGGTCCAAAAGCGGTCTCGGAATCGTCGAGGTATCGTTTGCGGTCGCAAGGAAAAGGACCGGCGATAAATCAATCGGCATGTCCACATAATGGTCCATGAAATTCACGTTCTGCTCCCCGTCGAGAATTTCCAGAAGTGCAGCCGCCGGATCGCCCTTATAATCGCTTCCGAGCTTATCCACTTCATCCAGTAAAATCAGAGGATTCGCAACTTTTGCATGCAACAGGGCTTTTACCATACGCCCCGGCATGGCACCGACATAAGTTCTTCTGTGACCGCGGAGTTCCGCTTCATCCCTGACACCGCCGAGGCAGACACGCTCGTATTTGCGATTCATGGCCCTTGCAACGGACTTTGCAATGGAAGTCTTTCCGGTTCCGGGAGGTCCCACAAGGCAGAGAATTGGGGTATCACCCTTTGTATTTAATGCACGTACCGCCAGAAATTCCAGCACACGTTCTTTTACGTCTTTTAATCCGTAATGGTCTTCGTCCAATACGTTTTTGGCATTCTCAAGATCCGTATTGTCTTCGCTCTTTTCTTCCCAGGGAATCGATAAAAGCGTATCCAGATACTGATATCCGACAGCCGCTTCCGATGCGGAATGCTGCATCCTCTCAAAGCGGTCGATTTCACGTCTGATATCTTCCTTAATCTCATCACTTGCCTTCAGCTCTATTAAACGCTCTCTGAACTTATCGGCGTCCGATTCATCCTCGTCGCCGAGTTCTTTTTTGATGGCTTTTAACTGTTCTTTGAGATAATATTCTTTTCGCTGCTCGGCAGCGGATTCCGTTACCTCTTTGCTGATTTTGTCCGTAATTCCCTGACGAAGTTTTGCGATTTCCAGTTCCTTGGCAAACTCACGGTACAGGCACTCAAACAAAAGATCCTCCCTCTCCTGCATCAGAAAAGAAAGTTTGGTATAAGCCTGAAAAGGAATTTTTGCCATTAAAACAAGCATAAAACTATAAAGATCCGTTGTGCTTCTTGCAATCTCCAAAAGACTCTTCGGAATCTGCGGCTGATAAATCACGTATTCGCCGAGAATTTCCGCAAGCATGCGAATCCGGACCTCTTCTTCCTGTCCTTTAAAATCCGTGCGGATAATGTCCTTTTCCACGACATCTCCGAGATACGAACCGTTTGATACAACGCGGAGATCACGAAAAACAACACGTGTTTTGCCTTCCAGAAGGATTCTTACGTTTCCGTTCGGAAGGGATACGCGCTGCTTGATGGTTGCAATCACGCCAACCGGATATACGGAAGAAAGATCGGTAATCCGGTCCAGTCCTTCCCGCATGGTCGCCAGTACAACCTCTGTATCCATTTCCATAATACTGCGAAAGGCTCCCTCCACATCTTTTGTTTTCAAATCAATGTGGCCTACCATGTCGGGGAGTACAACAAGTCCCCGCATGGCGATTACCGGAAGCCTTCTCATTTTTGCATAATCGCTCATATTATTCCTTTTTTATCAAAAACTGTTTTCTTATGCGTTCCGCCTCTTGTGAAAACTTTATGCTCTCTTCTTTTTGTTTTTCTCCGCTTCCCCTTTATGTATTACTATGGGTTTCGTCTTTCCGAGAACCGAGTCCTTTGTAATGATGCATTTTTCAATGGTGTCATCGGACGGAATCTCGAACATTACATCCATCATGACTTTCTCCATAATGGAACGGATGCCTCTTGCTCCGGTCTTTCTTTCGTATGCCTCTTCGGCAATTTCGCGAACGGCATCATCTTCGAATTCCAGATCCACGTCGTCCAGTTCGAAAAGTTTCCTGTACTGCTTTACCATTGCATTCTTCGGCTCCGTAATGATGCGGACCAGTGCATCTACATCCAGACCTTCCAGTGATACACTGACCGGCACACGTCCGATAAATTCCGGAATCAGACCGAATTTGATAAAATCCTGGGGCGCTACTTCTTTTAACAATTCTCCGAGTGCCCTGTCGTTGGTTTTCGCCAATACGGAATTGAAACCGATGGATTTCTGATTCAGTCTTGCCTCGATAATTTTCTCCAATCCGTCAAACGCACCGCCACAGATAAAGAGAATATTCGTGGTATCGATGGGAATCAGTTCCTGCTGGGGATGCTTTCTTCCGCCCTGCGGAGGAACGGATGCGTTCGTACCTTCGATAATTTTCAGTAAAGCCTGCTGTACACCTTCGCCGGAAACGTCTCTCGTAATGGAAACATTCTCGCTCTTTTTGGTAATCTTGTCGATTTCATCGATATAAATGATTCCGTACTGCGCACGTTCCACGTCATAATCCGCAGCCTGGATCAGTTTTAAAAGAATATTCTCAACATCTTCTCCTACATAGCCGGCCTCGGTTAACGTGGTCGCATCTGCAATGGCAAACGGCACGTTGATGATTTTAGCCAGTGTCTGAGCAAGATAAGTCTTACCGGAACCGGTAGGCCCAACCATAATGATGTTACTCTTCTGAAGCTCCACGTCCATATCATCGGGCGCCATAATCCGTTTATAGTGATTATAAACCGCTACGGAAAGTACCTTCTTGGCATCTTCCTGACCGATTACGTAATCATCCAGGAATTCCTTGATTTCAACCGGTTTTAAGAGGTTTATGTCCTTTTCAAAATCATCGTCTTCAAAGTCGTTATGACTGTGAAAATGCTTGTTTTCATTTACAATCATGGAACAGGTCTCTACGCATTCATCACAGATATACAGTCCGTCCGGACCCGCAATCATTTTATTTACCTGATCCTGTGTCTGCCCGCAAAAGGAGCATCTGATAGTATCGTTGTTTTTCTTTCCCATTGTTTGGAAACCTTTCAAATAGTATCCCCCCGGACCGGCGCACCGATTCGGGGGTATTGTACGCTTTTCCCGAAAATCAATCCTTCGGGCGGGATGTAATCACGCTGTCAATCAGTCCGTAATTTGCTGCTTCTTCCGCGGTCATCCAGTTGTCGCGGTCGGTATCTTTTGCAATGACTTCATAGGGCTGACCGGTCTTCTCCGCAAGGATGTTATTTAATTTCTCCTTGGTATGAATGATATGCTTTGCGGCAATCTCAATCTCGGTAGCCTGTCCCTGTGCTCCGCCTAAAGGCTGGTGAATCATGATTTCGGCATTGGGAAGAGCCATTCTCTTGCCCTTTGTACCGCCTGCCAGAAGAAACGCACCCATGGATGCGGCCATTCCGATGCAGATGGTGGATACATCACACTTGATATACTGCATGGTATCATAAATTGCCATTCCCGCGGAAACGGAACCGCCGGGCGAATTGATGTAAAGCTGGATATCCTTCTCGGGATCTTCCGCTTCCAGGAACAGAAGCTGTGCCACAATAACGCTTGCGGACAAATCCGTTACCTCTTCTCCCAGGAATATAATACGGTCCTTTAAAAGTCTGGAGTAAATATCATAAGATCTCTCTCCGTGACTGGTCTGCTCAATGACATAAGGAATTAAACTCATTTTACTTCCCCCTTCATAATTATTTTCTCAGCGATTCGCTCTTATTTCTCTTTTGCGTTCTCGCTTACAAATGTAATTGCCTTCTGAATGGCAATGTCCTTCTTGAATTCTTTGATTCTTTCCTCGTCTAAGAAATCATTCTTAACCTTGTCGAATTCAAGTCCGTACTGGTCTGCAAGCTTCTTAATTTCAGCATCCAGTTCTTCCTCGGAAACCTCAATCTTCTCTGCATCCACAATAGCTTCGCATACAAGTCTGGTCTTGATTCTGCGTTCAGCCTGCGCTTTCACGTCTTCCATCATTTTCTCTTCATTGGTGCCGGTGTACATATAATACTGTTCGATGTTCATGCCCTGCATCTGAAGTCTCTGCGAAAAATCATTAACGATGGTTCTTTGCTCGGTCTTTAACATTGCTTCCGGAATATCCATCTTTGCATCTTCGATAATCGCTGCAATTACGGCATCTTCCTTCTTGGTCTTTGCCTCACCGGTCTTCTTCTCTCTTAAGTGATCTTCCACGCTCTTCTTATATTCTTCAAAGGTATCATACTCACTTACTTCGGAAGCAAAATCATCATCCAGTTCGGGAAGCTCGTTTTCCTTGATTCCTTTGATTTTTACCTTAAAGAGTGCCGGCTTTCCTTTTAAATCCTCTGCGTGATAATTCTCGGGGAAGGTAACATTAACTTCCACGTCATCACCGATGTTCTTGCCGATTAACTGCTCTTCAAAAGTATCGATGAAGGAATGGGAACCGATGGTCAGATCGAAATCCTCACCCTTTCCGCCGTCAAATGCAACATCATCCACAAAACCTTCAAAATCGATGGTTACAATATCTGCATCCTGAACCGGTCTGTCTTCCACGGTAATGGTACGTGCGGAATTCTTACGCTCTTTTTCGATTTCCGCATTAATCTCTTCTTCAGATACTTCCACTTCAATCTTATCGATTTCGACATCCTTATATTTACCGAGTGTAACTTCCGGCTTTAATGCAACCTCTGCGGTAAAGATGAATGGCTTTCCTTCTTCAGCCTGTACCACATCGATTTCGGGAGTGGATACAATTTCTTCCTCACACTCGTTGAATGCTTTCTCATATGCGCCCGGAATCAGCTCATTTGCGGCATCTTCATAGAATACTCCCTTACCGTACATCTTCTCGATCATGTTACGGGGAACCTTTCCTGCACGAAAGCCCGGCAGGGAAATCTTCTTCTTATTCTTGTTATAAGCAGTTTCAATTGCTTTTTTGAATTCTTCCGCACTGACCTCGATGGTAAGTTTTGCCATACCGCCTTCTAATTTCTCAACTTTTAAGCTCATTTCTAAAAAAATCTCCTTTCGTGTTCAACCACTTTAATATAACATAAACCCTGTTTACTCACAAGGGATTAGCCTTCTGTAAGGCTGCAACTTGTAGTTGCATGCGCTTTCCCGTCAGCACTGCCGCCGGTTTCGCCTTCGGTTCTGTCAGAACATCTCGGGCGGTCCGTAAACGACTGACGGCTCATTATCGGAGGGATTGAAATTTTCAGTCCCGGAAGGATTGATATTTTCGATTTCCGATGCCTCCGGTTCCTGCCAGCCGTCATCCATCGGAGGTCCGTAGACATCCTCCGGTTCATTGCTTGACGGATTAAACATCTCGGGCGGTCCGTAAACCGCTTCTATCATATTCTGATTCGGATCAAAACTTCCGTTTACCTTGTAGTTGTATATCGTGCTTGCCGAAGTACACAGAATCAAAAGTGCAATCATCCCGACTCCGAAAATCAGTACCAGAAGCGTCCACCATCCGCTTTTACCGGAATCGCGCAGTCTTCTGACCGTCAGTGAAATCCACGGAAGTATCGATAAAACCAGATACCCTATTAACGCAAACGCCCCAAGGCTGAAAAATAATCCGCCGCGTTCCACCATCAAAGATGCCAGAATAAGGATGGACGCAATCAGCGCAATCAACGCATGCAGCAAAAACGGAAACCAGTACTGCTTCCGTCCGGAAACACCGCGATAATCAAAAATTCTGGTCCACATCTCAGCAAATGCACCCAAAAAAGTGATCTCATTTTCCATGCCGAATTCTCCTTTGTTTTTTATAAAAAGCACTCTCCGTTACTGGAACATCGATCCGTAAATGGAGAAAAACTCCGCCGTATGAATCGCATCGTCCTTTACCGGATGAATTGAGTTCCATGCTTCTTCGTTTAAGTTCCCGGTCCGTTCCCCCAGAAACTCGTTGTATTCCTTCTCAAACGCTTCATTTCTCTTCTGATTCAGAATCGTAAGCTTGTTCTGGTCCGTTTCGTCCCGGTCAAACATATTGTCACACCGGATAATATAGAATCCGTCCGGTGTCTCAACCACTCCCGATATTTCATCGGTTGCAAGTCCGAAAGCCGCTTCCTCATATGCCGGATCCGTTTCGCCCCTGCGGAACAGAAAACTGCTTCTTTCGTCCTCGTTATATTCAACGGAAAGTTCATCGAATTTCTTTCCGTCATAGATTTTATTCATTACTTCTTCTGCTTTTGCTCTTGCATCCGCCTTCTCGTGTTCATCATATTCCACACGGTTTCCCGAGGAATCAATGTAATATTTTTTGATTAAAATATGAGACACGGTAATTGTTCTTGCTTCATCATCACTGATTTCGGGGTTGATGTCCTTTACAAGAAATCCGTATACACGGTTTGCAATCGCATATTCCCGGTACATGTTTTCGAAATCTTTCTCGCTCAGGTTAAAAAGGTCTTTCTCTGCCTGGGACAGTCCGCCGTAATACTGCTTTGCGGCTGCTTTCGCAAGTTTTTCGTCATCCTTTGAAAGTTCGACTTTCTTTTTTTCGGCAAGAAGATTCATGACCTTGACTCTGGAAATACGGGACAGCACCGTTTCCTTCAAACCGTCCTCAAGTGGCTCTCCGTCGGAGGTGGTCATCTCCCAGATTTCGGAACCGTATGCATTCTCATACATGTTCTGCATGTTGACCAGATAAACCATGTACTCGCCCGTGGTACAGGTGGCTTTGTCTATTTTAAAAAGCTCGCCTTCTTCAAACCCCGTGGTCAGAACAATCTTTTTTTGAAAAGAACAGGCAACGCTCACCATTAAAAGCAGCGTTGCCAATACGGCGGTAATTACTTTCAGGGCCGTTTTATTCTTCATCATGATTACCTTTACTTTAGTCTAAAGGATACTTGTCCGTTAACTTCTGTACGATTTCCCTTGCGTAAGGAATCTTCTCCTCACCGCCCTTGATGACTGCCGCTATTGCTTCCGCAATCTGATCCATGTCTTCGGTATTCATTCCGCGGCTGGTAACTGCCGGCGTACCGAGACGGATTCCGCTTGTTACAAACGGAGACTGGGGATCGTTCGGAATCGTATTCTTGTTGCAGGTGATATGTGCTTCATCAAGCCACTTCTCAACCTGTTTTCCGGTCAGATTGTATTTCTTCAAATCCACAAGCATCAGGTGATTGTCGGTACCGCCGGATACGATGTCGATGTCTCTGGAAAGGAGGCCTTTGCAGAGCGCCTGTGCGTTGTTTACGATATTCTGCTGATAAACTTTGAAATCATCACTCAATGCTTCTTCAAAGCAGACTGCCTTTGCGGCGATTACATGCATAAGCGGACCGCCCTGGATTCCGGGGAATACGGCCTTATTGAAATTATACTTGTCAGCCGCTGCCTGGTTTGCCATAATCATACCGCCTCTGGGTCCTCTTAAGGTCTTATGGGTGGTTGTGGTTACAACGTCCGCATACGGGAAGGGTGACGGATGAAGTCCTGCTGCCACAAGTCCAGCGATATGTGCAATGTCAACCATCATTACCGCATCCACTTTGTCGCAGATTTCACGAATACGCTTAAAATCAATGGTTCTTGCATACGCACTTGCACCTGCGATAATCATTTTGGGCTTGCATTCCAACGCAAGTTCTTCCATTTTATCGTAATCAAGGAAACCGTCATCGTTTACGCCGTAAGGTACTACCTTAAAATACTTGCCGGACATATTTGCAGGTGAACCGTGGGTTAAATGTCCGCCGTGGTCGAGGTTCATGCCCATAATGGTATCTCCGGGATTCAAAACCGCAAACTGCACCGCCATATTGGCCTGTGCACCGGAATGGGGCTGTACGTTTACATAGTCACAGCCGAAAAGTTTCTTTGCTCTTTCCCTTGCAAGATCCTCTACAACGTCAACACAACCGCATCCGCCGTAGTATCTCTTTCCCGGATATCCTTCTGCATATTTATTCGTAAGCACGCTTCCCATAGCTGCCATAACGGCCTTGCTTACCCAGTTTTCCGAAGCAATCAGCTCGATGTGGGAATTCTGACGTGCTTGCTCATCCAAAATCGCCTGCGCAACTTCGGGATCAACCTTTTTAATCTCATCAAATGAATACATTTCCTGCCTCCTTAAGCCCTATAAATCGTATATGGCGCAAAAACCATATAAACCTAATGTAATTCTACCATATAATTCTTCAGATTACCATAAAAAGTATCAAAAACGCGCTTTTATACGGTACGAATCTACAAAATATATTTCTTATATGCCGCAAACGCGGACGGAAGGGCAAAACCGGTTCCTCTCTCCTCTTTGGTCACAAAGAAAATTCCCTGCGTTTCGTCCTCTTTTACCGGATCCGTAAAATCATCAATCACCGCATGATATGCTCTCATATGCCATTCCACATGCGAAAAAACATGTTTTGCATCCTCAATCCGCTCTATTTTGAGAGGATGATACCCAAGACTTTCCAGAAAATCCTGCGCCTGTTTCCGGCTTAAGTGTCCTTCCGTTCCGGGGAATTCATACATCCCTGCCAGAAGCCCTTTTTCCGGTCTTTTCCGGAGTCCGATTCCACCCGTGGATTCCATAATAAAAACGGTTCTCTTCTCGATTCTGCGTTCCTTTTTCTGCGCCTTCTTCGGGAATTCAAGCATTTTTCCTTCCGCATATGCCCTGCAGTTTTTTGCAAGAGGGCATTCCGCGCACTTCGGTTCCCCGTTCGGCAGACAGACCGTGGCACCGAGTTCCATCATGGCGGAATTGAATTTTCCGGGAGAATATACCGGTGAATCTCCCGCGGTCGCATGCATGCTCTCTTTCAGTTCTTCCCGGATTCGCTTCACGCATTTCGGATTCGTAATTTCCTCCGGATCCGCCGTATACCTTGTATAAACGCGAAGCACGTTTCCGTCCACAGCCGGCACGTTTTCGCCTCCGGCAATGGAAGAGACGGCACCTGCCGTATATTCCCCGATTCCCGGGAGGGTAAGAAGAACTTCATATGAAACGGGAAAAAGGCCGCCACACCGGAGCATTACATCCATGGCCGCCTTATGCATATTCCGGACTCTGGAATAATACCCGAGTCCTTCCCAGATTCGTACAAGATCGTCTTCTTTCGCCTCGGAAAGAGCCCTGACGTCCGGATATTTTTTTAAAAAATTACCGTAGTACGGTTTCACTGCTTCCACTCTGGTCTGCTGGAGCATAATCTCGGAAACCCAGATTTCATAAGGGTCTTCGGTTTTTCTCCAGGGAAGATCCCGCTTATGTTCCTCATACCAGACAAGAAGAGATGAAATATCGTCAACTGTCATCATTTTCTGATTCTTAATTCCCTTAAATCCAAATACTGATTAAATCCGAATACCGGTTTATTCCGGTTCGCCGTCAGATCCGGAATCTCTTTCCGTCAAACTCGTGCATGGTTTCAAGCCGTTTCATCAGTGCCGAATACCTTGTATCCTCATCCCCGTTCGGCATCGGAAAATCAAGCGATGCAAACATCACTGCAAACATCTCGTCCGTAATTTTGCCTTTCATTTCCTTCAATACCGCAATCTGTTCTTCAAACGTATTTCCGTTCAGGAAAAGAAGAAGATTCCGGTCAACCTTTCTCTCAACGCTGATTCTGCCTGCTTCCGTGAATCTGCCGTCTTTCGGCGTATCCTGAACAAACGGTTTTTCGGCTGTTTTTAAATCCGGCTCTTCGGGTTTGGTGTTTTGTGTTTCGGAAGCATCCGGGTCCGTTTTTTTGGCGGGCTCTTCACCGAGCCCTTCCAGATTACCGAAAAACTTTCTCTCACCGATTTTGGAATTTTCCTTTTCGAACCGGTGCTTCTGCTCTGCCTTCGGATACCGGTTTTTATCGAGTTCTTCGACAAACTCGAAATACGGGCGCACATAAATTTTATAGGGCGGATAAAGTGCCTTGTATACAACCTGCGGGCTTCCGTCCTCACAATCCTCGGCAACCGCCACGATTTCATAACGGTTCCCCTTAAAATGTCTGTAGATATCTCCTGCTTTCATTTCGTATTCCATGTCGTTCTCTCCGATTTTTATTCATCCGGGCCGCTCCCGGTCCGAAATGTCTTTTTGCCGTTCCGAATCTTTACACTAATCCTCTTTTTCGGAATATTTGATTAACAGCAGTTCCACAGCCATCCGGTCCGATATTTCGCCGAATTTGGACTGCCTGTCATACTCCGCCGTATCCTTTAATGCCTCAATCAGATCCTCCTGGGAAAAAAATCTCGCCTGGGACATTGCCTTGTCGACAACAAACGGTTTCAGTCCCAGCTCATCGGCAATCTGATTTTTCTTCATGCCCTTTCCCGCTAACGGTTTTACCGCAATCAGGATACGAAACTGCCTTTCGATCAGTGCCAGAATTCCGGCAGGTGACTCCCTGAGTTCCAGCAAATCATAATACAGTTTCAGTGCTTCGGCACGTTTCTTTGTAGCCATAAACATAATCATGTCAAATACTCGGTCTTCCGCTTTGACATGGCATAACGCCTCCACGTCTTCCCTGCCGATGGCTTCTTTCTCCATACAATACGCATAAATTTTATCAAGTTCCGTGGATATGGCCGTCATGTTTAACCCCGCACACTTAATCAGGGCATCTACCGCACCGTTTGTGATTTTCTGATGATTGGCACCGACTTTTGCAACAATCCATTTTTGAATCTCTTCGGGCTGCTGTTCCGGAAAAAATGCCGCGTGACCGCATTTTTCCACGGCCTTATATACAGCGTTTCTTTTATCGATATCCTTTTCAACGAAAATCACACAGGTACTGTCGGGGATGGTTTTAACCATCAGTGCCGCTTCTTCGTTTGACTTCGCAAACCACCCTGTTCCTTCAAGCAAAACCACTCTTTTTTCCGCAAAAAAAGGCATGGTTCCGATACTGCTCCCTGCTTTTCTTACGTCGGTTGCAGTGCCGACAAATCTGGTAAAATTCATGTCACCGGACAATTCGGAAATTTTCTTCCCAAGAACGGTTTGCACCAGCAGATCACGGTAATAATTCACCAGATACGGCTCGTCGCCGTATAAAAGATAGACTTTTTTTAAAGATTTGTTTTTTATATCGTCTTTAACGGCATTCATTGTTTTCTCCCGCCTGCGGCAGTCTCAAAAGCAGCTTTTTTCCGTTTTCTTTCAGCCATTTATCGCACCTGTCATAATCCGGAAACACACGGTAAACCTCCTTATAAAATGCTTTCGAATGGTTCATCTGAAGGCGGTGACACAGTTCATGTACTACAACACTGTCCAAAACCTCCGGCGGAGCCATAAGCAGCAATGCATTGAAATTCAGATTGCCGCTGCCGGTACAGCTTCCCCATCTTGTCTGCTGTTTCCGGATCGTAATTCTGTTATAATCCACGCCCACAATCGGTGCATAATATGCAACTCTCTGCGGAATGGTACGTTTCGCCAGCCGGACCAGATGATTCAGTTCCGTTTCCGTAAAGTACTGAATTACCCCTTCCTTCTCTTCCCGGAGCCGGACTGCTTCCATTGTTTTTTCAATCCACTCGGATTTACTTTCAATATACTTATCGATTTCGCTTCTCGGCATCCACTTCGGAGCCCGGACCAAAAGCTCACCGGATTTTCTGACTTCAATGCTGATGGATTTTCCGCGGCTGCTGCAAATATTAATATTCATACGGATTTCCGCCTCCGTTCATGATGTTTTCGCCGGATTATCTCGTCATTAATTATTGTATCTTCCTTTAATCATTTTCGATAATCCGGCTTCTTTCAACCATTCACATCGCGACTGCGAAGACTCATTTCTACAATATCTTGTGTCTTTTTCCGGACACGGTCACACATTTATGATTATACCCGATTCGAATAGAATCCTCAATAAGTTTATGAGCGTACTTTTCCCCTGTCTTTACCGGTCCAGTACAATTGCTCCGTCCAGGTCCGTCCTCATAATCCTGCATCCTGTTTTTTCAAGCCGTTGCAGCGTCTCTTTATGCGGATGCCCGTACCGGTTGTTCAGCCCACAGGAAATAATCCCGATATCGGGAGACAGGGCATTTATAAACTCTTCCGAATTCGAGCCGGCTGACGAACCGTGATGTGCGCACTTCAGTATTTCAACACACCTATCGCCGTATTTCTCCACACACTTTAACATCCTCCCTTCTGCCGAAGCCCCCGAATCCCCCATAAAAACAGCCGTCAGTTCGCCTTCCTGATAAAGAATCGCAAAAGAAGCATCATTGGAATCCGCGTAATGATTCTCCGGATTCGGCGATGCAATGTAAAAATTCGTCCTTTCCGATTCCGTCCCTATTCTGTCACCCTCTTCGAGGTAAACCACCTCCACGCCGTTTTGGTTTGCAAGTCCGGTGATTTCGGAGAAATGATCTTTCAGCACATACGGTACCGCAAGCATTTCCACCTTTATTTCTCCGCTCTGAAGCACCTCCCGGAAACCGCTTACGTGATCCTCGTCCTCATGCGTCAGAAACCAAAGGTCAATACTGTTTTCTCCTTCATATTTCAAGTACGGTACAAGGATATTTTTCCCGACATCTTTTTTCGATGTGGACCCGCCGTCTATCATGAAAACATCTTTGCTCTCCGTTCTGATAAAAACCGCATCTCCCTGCCCGACATCCAAAAAGGTAATCCGGGGTTTCTTTGATTCCGAAAGCAGAAACAGGCAAAGAAGTGCAAATACCAAAAATACTCCGATCCGGTATGCTGTTTCCACAATACAAAATCCTCTGTACTCCGTATCGTAGCTGTTACCGTCGGTTTCATTCCGGCTGTTTTCTTTTCCGCTGTCTCCCTTCTGCTTCATCCTGTAAAAAGCAAGTTTCATTTTCCTGCGGAATCCGGTACAGAGTACCGCCAGTAAAACTACAATTGTAGTATAAATAAGAATTCTTCCCGCAGACGGAGTCTTAATACCGATTACCGTAAAAGGAAGCTCTGCCAGTTTTTCGGAACCGAACGAAAAGGTAAAAAGAATCGCCCTGCAGATTATTCCGAGCAGAACGGCTGCGGGATGAAACCACCTGCAGAAAAAGATTACTCCGAATGCACATACGAACAAAACCGGCATGGCAGGAATCACAAAAAAATTCAATATAAAACCGGCCAAAGAAACCTGATGAAAGGAAGCTGCCAGAACCGGAAGCGATGAAATAAAAACGGAGAACCCGATATAAAGTCCGTCCACACTCTTTTTCTTTCTGTTTACAAACGGTATAAAAAGCGGGTAAATCAAAAGAATTCCGGTCACCGAAAGATATGTCAGCAAAAAAGAAGAGTCAGTCAGCATAAAAGGAAAAAACAGACAGGTAAGAAATGCCGACAGCGCAAGAGACGTCGGTGCATCATACGGTTTCTTCAGCAATTTTGCCAAAAGATGATATGAGAACATAAAAATCGCACGGAATACCGAAGGTGCAAATCCGACCGAAATTCCATACAGAACCAGAATCAGAACGGTAAGCGCGAATGCGGCTTTCCCGGGAACCGGCCGGTGATTCAGTACCGCATATAAAAACGCTCCGATTAAGGAAACGTGAAGCCCGCTGATTGCAAGAATATGGGCAATTCCTCCGTCCGTAAACAGATCTTTCAATTCCGGCGACAAGTGGTTTTTGTTTCCGAATAAAATGCCGCAAAGTACTCCGCCGTATTTTTCCCCGACCTCGGAAAGAAGAATGTTGCAGCCTTTTTCTTTCAGCCGAAACAACGTTTCCCCGACAAAGCTTCCGTCCGTGCAAGCCTTTATTGCGGGGTCAAAAATACAGTATTCATAACCTCTTGCAAGATAGTACCTTCTTGCATCAAATTCACCCGGGTTTGTTGCTTTTTTTATAATCGATATTTTCCCGTTAAGCGTCAGGCTGCTTCCGAGCGGATAATCATCAAGGGATTCCGGAGTTTCTCCTTCATATCCGTCAAGGTAACAGATAACACCTTTTATCCTGACAGTACGGGAATTCTCACTTAAAACGTTTTGGGAATTATCTTTTGAATAGTCTTTTAAATAATCTTTGGAATAATCTTTTGAATAATCTTTGGAATTTTTTTCGGCAGAACTGCCTTTTGGATAACCGGAATTTTCCCCGGAAGAAGAAAAATCCTTTACGGAACATCCTTTTAAATACAGAACCGGACGGTTATTCTTTATTTCTTTTTTGTAAATCCTTCCGGTTAATTCGATTTGGTTCTCGAACTCCGGCGGAGGATTCAGATTATAAAGCACCAGCCGGAATAAAAAAGCAACTGCAATCCCCAGGATACAAATCCACATCAGGGGACGTCTCAATTATCCATCCCTCCTTCATAACAGTCTGATAATATTTGTCGGTTTTTCTCAAACCGGTGTTACTGCTCATCCTTCAGCACAATATCAAGATTTCTCTCAAGCGGAGTCTCAAGGCTTACCGTTTCTCTGTAAACAATCTGCGAATCACCGCCGACTTGTATCTGTACACGGTTGACATTACTTAAATCAATCAGTGAATTAGCTATGGAATATAAAACTACATCTGTAGTAACATCATAGGTCTGTTTCAGAAAATCCTCGCTTAAATTTACATAGCATGTACCGTCTTTATTGGTTACACTTAATATTTTTGTTTCCGGATTGATTGTCGGATAGTATCCCGCAACCTCCGGTCCTTTGATTAACTGTTCCATC
This sequence comes from Lachnospiraceae bacterium, assembly GCA_024681795.1. Classification (GTDB taxonomy): domain Bacteria; phylum Bacillota; class Clostridia; order Lachnospirales; family Lachnospiraceae; genus UBA3766. Next base: position 73,543 of record JAILAD010000036.1, on the reverse strand, counting down.
ACCATCTTTTCCATGGAAACATTGGTATTATAAACAACGGACCTCTGTCCGGAAATCAGATTTTTTCCGTCCATGGTTGCAAAATACAGAGTCACACTTACTCTTTCATAGGCATTGATTTCTTTTCCGTCATTCTCGATGAAGGAATCTGCATTCAAAAGTCCGACCGGAGCGCCCGCCGCATCCGTCAGAATTTCACCGTCCACCGTAAACTGCACATACTGAATTCCTTCAATCTGCACGAAAGAACGAACCAGTGCCGCCCGTACCAGAATTTCTTCGTTCGGTGACAGTTCCCTGTATTCGGGACTTAAATTTAATGTCAGCGTTTCGTCTTTCAGAGAATAATCAATCAGGGAAAAATTATTGTTCATGGAAGTACGAAGTTCCTTATGAGCGGGATTCTTAACAAGTGCATTCACCATTTCCTCAATTTGTGCACTCGTTCCCGTTTCCGTAAAAGTATACTCTTCCCCCTGAATTCTGGTCTTATCACGGTTGATATAGTAAACATACTGTTTCTTCAGCTCTGAACTCAGTTCAGCATCCGGCTTGGTTTTATTCGAACTACAACCGTAGGACAATATCGGAAGCATAATAAGAAGACTTGCAAAGAGCAGGCTGTATATCACTCTGTATAAAGCATTTCCGTTTTTCAAACCAAAGCTTCTCATTCCTCTTTTCCCTCGATTATCTCATCGTCATCGTCGTCATCATCTTCGTCGTCATCATCATCTACTTCATCTTCTTCGTCGTCTTCGTTGTCGTCATCATCATCTTCTTCGTCGTCATCATCGTTTTCGTCGTCATCGTCTTCTTCGTCGTCATCGTCTTCTTCGTCGTCATCATCTATGTCTTCACCTGAATCCTCCTCGAAGCCATCATCAAATTCATCCGTCTCCGGTTCCTCACCCGTACCTTCATTACCGATTACACCCGCAATGTTTTCGGTATCATCAGCCTCATCCGGAATAACACCGAGATCAATCGGCTTTTCGCTCTGCGGATCAAGAAGCTGCTCGGCAACCTCCGTAACGGATTCCGCCCCGAGTTCCGGCACCGGCACTTCGACAAATTTTTCCAGATGCTCTTCTTTGTTCTCCGCAGGAACAACCACCACTCTTCCGGCGGATGAATAGATTAACGGTACTTTTACCGTAAATGTGGTTCCGATGTCTTCCTTTGATTCCACACTGATCGTTCCCTTATGAAGAAGAATCGCGCTCTTGCAAATGGAAAGTCCGAGACCGGTTCCTCCGATTTCTCTGGAGTGTGATTTATCCACGCGATAGAAACGCTCGAAAATTGATTTCTGGTCTTCATCCGGAATACCGATTCCGGAATCGCTTACCGTAATGATAAAGTTCTGGTAATCTGCATCCAAACTGACCTTTACATATCCCTCTTCATGATTGTATTTGATTCCGTTCTCAATCAGATTGGACAACGCAAGACTGAACTTGATTTCATCCAGTTCAGCCGTAACCTGTCTCACGCTTTCAAAAATCAGATCGACTTTCTTACTTTTCGCAAGCGGCAAAAGCCTTTTAAAAACGGATTCAATCAGTCCGTTTACGTTTACCTGCGTAATGTTGATATTCGGATTTTTCTTATCCATCTTAACCAGGGAAAGAAGATCGTTAATGATGACGTTTTCACGGTCAATCTCATTCACGATATCGGACATAAAATCCTTATATACCTCAACCGGAACATTGTCCTGATTATTCAGGGAATCCGCCAGAACCTTGACGGAAGTCAGCGGAGTTTTCAGCTCATGGGAGACATTGGAAACAAACTCCTGTCGGGACTCTTCCAGCACCCTCATTCTCTCCACCAGCTGATTAAATGCATCTACGATATGCTCCGTTTCAATATAGTCGTTGACCTCGATTTTTTCATCCGTAAGTCCGCTCTTCACCTCGGAAATTGCCGTTGCAAGGCGGTTAAACGGACGAAGCATGACTCGCGGCATGAAAAAAGCAATCGCCAGAATCAACACGAACAGGATAAACATAAAAAGCATGGAATTACGGGAAAGAATTTCCCAGTTCTGATTGATCGGAACCGTGGAAACCGATGTCAGAATAACGCCGACGATATTATTTTTTCCGTCGATGTTTCTGGTAATCGGAACGGTTATTTCAATATAGGAATTGTCATCATCATAATGGGAAATGGATTCACCGTTGAAGGTCTTGATTACCTCCTCCGAAATAATCAGTTTTCCGGTAGCTACACCATATGTGTCTTTTACCACGGAATAATTCTGACCGATTACGAGCACACGTCCGTCGTACAGGTTTGCAACCTGCTCGATTTCCGCGTTTACGATACCGGAAGACGGATCCAGTAAATAATTAAAGGAAATCAGATGATCGGCAAGGATTTTCATCTGACTCTGCACGTCAGATGTACGTACCTCTACCGCTCTTGAATAATAATTTTGAAGAACGCCGAAGCGCATGACCATGCAGCATGCCACTCCGACCAGGATAATCAATATTGCAATTCGAAATCTGAGACTTCTGAACAGTTTCACACGGTTCAGTTTTCCCAGAAGATTCTCAAACCATTTTTTCATAACAATCTAACGGGTTTTCGACAGTCTCTAGTTATGCTCCTTGTAATAATATCCGGAACCCCACTTGGTCTGCACATAAAGCGGTTCACCGGGGTTAATCTCGATTTTCTCACGAAGTCGTCTGACATGAACATCCACCGTTCTGACATCTCCCGGATAATCGGCACCCCAGACGGTCTTTAATAACTCTTCTCTGGAATATACTCTGTTAACGTTTTCTACAAGAAGTTTCAAAAGGTCGTACTCTTTTCCCGTAACCTTAATCTCTTTTTCATTTACAAATACACGTTTTCCGTCCTGAACAAGTCTTAAATCGCCGGACACGATTTCTTTCCGGTCGTTTTTCTTGGTCTGGGAGGTTCTTCTCATGATTGCCTTCATTCTGGCCTTTACTTCCAGAATATTGAAGGGCTTGGTAATATAATCATCCGCGCCGTACTCCAGCCCCATGATTTTATCCATGTCATCACCTTTTGCGGTAAGCATGATAATGGGAACATTGGAGGTCTCCCGGATCTGCTGACATACCTCAAGACCCGTGAATTTCGGAAGCATGATATCCAATAGAATAATGCTGTAATGGTTGGCTGCCGCCATATTCAAAGCTTCTTCTCCGTCATATGCACAGTCCACCTGCCAGCCTTCCTGCTCAAGTGAAAATTTAAGTCCTTTTACGATTACTTTTTCATCGTCCACTACCAAAACACGATTTGCCATCTTCAATTCTCCTTTTAATGATTCCGTATAATCACTAAATCCCCGTAATCACATTCTTCGTTTAACCGGCGGATTCTCAATCTCCGAAATCCGTCCGCTTCGGTTCATCCGTCCTTACGGATTCACTTTGATATAGTCTTTCATCTTTTCGAACGTTCCTGCTTTAATCCCCGGAACATTCATTAAATCCTCCTCTTTGGAAAACTTTCCGTTTCGTTCCCGGTAATCCGTAATTGCCTTGGCTTTCGTCTCGCCGATTCCCGGAATCTCACTGAGTTTTGCCGCATCCGCGGAGTTAATGTCAATCCTGGTATCGTTTACGGAAATCCCCTGGGTACCTGTCATTCCGACCGAGGTTTCATATCTTCCGTCCGCTGCCTCCTGTTTCGTCGGAATCCGAAGCATGCTCCCGTCCGTTTCCGGCTCTGCCAGATTGATGATATCCCTTGCCGCGTCCTCCGTAAACCCGCCTGCCGCCGTAACGGCATCCATTGCTCTTGCTCCTTCAGGAAGTGCATACAGTCCGGGATTTACCACCGCACCGCAGACATACACATACAGTTCCGTCTGCTCATCTGCACTCTCGCAGTCAGAGGTTTCATCTTCTCCGTCTCTTTCTCTTGTTTCCAAACCTGATTGTTTTAATTCTGAAGAATTCAAATCTCCCGCTTTGGAAATCTGAAGTTTACGATTCTCGGAATCATGATTACATGAAAGAAACAGAATGCACGAAATCACAATGATAAATGCAATTTCAATAACACGTTTTTTAAGACTTTTATTATTCATAGTCAGCTCCTTTTATCCATAAACAAACAATAAGATAAAAGTCCCTTGAACCGACTCTGCAATATAAGTGTAATCAAATTTTCGGACTTTATCAAGTATGAAAAAGTCAAAAATCACAAAAACTAATTATCCCCGACGGAATTATAATTTTCCGTAACTTCGGGAGTTTCAATCGGTACGTTTTCAAAATCTTTCCCGAAATAATTCCGGAGTACCGTTTCGGACAGTTTCTTCAGTTCCGCATTGACGTCTTCACCGTCCCAGATGTTTGAAAAACACATTTCGGCAAGAATATAATAATTTCCCGTTTCCACCATTTTCGGCAGTGACACGGTTTTTTCATAGCAGCTTTCAATTGTTTCCATCTGCGGATACGGATATTCCTCCAGATGTGCCGCCGTCATTTTGGCGCATCTTGCATACAGGTTCGGCGCATAATCCGTCGTCAGAAACGCTGCAAAACTTTCGGCCGCGGTTCTGTTCTCGTTCAGTCCGTTTACGCAAACCATGGTGGTAACGCTTAACCCTCTGCAGCTTAAGGAACCGTTTAGCATTCCGAGCGGCAGGATGTCGTATTCATCTTCAAACAAATCGTCAGCCTTTGCCTTTTCCAGTTTCGAAATCACATCCGTACCTGCTACCGTAAAAAGACTCTTCCGGTTAATGAATGCATTGATGGTATCCGAATACGAATTGCTTTCGTCATCCATGGAAAAATAGTTTTTGAAATCCTGAAATACCTTCAGGGAATAAAGTGCCTGCTCGTTGTAAATACTGATATCCTCTGATCTGTCGCAGCACTCTCCCCCGACATTTAAGTATGCACCTGCAAACCAGTAATTATAGAGCACGTCTTCCGTATCCCAGTTAAAATAACTCTCCATTCCTTCCGGGAGGGAATACTTGTTTGCAAAATCCAGAATTCCGACTACAGATGTAGGCAGAATTTCTTTCGCTCTTGCCTCAAGCTCGAGTTGTTCCTCATAAGACAGTTCCTGTCGTGCTTCCTGTTCCTTAATTTGCTCGAGTATTTCCGGTGCTATCGTAAAGCCTTCCGTAGTTTCTCCGGACTGGGCGAGTGCATCCTGCGTTCTGACAATGTCTTCCAGCGCAGACTCATTGTAAACAATTACGGCCGTTTCATAACTTAACGGATAACCGTAATACAAATCCCTGTAGGTTACGGCACGAAGTCCGGCATCCGCATAAAATGCGGAATTCAGAACATGCTCCGGATCGGAACATGACCCCGCAAGCCCGGATAAAACCGCTCTTTCGAGGGAATCGTTTGTAAGCACAAATAAATCCGGAGCCTTCACACCGTCCAGAGTGGAACGCTGGATATTCTCCAGATAATCCACATCCGATACTTCCATTGCAATTACCTTGACTCCGGTTTTATTTTCAAACGTCACCGCGGCATCCCTGATATACTCCCCGTATTGCGGGTCCGTATACCAGATTACCATGGCATCTTTAAAAAGTTCCTCTTCTTCCGTAAGTCCCTTTTTCAAAACTCCGTAGGAATCTCCGAAAAGAAGAGCCACCATCATACTTATCAGCAGAAAAATAGAAATCAGTTTCTTACGCATGTTTTAAAGTTCCTTTATGGCTTCTTTCAAAACGGCAATCATTGCATCCACATCCTCTTTTTCAATTACAAGAGGCGGAAGGAACCTGATAATTTTGGTTCCGGCATTAATTAATACAACGCCGTTCTCCAATGCTTTATTGATAACGGGTGCAACCTCGCGGTCAAATTCAAGTCCCTGCATCAGACCTTTTCCCCTGTGGTCTTTAATCATCGGGCAGGAAGCCTTTACTTCCTCCAATTTTTCGTAAAGATATGTGCCGACTTCTTTTACATGTTCCGTCAGATTCTTTTCCTCATACTGACGGAATACCTCGCAGATTGCAGCACCGGCAAGAGGATTTCCTCCGTAGGTAGTTCCGTGATCGCCGGCTTTTAAGGAAGCCTGTCCGACTTTTTCCGTCATCAGAAACGCTCCCACGGGGACACCGCAACCAAGCGCTTTTGCAGTGGTCATGATGTCCGGTTTTACACCGTATTCCTGCCACGCAAACAGATATCCGCTTCTGCCCATTCCGCACTGGATTTCATCCAGAATCAGAAGAATGTCATGCTCGTCGCAAAGTGCGCGAACGCCTTTTATAAAAGCTTCGTCAGCGGGGTAAATTCCGCCCTCGCCCTGTATGGTCTCCATGATAACCGCGCAGGTCTTATCGGTAATCAGGGCTTTTACACTGTCAAGATCGTTATAATCCGCAAACCTGATATTTCCGATCATCGGTTCAAATGCCTCACGGTACTTCGGCGTTCCCGTTACGGAAAGCGCTCCGAAGGTTCTTCCGTGGAACGAATGATTCATCGCGATAATTTCATGATCGGTTCTTCCGTCTTTTAAATATGCGTATTTTCTTGCGGCTTTTAACGCGCCTTCCACCGCTTCCGCGCCGGAGTTGGTAAAGAATATCCGGTCCATTCCGGATGCTTTCTTCACGGCTTTTGCGGCTTCGATTGCAGGCACGTTATAGTAATAATTTGAAGTATGCGTTATCTTGTCAATCTGATTTTTTAATGCATCATTATATGCTTTGTTTCCGTATCCGAGTGCAAAAACACCGATTCCGGATACAAAATCCAGATACTCTTTTCCATCGATATCATATAATTTAACACCGTCTCCGTGATCGAAAACAACCTGATACCTGTTATATGTGTGAAGAAGCACACTTTCAGCTTCCTCGATAATCTGCTGCATCATATTTTATTCCTCCATACCGATCGGATCATTGTCGGAAATAATCACAGTACCGATACCTTTCTTTGTAAAAATTTCCAAAAGCAGACAGTGCGGAATTCTGCCGTCCAGAATATGGACTCTCTGAACGCCGTCCTCCACGGCCTGAATGCAGTTTCCGAGTTTCGGAAGCATTCCTCCGCCGATGAAACCGCCGTCGATTAATCTTCTTGCCTGTGTGGTCGTGATTCTTGAAATCAGTGTGGAAGGATCGTTCAAATCCCTGTACAGACCTTCGATATCCGTTAAAAACGCGAGCTTCTCGGCACCTACCGCCTTTGCAATTTCGCATGCCGCATCATCCGCGTTGATATTATAGGTATTGTACTCATCATCCAGTCCGATCGGAGCCACGATGGGAAGAAAATCTTTTTCCAGAAGATCGAATAAAATCTTCGTATCCACTTTCTTGATGTCCCCGACAAAACCGATATCCATACCGTCCACATATCGTTTGTCCACATTCAGAAGTTTTCCGTCTTTTCCGGAAATACCGATTGCACGTACCCCGAGCTGCTCCGCCATTGCTACAAGGCTTTTGTTGACACGGTTTAAAACCATTTCCGCAATTTCCATGGTTTCCTCATCCGTGATTCGGAGTCCTTTATAAAATTCCGCTTCTTTTCCGCTCTTCTTCACCCATTTGCTGATGGCTTTTCCGCCGCCGTGTACGATAATGGGCTTGAAGCCTACCAGTTTTAAAAGTACCACGTCTTCGATGACTTTTTTCTGCATCTCTTCGTCGCTCATGGCACTTCCGCCGTATTTTACCACTATTATTTTACGATTGAATTTCTGAATGTACGGGAGTGCCTCCACTAAGACGTTTGCCTTCTCCAGTACTTTTTCCATGTCCTTTTCCATTTGTTCCTCCGTTACGAACGATAATCCGCATTTATTTTAACATAATCATAAGTCAAATCACATCCCCAGGCAGTCGCTTCTTCTTTCCCTTCATGCATGTCGATGCGAATGATAACTTCCTCTTCGGACATAATCTTCGTAGCCTGTTCCTCGTCAAAGGGAAGAGGCACACCGTATTCAAATACCTTGCATTCTCCCGCGCTGCTTTCAAAGAACAGTTCCACGTCATTTTGATCAAAGCTTACACCCGAATATCCCATTGCGCATAAGAATCTTCCGAAATTTGCATCGCAGCCGTAAATTGCGGCCTTTGATAAAGAAGAAGAAATCACGGACCTTGCAAGAATTCTTGCATCCTCCTTTGTACGGGCATTTAAAACATGCGCCGTAAACAGCTTGGTTGCACCTTCGCCGTCGGAGGCCATTTTTCTTGCAAGGAATCTGCAAACCTCGAAAAGCGCTTCTTTAAAGGTTTCATAATCCGCATTCTTTTCGGAAATCTTCTGATTACCGGCAAGACCGTTTGCCATGATTAAAAGCGTATCATTGGTGGAAGTGTCTCCGTCTACGGAAATCATGTTAAAAGTATCCGTAACCACTTCCGATAATGCTTCCTGCAGGAGTTTTTTCTCAATCGCAAGATCGGTGGTAAGAAAACCGAGCATGGTACACATATTCGGATGAATCATACCGGATCCCTTGCTCATTCCGCCGAGAGTCACTGTCTTTCCGCTGATTTCAAAAGTAACCGCAATTTCCTTGTTGACGGTATCGGTGGTCATGATGGCTTTGCTTGCTCTCGTTCCGGCATCAAGCGTTTCCTCAAGGGAAGCGCTCATATTTTTTACTCCGGCTGTCAGCTTATCCACAGGGAGCTGCATTCCGATAACACCGGTCGATGCAACCGCGATGGTATCATACGGTACGGAAAGCATCTCTTCCGCTGCTTTTGCAGTCGCCATGCAGGCGTCATATCCTTCTTTTCCCGTACAGGCATTGGCAATTCCGGAATTCACGATTACACCGTGCATACATCTTCCGGATTCCACAATCTCCTTATCCCACATAACACAGGCCGCTTTTACAATATTGGAAGTAAAGGTTCCCGCGCATACACAGGGTTCTTTACTGAATACCATCGCCATATCGGTCCTGTCCTTATATTTAATGTTTGCCTCGCAGTCCGCTGCCGCGAATCCTTTTGCCGCGGTCACGCCGCCTTCTGTCCTTTTCATATCCGTTTCTTCCTTTCGGTTGCCATTCAATCCGGTTATCCTTCAATAATCGCCCGGTTCACCGGGCATTTATCCCTCAGTTCGTCACGAACGAGGAAATATTGTTTTCGTTGAGTACGAAATCATAGTAGTTTAAATCTTCTCTTTTAGTCCAGCCGATCTCGTGCCAGAAAGCGTTTCCGACGTCATTGGTGGAAAACGCAATCAGGGAAACCTTGTTGATCCCTTCCTCTTTTAAAGCTCTCATACAAAAGCCTACCATTGCTTTTCCGATTCCGTGCATTCTGTATTCCTGCTTTACGCATACATGATAAAGGCAGCCTCTTCGTCCGTCGTTTCCGCACAGAATCGCGCCGACGATTTTACCGTTTGCCACACTGACACAGGAAAGACCGGGATTTCTTTTTAAGAATTTCTCCACACCCTCTTTCGAATCATCAATGCTTCGGATGGCGAAGCCTTTAATCGAAAGCCAGAGGGCTTTTACCTGCTCGTAATCTTCCATTTCCATCGGACGGATTTCAAATTCGGTTTCCTTTATATTATCCATATCATTTCCTCATGCTCTTTGTAACGGGGTCAGGCACCATTACATTCTGTTTCATTTCTGTAACAATTTCGTAATGGGGTCAGGCACCACACTACTATAACACATTTCTTTCAAAAGTCCACCTATATTTTTAAATTTTATTCATCATTTTTGGATAATTATGCAAAAATATGCATTTATGCATTAATTTTATGTATTTTTATGCACTATTTATACTTGCACAGGAGTTTGAAATGTTGTATAGTAGTTTTTGTCTTTATTTAACAAATTCAGGAGGACTTAATATTATGAAAGAAAAAGTAGTTTTAGCATATTCCGGCGGTCTTGACACTACCGCAATTATTCCCTGGTTAAAGGAAAACTTCGATTACGAAGTAATCTGTGTCTGTGTGGACTGCGGACAGGGAAACGAGCTTGACGGCTTAAACGAACGTGCCAAATTAAGCGGCGCTACGAAACTTTATATTGAAGATATCGTGGATGATTTCTGCGACAACTATATCGTACCCTGCGTACAGGCACATGCCGTATATGAAAACAAATATCTGCTCGGTACCTCCATGGCAAGACCGGCAATCGTAAAAAGACTTGTGGAAATCGCAAGAAAAGAAGGCGCATCCGCAATCTGCCACGGTGCAACCGGAAAAGGAAACGACCAGATTCGTTTCGAGCTTGGCATCAAGGCTCTTGCTCCCGATTTAAAAATCATCGCTCCCTGGAGAAGTCCCTTGTGGAAACTTGATTCCCGTGAATCCGAAATCGAGTACTGCCACCGGCACGGCATCGATCTTCCGTTCGCAGCAGACTCCTCTTACAGCCGCGACAGAAATATCTGGCATATTTCCCATGAAGGTCTGGAGCTTGAGGATCCTTCCAATGAGCCGAATTACGAGCATCTTCTTGTACTCGGCGTAACTCCCGAAAAAGCACCGGACGAGGGTGAATACGTTACCCTTTCCTTTGAAAAAGGTGTTCCCGTTGCAATAAACGGCGAATCCATGAAGGTATCCGATATTTTAAGAAAATTAAATCAGATCGGCGGAAAGCACGGCATCGGTATCATCGATATCGTGGAAAACCGTGTAGTCGGCATGAAATCCCGTGGCGTATACGAAACACCGGGAGGAACGATTCTCTACGAAGCTCATCAGCAGCTTGAGGAACTCATTCTCGACCGTGACTGCTATCGTACCAAAGCAGAAATGGGCGCGCTTCTTGCACAGGTTATTTACGAAGGAAAATGGTTCACTCCGCTTTGCGATGCAATCCGTGCATTCATCACCTCCACACAGGAATATGTAACCGGAGAAGTTAAATTCAAACTGTACAAAGGAAACATCATTAAGGCAGGCACCACTTCTCCCTACTCCTTATACAACGAAAGTCTTGCGTCTTTCACGACCGGTGATTTATACGATCATCACGATGCGGACGGATTCATCAACCTCTTCGGTCTTTCCACAAAGGTTCGTGCCATGAAGATGCTGGAGGTTGAGAAAAAGGGACAGTAAACAACTCATGGAAGTACTGAAATATATTCTGATTTACCTTGGAATTGTTAATATTGCCGGCTTTGCCATGATGGGCATTGATAAATTAAAAGCCAAACGACACGAATTCCGTATTCCGGAGGCGGCGCTGTTTTTAGTCGCCGTCGCCGGCGGAAGTATCGGGTCGATTATCGGAATGTACTCGTTCCGGCATAAGACCAAACACTTATCTTTCACCATCGGCATGCCGGTTATTCTGGTTTTGCAGATCGCACTGGTTGCGGCTGCTTATTTTATGCTGGATATCTATATTTTCCAGTAAAATTCTTAAACCGGCGGGGAGAAAACATGCATATTGCCGTATGCGATGACAATGTCGCGGACAGAAAACAGACGGAACGCCTGCTCGGACGGGAATCCGATTCAAGAATCCGTACCACGGGCAATCTTTATATCGATTCCTACGGAAATGTGGAATCCTTAAAACAGGCGCCGATGAAATACGATCTGTTTTTCATTGATATGACCGAATCCGGCCCGGACGGTGCCGAAACCGCCGCACTCCTTCGCCAAATGGGCGTGACATCTCCCATCGTCTTAATGATTTCCAAAATCGACTATCGCAGGAATGAAACTCTCCCGGCGGATATTTTTTTCCTTGAAAAACCCATAAAAAGAGCGGAACTCACCGCTCTTCTCGACAAGGCCCTTTCCATCCTGGAATCCAGACCCCGCACAATCGAGCTCAGGGATGAAAGCAAAACCCTCTACCTTCTTCCCGACAGAATTCTTTATGCCGTTCCCGAAAAAAACGGCGTGAAAGTCATTTTGACAAACGAAGAGGAAATCTGCCATCCCGGCACTATGGAAGATCTCGGCAGCATCCTTGCACCCTTCGAGCCTTTTCTTTTGATTTCAGGAAAATACATCATCAATATCAATCACGTCGTAAGCATCAAAAAACGTACCGTCACAATGAGCAACGGTACGCAGTTAAAAGCCGGTTTCACGGAGTGGAAATCACTCCTTTCGATTGTCTCCGGACGGGGCAGTCGTTTTCTTTCCGATTGAACGGTTTCCGAATAACTGGCAGACGATAATCGATACAAACATCACGATGCAGCCGATTGCTTCCCTCAAAGAAAGCGTCTGTTTCAAAATCAGCCATCCCCCAAGCACCGAAAATACCGATTCCATACACATAATGAGCGACGCTCTGGTCGGCTCCACATATTTTTGTCCGATAATCTGCAGGGTATATCCGACCGAACTGGAAAGCACACCGGCATAGAGAATCGGAAGGCCGGCCTTCATGATGCTTTCAAGACTCGGATGTTCAAATAACAAAATCCCGAACAGACTGAATATTCCCACGGTCATAAACTGACAGAATGCAATCAACACGCCGTTAATCCGGGCAGTAAAGAAATCAATCAGCATGATATGGGCGGAAAAAAGAATTGCACAGGCTACCAGCAAAAGATCGCCTGCTTTTAACGTAAATTTGCTGCCCTTCGGAATACAGAGCAGGTATAATCCCACTGCGGACACCAATACGCATCCGTAAACCACAATTCCGGGGCGTTTCTTTAAGAAAATCCCGAGAAGCGGCACTAAAACGATATAAAGCGCAGTAATAAATCCCGCTTTTCCTACACTGTCGGTAAGCCCGATTCCGACCTGCTGGGAAGACGTCGCCAGAAAAAAGACCACTCCGATTGTGATAATACCGAGAAGCAGCATTTTTTTCTTCTGCGCCGGTTCCGTCACTTCTTCCTTTCGGGCATTGAATACTTTAAATATTTTTTTTCTGTTAAAAATCAATACCGGAAGTAACGCAATTGCACCGACAAAAGAACGGATTCCGTTAAACGTAAACGGGCCCACACTCTCCATACCCTTGCTCTGCGCTACGAATGCAAACCCCCAGATCATCGCGGTAACCAAAAGCAGAATACACCCGAGAATCTGTGTAATTCCCCCTTTTTTCCGGTCCGCCTCGGCTGTCTCGGATTCCGTCGCCGCAATTATGGCTTCTTCCGTTATTTCAAATTCATTTTTCTCCATAAATTTACCTGTTTTTCCTGTATTTCCCTTTCAAACCACGCTAACTACTATAGCAAATTCCGTGATTTTTCGCAATTGCGGAAACAATCCCAAAGATTTGATAAACATATCGAATTATGATAAAATAGTATTCTCTCTATGAGTAAAGGAAGTAAAGGAGAATTCAGGTGGATACAAAGATACCCAACGATATGCCCGGAGAAGAAAATTCAGGCACTTTTCAAAAAAATTTCATGCACTACCGTGCTACCAGACTTGGTACCACGTTCTTTTTTGTAGCGCTTGTCTCCTTTCTGTTTCAGACCATTATTTTTCCCTTTCTTTTCGCACCTTTAAGTATTTTCTTTGCTTATCTTGCAAAAGGAAAACGAAAGAAAAATGACTGGTACAACAATTTTACGATATTCTTTTCTACCCTGATCCTGATTTTAAACCTCGTATTCTGCGGATACTGCGTTTATTCCGTATCCCACGATACCATGCTGCATAAAAAATACGATGAAGTTTCCTATCAGGTTTACGGAGTAAGTTTTGATGAATACATGAAGCAGATTCAGAATGCGGTCCAGAATCCCACGGAATATCAGAATTCCCTGCAGACTCCGGCCGGAATTACGAATCCTCTTATAACTCCGGGAGGCGACACCAATGAATGATACCGTATCAATCAGTAAAACACGCCTTTCCGACATCCGCGGTCTTGCAAGGGAAACCGTTTTAAACAATCCCTATGCACCGGTTCTGGTAACACTGGTGTTCTATGTTTTTAAATTCGGAGTGTCCGCCTGTGTCGGAAGCATGCTGATATCCGAGGCCATTTGGGCGCAGGTGATTTTAAAAATCATATCTTTTGTCGTAAACGTCATGCTCGGACTGATGGTTGCGGGAAGAATCCGGTATTTTACCCTTCTTTCGGAGAACGAAAACGCTACGTTCGCATCCCTGTTCTCCGCATTCAGAAAAGGTCCGGACCGGATAATTAAAGCCTCCTTTATCCTTCAGGGAATCTACTTTTTATGCTCTCTCCCGGGCTTTGTATATTCCGTATTTTATCCGGTTACGACGGAATTTACGCCGGAAAATAACATGCATATGACCGTTGCCTTTTCCCTGATTGCTGCCGGCTACCTCGCAGCATTCCTGATCTCGGTTTCGTTTATGCCGCTTTACTACATCCTCGGGGATTACGTAAATATGCCGCTTTCAAAGGCAATCCGGATGAGTTTTTGGCTGATGAAGGGAAATTACATGCGATATGTCGGACTTTGCATAAGTCTGCTGCCGGTTCTTTTCCTCGGCATCCTTTCCCTCGGAATCGCTTTTCTTTGGATCAGCCCCCTGATTCAGAGTACTTATGCACACTTCTACTTGGACATCGTAAAGCAGAAACAACAGGCATAACAGGAATTCATAAAACAGACGGGAATTCATGAAAACAGGCAAACAGAAATAACCATAGATAAAAATCATAATCGGGAAACAACGAATGGACCTGGAAAACAACCTCGCAAAAGTAAATAACGAAGCAGAATCTTCCGTAAATTCATCCGATGCTGAGAATCCGGCTACGGAAGCTCTCCCTGCCGAAAAGCACAAACGCAGGAAGAAACTGTGGCTGCAGATTTGTAACATCACCCTGATTCCGATTCTTTTGATGGGTATTCTTTTTATATGCATCGGTCTTTACAGTCTCCGATTAAGCGCCGTGAAAGAAACTCTGACCACCCTGCGCGGCGCCTCCATTCTGACCGCAGAACACTTCTCTTCCATTAACGGACTCTATCATATGAATCACGGAGAATTGTATTGCGGTGATATCAGAATGAATGACGAACTCCCTTTTCTGGAGAATGAGAAACGCGCTTTCGGTATTGAATTAAGCGTCTTTTACGGAAATAACCGTGTCATGACCACCGTAACGGACGAAAGCGGCAAAAGACAGCTCGGTACAGTGCTTGCAGACAACCGTATCGTTACCGAGGTATTCAAAGGGAACATTGTTTCCACGGAAAAAAATATAATCGGAAACGAGCCGTATTTATGCGTTTATGTTCCGATTTACAACAAAGACAAGGTGGTCGGCATGGTCGGTTCCGCATTGTTCCTGAAAAATTTCTATCGGATGAACCGGATTTTCTATATTGAAATTGCGATTCTTACAATTGTTACCGCCCTGATTACGTTTTTGTTAATCACCGTATTGTCCAGAAAAATCGTAAAAAGACTGATTGTCATCCGCGAATATATGGAAGAACTGGTCAGAAAGCAAACGGCAGATCAGCGGATGGATCCCCTTGCATTCAGCAGAAACGATGAAATTGCGGATCTTGCCACGCATGCGGTAAGCGCCGGAAATTCCATTAAAAACGTAATGGGCACCGATCCTTTAACAGGCCTGTACAACAGGCGTGCCGGCCGTCAGCGGCTGATTAAGCTTTGGGAAGAATCCCACAAAAATTATAATGTATTTTCGGTTGTAATCGGGGATTTGGACCACTTTAAGAATGTCAATGACAAATACGGACACGATATGGGCGATACCGTCCTGACCAAAATCTCCGAGATTTTAAAACGAAACTGCAAAGAAAATGATTTTGCCGTCAGATGGGGCGGCGAAGAATTCCTGCTCGGTTTCTGCATGGCAAGAGAAGACACCTGCGAGGTTTTAAAGAATATTTCAAAAGAGATTAAACGCGAGGCATTCTTTGTGGAAGAAGGCGTAATTTTCCATATGAGCATTACCTTCGGCGTGGCAACTTTTGCCGGCCAGGAAAAAATCGACGACCTGATCACAATTGCAGACCGGAACCTGTATAAAGGCAAAAATTCCGGCCGGGACTGCATCATATCCTAAACCGGCTTCTGTTTTCATCAATAACAATCATGAAAAAATCCCGACCGTTTTCAGTCGGGATTTTTATATTACATTTTCTTAATTCCACATCATTCCACATCGGAAACTTCAACCGGCTGTCCGCCGAGACTCTTCCACTTCAGATATGCCGTAATCAGTTTATCCAGATTCCCGTCCAAAACCGCTGCCGCATTTGCGGTTTCCTCTCCGGTTCTTAAATCTTTTACCAGTGTAAACGGCTGCAGTACATAAGACCGGATCTGGTGTCCGAAACCGATTTCCTTTACTTCCCCGCGGATATCGGAAAGTTTCTCCGCATGGGCTTCCTGCTTCAGCATAAGAAGTTTTGCCTTTAACATCGCCATTGCCTTGTCCTTATTCTGGAACTGGCTTCTTTCATTCTGGCAGGCAACTACGACACCGGTCGGAATATGTGTGATACGGACCGCCGAAGAGGTCTTGTTAATATGCTGTCCGCCGGCACCGGAGCTTCGGTAGGTATCCACCTTCAAATCCTCCGGATTAATGTCAAGTTCCACATCATCCGGCAGTTCCGGCATAACGTCAAGAGAGACAAAAGAAGTCTGACGTTTTCCCTGTGCGTTAAACGGGGAAATACGTACCAATCTGTGTACACCCTTCTCGCCTTTTAAATATCCGTAAGCATTCTCTCCGTTTACCTGGAAGGAAACGGATTTGATTCCCGCAACGTCTCCGTCAAGCAGATCCAGAACTTCCACGGAAAATCCCTTGCGTTCCGCCCATCTGGTATACATACGATACAGCATGCTTGCCCAGTCGCAGCTTTCCGTACCGCCTGCACCCGCATTCAGACGAAGAATGGCATTGTTTCGGTCATATTCCTCCGAAAGCAGCGTGGAAATACGGATCTTTTCAAAATCTTCTTTAAACGCCGCAAACTCGGTTTTGATATCTTCCGCCAAAGCCTCGTCATTTTCTTCATTTGCCATCTCAATCAGATCCAGAATATCCGAAACGGACGAAGTCAGCCGGTT
The DNA here is from genome assembly GCA_024681795.1 of Lachnospiraceae bacterium. GTDB lineage: Bacteria > Bacillota > Clostridia > Lachnospirales > Lachnospiraceae > UBA3766. Next base: position 56,555 of record JAILAD010000036.1, on the reverse strand, counting down.
ACAGATTTCAATATCGTCTTTTAAGGATTTTAAAAGTCTCGTCTTTTCGTTTGCCGCGTCCGGTTTGTCCCAGAAAGTCGGCTCCTGCATTTCACGTTCGAGTTCTTTTACCCGCTCTTCCTTATTCGCAAGGTCAAGAGAATCCCGCACTTCCTTAAGAGGTGCCTCGTAGCCCAATAATTCGGTTTTTATTGCATCAAGTTCTATCATAATCAGTCTCTGTTACTGTCTTCCGCAGCAGTTTTTGTATTTCTTTCCGCTTCCGCAGGGGCACGGATCGTTCGGATAAATCTTATCCGCTTCTCTTTTCTTCGGTCCCTTTTGTACGGAATCATCCTTATTGGTACCGGTTACCTTTGCAACCTGCTCACGCTCGATTCTCTGCTCCACTCTGATATGCATCAGAAGTCTTACGGTTTCCTCTTTAATTGCATCGGTCATGGCATCGAACATATCATAGCCTGCCATTTTATATTCCACTACAGGGTCTTTCTGTCCGTATGCAACCATACCGATTCCCTGCTTTAACTGATCCATATCGTCAATATGGTTCATCCACTTACGGTCAATGGCTCCGAGCAGTACGACACGCTCCACTTCACGAATCTGCTCTGCCTGAGGGAACTGCGCTTCTTTTTCTTCATAAAGTTTGGTTGCCTCTTCCTTAAGCTGCTGGATCAGGGAAGATTTTTTCTTTTTCTCGATACGGTCAAGCGTTACGGGTTCAAGCGGAATAACGGGAAGGAGAAGATTGTTGAGTTCCTTCAAATCCCAGTTGTCCGCGGAGGAATCTTCTCCGATAACGGTATTTACCGAGCTTTCCACCAAATCCGTAATCATCTTGTAGATGACGTCACGCATGGATTCGCCGTTTAATACACGGAGTCTTTCCGCATAAATAATTTCACGCTGATCGTTCATTACCTGGTCAAAATCGAGAAGGTTTTTACGAATTGCAAAGTTGTTGTTTTCAATCTTCTTCTGCGCCGTTTCAATGGCATTGGAAAGAAGTTTGTGCTGGATTTCCTGATCTTCCGGAACACCGAGGGATGTAAATACCGTCATCAGTCTTTCGGAACCGAACAATCTCATCAGATCGTCTTCGAGGGAAATATAGAACTTGGATTCACCGGGATCTCCCTGACGACCGGAACGACCACGCAACTGATTGTCAATACGTCTGGATTCATGACGTTCCGTACCGACGATTAACAAACCGCCTGCTTCCTTTGCTTTCTCATCAAGCTTGATATCGGTACCACGGCCGGCCATGTTGGTCGCAATCGTTACCGCACCGTGCTGACCTGCATCTGCAACGATTTCCGCTTCCATTTCATGGAACTTCGCGTTTAAGACCTTATGGTGAATTCCGCGTTTGGTAAGCATTCTGCTGATTTCCTCGGAAGCTTCGATGGTAATGGTACCTACCAGTACCGGTTGTCCCTTGGCATGTGCGATTTCAACCGCATCGCAGATTGCATGCAGTTTTCCTTTCTTGGTCTTATATACTGCATCGGGATGATCGATACGTGCAACGGGCTTGTTGGTCGGAATCTCGATTACATCCATTCCGTAGATATCACGGAATTCCTTTTCCTCCGTTAACGCAGTACCGGTCATACCGGCTTTCTTTTCAAATTTGTTAAAGAAGTTCTGGAAGGTAATGGTTGCAAGCGTTTTGCTCTCTCTCTTTACCTTTACGTGTTCCTTTGCTTCAATCGCCTGATGCAGACCGTCGGAATATCTTCTTCCCGGCATTAAACGTCCGGTAAAGGAATCGACGATAATAACCTGATCATCCTTTACGACATAATCCTGATCCTTAAACATCAGGTTGTGAGCACGAAGTGCAAGAATGATATTATGCTGAATCTCAAGATTCTCGGGATCGGCAAGGTTCTGGATCTGGAAAAAGCGCTCGGTCTTTGCCACACCTTCCGCGGTTAAGTTTACGACCTTGTCTTTTTCGTTTACGATAAAATCACCGGTTTCTTCCTGTTCCTCGCCCATAATCAGGTCCAGTTTTGACATCTCTTCCTGATCTTTACCTCTGGTCATCTGCTTTGCCAGAATATCGCACATCTCGTATAATTTTGTGGATTTTCCGGACTGACCGGAAATGATAAGCGGGGTTCTCGCCTCGTCAATCAAAACAGAGTCGACCTCGTCCACGATTGCATAGTGGAGTTTACGAAGCACGAGCTGCTCTTTATAAATAACCATGTTGTCACGAAGATAATCAAAACCGAGTTCGTTATTGGTAACATAGGTAATATCACAGTTATATGCTTTTCTTCTTTCTTCGGAATCCATGGAGTTTAAAACCACTCCGACCTTAAGACCCAGGAATTCATGAATCTGTCCCATCCACTCGGCATCACGCTTTGCCAGATAGTCGTTTACGGTAACGATGTGTACGCCCTCTCCGTCAAGTGCGTTTAAATACGCGGGAAGCGTGGAAACAAGGGTTTTACCTTCACCGGTTTTCATCTCGGAAATACGTCCCTGATGAAGAATAATACCGCCGATTAACTGCACGTCATAATGCCTCATGCCAAGCGTTCTTTTACCGGCTTCCCTTACTACCGCAAAAGCCTCCGGCAGAATGTCGTCTTTCGTCTCGCCTTTGGAAAGGCGTTCCTTGAATTCATCCGTTTTTGCCCGAAGTTCCTCATCACTGAGTGCCGAAATCTCCGGCTCGAGTTTATTGATTTTATCTACAAGCGGTCTGATTCTTTTCAGTTCTCTTTCGCTGTGAGTTCCGAAAATCTTATCAACGATCTTCATGTTTTATTGCTCCGTTTCTTTAACAACTATGTATGCCAAATAGCACAATAACCTATTTATTTTAACAGATTTTCTTCTTTTTTTCAATAAGCGCGGTCAACCCCTTATCGCGGGGTTTCTTTCCGCCTGTTCCGGCCTTTTTCCGCTTCTTTCCGGAAGCGTCAGCCGCTTCGTTTTTTCTTCATCCTTCTGTACTTCCAAAGAAGGGAATAATAAATATAAAATGACGGCACGGACTTCATGCATAAATCCACCATTTTATTCTCTTCCGCATCCGGAACGTGATAATAGGGATTTTTCTTAAACTCCGGAAAATTCGTCAAAAGTCCTTTTTTCAGTTTCTTTACAAAAGACATCCGTTTTTTCCTGCACCCGATCATGTAGGAAAAAAGCGTGATACGGAAATACAGCTCCGTATAAGCGCATTCAAGCTCGTCTTTGTATGTATCGTAAAGCCCGCGGGAACGGAATTCCTCAAGCATTAAATCCATCGCCTTCATGCGGTCCATGCAGCGTTCTTCGGTAATTGTATGCACTGTGGACGTATCGTGCTGGTAGTAATAGTAAAGCGGCTCATCAAGATATTCAAAATGCTTAAAATACACAGCCCACACTCTCGATGCGCAGTTGTCTTCGTAAAAAATCCCCTCCGGAAAGGACAGGTGATTCTCCCTGATTACATCGGCCGAGTAAATTTTGATTACCATGCTGCCGGGATGAAGAAGCAGTTTTTTCATGGTTTTTCCATCCAGAATTCCGGTCTGTTCCGGTGTATTATTCGAAATCACTTCTCCGGTTTCAAAGGTGTGGGAATGCACGATGCTGTACGTACAGCCGACCAGATCGGCGCCGGTTTCTTCCGCTTTTTTCAGAAGCTTTTCATAACAGTCCGGGGCAATCCAGTCATCGGAATCGATAAAACCGATCCAGTCGCCCTTCGCTTCCCTGATTCCGGCATTCTTGGCACCGCCCTGATGCCTGTTGTCCGGATAGGACACCACGCGGAAAAACGAAGGATAACGACTCTCATACTCCCTTAAAACCGCAAGGGAATCATCGGTGGATGCATCATCCACCGCTATGATTTCGTAATCGCCGATTGTCTGGTTTACCAGAGAATCCAGGCAGAAGGTAAGGTTTCCGTCGTGATTCATATTGTAAACCGGTACAATAATACTTAACTTCATAGGTATTTTCCGTTTGTATTCTCTTTCCGTTACTTCTCAATCAGAATTTCACGGTATTCTTCTTTTAATTTCCCGTAATCCGTTACACACTCTCTTGCCAGTGCAGACATCATATCAAGGAAGCACCCTTTCGGAAGCCACTCGTCCGCTATTACGGAAAGCTCCGTACAGCCGAGTAAAATTGCCTCGGCACCCGCACTTTCAAAATATTTTACGACATGCTCAAAAATTTCTTTTTCAACCGGCCGTCCCATCTTCACGTTGTTGTAAATCAGGCGGGTTACATAGCCCTGATTTTTCTCATTCGGCTCAATGCAGGTAATTCCGGCATTTTTCAATGGGCCTGCAAAAATCCCGGACTTTGCGGTTCCTTCCGTTGCCATCAGTCCGACCTTCGTAATCCCTTTTTCCTGAAATGCCTTCACACAGAGATCGATTCCGTTATATACGGGAATATCCAGGGACTTTGCAAGTTCCTCGTAAAAATAATGCGCCGTAACACAGGGAATCGCGATATGCGTGGCGCCGCTTTTTTGCAGGTCCTTACATGCCGCCAGAATGGACGGGAACGGATTTTCTTCGGATTTCCCGAGAATATACGCCGTCCTGTCGGGCGTATAGCAACAATGTTCCACCACCATCGGAATGTGTTCCTGGTCGATGGCGGCATCCGTCATATCGATTACTCTTTTTATGAAACTGACCGTAGTCATCGGACCGAGTCCGCCTACAACGCCGAGTTTTTTCATATCTCCGTCTCCGTTTTTTATATTTCCCCGAAATACATTTTTTTAAGCGTTACACGGTCAAGCTTTCCGTTCCCGGTAAACGGCATTTCATCAAGCTTTATCGCTTTCCTCGGAAGCATATAGCGGGGCACTTTGTTTTTCAGTTCTCCCTCAAGCTCTGCCTCCGGAATATCACCCACATAATAAAGAATAATATTGCTGTTCTCCCTGTCATAAATACATGCCGAAAGCTTTACGTTCGGAAATGTGTTGACATTCGCCTCAATCTCGCCGAGCTCAATCCGGTGTCCCATATGCTTTACCTGATAGTCCTTTCGGGAGACATAGACCAGTTCTCCGCGGTCATTGTATTTCCCGATATCACCGGTTTTATAAATCAGTTCCGGATAGAAAGGGTTCAGCGGATTTTGAACAAACACCGCATCCGTACGTTCTTTGTCGTTATAATATCCGAGCGTAACAGCCGTCCCGCGAATGCAGATTTCACCGTCTTCCCCGGCTCCTGCAATTTTACCGTCATCATCCAGAAGCAGAATCTCCGTATTGTCAAACGGCCTCCCGATCGGAATAACGTCCGTGTCCGTAAATTCACGGTCCACTCTGTAGTAACAACTCATTCCGGTACATTCCGTAGGTCCGTAAAGGTTGAAAAATACGGCATTCGGAAGTGTTGCCCTCCAGGTATTAAACTGTTTAATCGGAAATACTTCGCTTCCGAACGCAATCGTATGAAGATATTCCGGAACCACTTCGCGGAAGGTCTTAAATGCACTGACAATACTGAGCGCGGATGCCACCCAGCAGATCGTGTTGATTTTGTATTCGTTTAAAAATTCCATCAGTTTGACGGGAAAAGAAAATAATTTCTTCGGAATCAGATAGTCCGTCGCACCGAATTTTAAGGTCGGATAAACTTCTTTTAAGCAGGCATCGAAATACAGCGGCGACTGGTTTCCGAACACCGTATTTTCGTTGAAACCGAGTACCTCGGAAAGCTGCTCGATGTAATCGATTACGGAGCGATGGCAGGCAACCACGCCCTTCGGAACACCGGTTGATCCGGAAGTAAACACGATATAAACCGGATCCGTGTCAATCGTCGTATCGGCAATGGATTTCAGCAATTCCGAATCATGTTCCGTTTTTATGATTTCATTGTAAAGTAAAATCTGCTGCCCATCTTTGCGGAGTTCTTCTGCTCTTCCTTTGTTTTCTTCATCACAGATGATTACCGGAGAATTCACGTTATCCAGAATCAGACGGATTCTTTCCGCCGGCATTTCCTCATCAATCGGCACATAATAACAGCCCGCATAAACACTTCCGAAAAATGCCGCAATCTCCATCGGCGACTTGTTCATATAGATTACGACCGGTTTCTTCCGGATCCCCTCTTTCGCAAGATACGTTCCGATTGCACGTGCCGCATCATACGTCTCCCGGAACGTAAGCCGGTTCGTTCCGTCGGAATAGGCAAGCTTGTCCGGTTTTACTTTTACAATCTCATTTAAATAATTTAAAACATTGTTATGCATTGCGATATTTCTCCACCAGTTCCGTCATTGCTTTTACGGTATTGAAATTCTCCGGAATGATGTCGGATGCCTTAATCTCAATTCCGAACGTTTCCTCCATTCCGTTTACGATTGTCACGATATCAAAGGAATCGAGAACGTTTCCGTCGATTAAAGACTCCTCTTTTTCAAAATCCACATCGGATCTGATATTCTTTAAAATGTTCAGTAATTCTTCCATTTTTGGTCCTTTCTCTGCTGACTTTTCCGGCTCCGTTTCTTTCCGGATTTGTTTTTTTCGAATTTATTTCTTTTCGGATTTATTTCTTTTACGTTTATACCTTAAACCGCGCTTACTTCACGAGTTCCTTATCCCTGCGGTAACCGACTTCGTAACGTTTCTTTACATTTGTAAAATCAGGCGTGTAATTTTCAAAATGATAAACGTTCTTTGCACCGTTGTTTAAAATATCATCCTTCAGCGCCTCATACGCCTTCGGAAGATCGATAACATGAAGTTCGTATCCGTGGAACCCTTCCGTCTGTCCGACATGATGTTCTTCAAAGAACGCATTGTTCTGGGAGGATTTCATCGAAACGTTCAAATCCCTTACATACATGGAATAGCAGCGTTCCTCGGTCACACCGGATTCATCCGTATAATCCGCCAGAAAATATTTGGGATACCGGTAAGGCACACGGCAGGACATTTCCACATAATGCTTAAACGTCATGCTGCGAAGCCCGCTTACATTGATGTCAAACTCCTTCCCGCCGTTATGATGCAGATAATAAAACGGCGAAGCCTCACCCCAGGCTTCCTGATTGTTCATGGCACAGAGCATTTCCGCATCTTTTCCCCAGACCATGAAGGAATAAATAGGATGTTTCGTTCGTTTGAAATCACTGCGGTTATTCAGAACAAAATTGTTGTAAGCACCGACCTCTCCCTGCGTTTTATAATAGTCAAAAGGTTCTCCCTTGCACCATTTCCAGGAATAGACCGGAATCAAAAGTGTTCCTTCCTCCCCGACATGTTCCTTTATTGCATCCGTAAGATGATTTAAGAAAACATCGCGGTCCTCTCTTCCCCGGAATTCAAGCTCTCTGCCTGCCAGAACGACTACCGCCGCAATATCGGATCCGACATATAAAATGTCGCCTTTTTTGATTCCGAGCCGGTTAAGGCATTCATGAAATTCTTTCCAGTACAGCGCCTCTTTTTCCGTATTCATGGCACATCTCCTTTTATCTTCATATACTTAAACTGTACTTACGTTTTTACTTCACGCACTTCAGTTTTTTACATCACGCACTTCTTTTTACTTCACGTATTTTCAACCCTGCTCTTCGTAAATTTCCAGAAGGTCGTTTTCCACCAGTTTATTCTTAATCGGAATCAGCTCCGATACCGGCACACCGATTCTTTCGCTGATATCAATCAGATCGTTTCTTCCGTCCGAATATGCGATTAAATCACGCTGCGTAAAAATCGCGTCATAACTGCCTTTTTTACTGATGGTCGGGTACAATCCGCGTTTTCCGAGCTGCGGCTCGCACAGTACCTTTACCCGGAATTTTTCGTTGTTTTCAAGGATATCGATTACCTGTGTCATCACGCGGTAGCTTCCCGCAAAGCCTTCCGGAGAAATCAAATTCATGTCATCCAGGGAAGTATGATATTCCGGGTACCTTGTAAAGAGCGTTCTTGAAAATACCACAACACCAAGATCCACGCCCGGTGCATTATACTGTCTTTCATCCGAGCCTCTCTTGGAAAAATCATAGCGGGTGTATTTTCCGTTGAACTTCAGTACATTCGAAAGAATACGGTCCGAATAGGAATCCGCGTATCTGCTCTCCAGAATGGAATAATCCCGGTCATCCCCGACACAGCTTAAATTGAATCCGGCAACCGTACGTTCCTTCATAACGGAAAGATTCCGGCTTAAATATGTAATCGAACCGATGGTTTCCGGAATAAATACAAACCGGTATGTATATTTCCGGTTTTCCGTTCCGGCCAGATATTTTATTAAAAACGTAGAAAGTGCCGGTCCCGAAACCTCGTTATTTGCCATATTCGGATGACAAATGTAGGTGGATATCAAAACTTCTTTTTCGCTCTTTCCGGGAAGAATCAGTTCCCCATAGGTCAGACTGCCGTCAAACAGGGAACTCTTTATTACCATGTGATATTTTCCGGGTTTCAGGGAATCTCTCTGATTCATGCTCATGCAAAAGCCGTAACGTTCCTTGTAATAGGACGTCACGTAGGGAATTGCATCCGGCATGTCTTCCTGAACGTAGATATGTGTTTTTAATTCCTCCAAATCCACCCATTCGTCCACGGGTACGGAGTAACCGAGAATATGAAGGAAATTCTCTTTAAAATCAACAATTCTCTTCCCTTCCTCATCCTCGATATAGCCTTCTTCAATACTCCATTCCTTCGGTACGGTCCAGTCAAAAACCGCCGTTCCGGACGGAACCTCACAGATATTCAGTTCCGGGGCCCCGCTGTTTTTCAGCTCATCATTAATAAGGCGAAGGGTTTTTCGAACCCCTTCGCCTGTAATACTTCTGTTAATTGGATATATTTTTCCCGCAAATTCGTAAATCTCTCTGCCGGCAGAAACACAATCCTTCATCTTATTCTCCATTATTTGTTAATCAGATTAATCTGTCCGAGTAACGGTGCTTTTTTCTCAATCCCCCTGCATGCACCGACAAATGCGATAACCCAGAATACGGCAACGGCAATCGCAAGCGGGGTGACAACCAGTCCGTCAAACAGCCAGCCGATATACGGAATTACACCGGCAACAGACACCACCGAAAGAATGGTACTCGCAATGGCAAGCACCAATGCCTGATTTAAATGAAATTTACATTCATCCTTACAGGACTGACACATTGCGATAATAAATCCTACCCATCCGATATAAGCCCAGATACAGGTTGCTTTCTTTCCCATTTTCAATTCCTCCTTTTAAACAAAACCTCTTTTTTCTTTAATTTAAATTACTTTTTCTTTAATTTAAATTTCTTTCCTCTCAATTAAAACCCTTTTGCGGAAAATAATTAAGAGGAATTTAAATCCTTCGTTCAGTTCTTTCCGTCCGAAATATTGTATTCCAGAAATGTCGGATCCTTTGCTTTGATAAAGAAAATCACAAACACGAATACTATGAAAAGAAATGCAATCATTCTTTCTATTCTTTTCGGTGCCCGGGTTAATGACTTGTAAATATTCTTCTTAATCTGAACATCCGTGTTCATCAGTTTATACGTTGCCTTGCGGCTGCGCTTTCTGGACTTCAGAAATTCTTTTTTATACTCTTCAAAAAAACCGTTCTTTTTGGAACTGCTCATATAAACCTCCCCGTGTGTGATTTTTTGAATCATAAGCCGTTCTTCTGCGGATTATGCGTTTTTACGGATTCTGCACTTTTACAGATTCTGCTCTTTTATAAATGCTTCCACCTGTTCGTAAACACTGTTCATAAGGCGCTTTCTTGCTTCAATGCTGGCCCATGCGATATGCGGTGTAATCAGAAGTTTTCCGTTTCCCCTGATTTTATAAAGAGGATTATCGAATGTAATGGGTTCCTGTGAAAGAACGTCAAGACCGGCTCCCGCAATCTGTTTGTTGGTAAGTGCCCACACCAGATCTTCTTCCACAACAATCGGTCCTCTTCCGAGATTTAAGAAAACCGCGTCATTTTTCATTTTTTCAAAGGCTTTTTTATTAAAAAGGCCTTTGGTTTTATCATTTAAAGGAGCATGTACGGAAATGATGTCGCTTCTTTTTAAGAATTCATCAAATCCGACTCTTTCATAAGGTTCTTCTCTTTCGATTCCGGAAGTGGAATAATAAATCACATTGCAGCCGAATGCCTTTGCGACCTCTGCAACCCGGTGACCGATTGTGCCGAGTCCCGCTATGCCCCAGGTTTTACCGCAGAGTTCATTAAACGGAAATCCGAAAAACGTAAACGTCGGACACTCCCTGTAACTTCCGTCCTTTACGAAAGTATCGTAAAAGGGCATTTTCTCATAAATATACAAAAGCATGGCAAATGTATGCTGGACCACGGTCTCCGTGGAATATCCGCTTACATTGCAGACCCTGATTCCTCTTTCCTTACAGTAATCCAGATCCACGTTGTCCATCCCGGTTGCCGTTACACAAAGAAGTTTTATGTTCTTTGCGTCTTTCAGCGTCAGCTCGTTCATGGGCATTTTATTCAGGATACAGATATCCGCATCCTGTATGCGTTTCGTCACCTGGTCCGGAGTGCAGTACGCATAAACCTCCAGCTCTCCGAAGCGCCCGAAATCGGGCATTTCGAAATCTGTTCCGACGTTATTTCTTTCCAGCATTACGATTTTCATAATTTTACCCTTCTGTTTTCCGAAACGAATGGCGGAACTTCATTTTCTCCATAGTCTTTTATATCATATCAATTTTTGCGGAATAATTCAAGATTATCCGCCCTTTTGGGATTTATTTCGTAATGGTGCCTGACCCCATTACATTGTAATGGTGCCTGACCCCATTACAGACTCCATTACATTTTTCATTTTTTGAAAAATGGCCGCCGCAAACCTTCCAAAATATGAAAGATATGAAATCTTTGTAGATTTTTTTCGGTTCAGATAGTATACTTAAAATTGTGAAAAAAATCGGTTTTCAAATCCAGGAAAGCCGAAGGCAAAAACAATAAATGTAGGAGGAAATTCAAATGGGATTAATTAAAGAAGCATTTGGAATTGCGAAACAGGCAGTCGGCGATGCAACCAAAAACATCGGTACCAATGCATTTTCAAGCATTGGCGGAATTGCCAAAGACCAGTATCTTGAGTACTTCGTATGCGACACCATGGAAAACGGTGTTTTGGCAGCACGCGGTATCAAGAGAGACAAAAAGGGAATTAACAAGGGACAGGACAACATCATTTCGAACGGTTCCTTAATCGTTGTAAATGCAGGACAGTGTGCAATTACCGTTGATAACGGTAAAGTTACCAACCTTGCTGCCGAACCCGGCGAATATCGTTTTGAAACCGATACGGAATCTTCCATTTTTTACGGAAATTTAGGTGAAAACCTGATACATTCCTTCCAGGAACTCGGAAGACGTATTTCCTTCGGTGGTGAGACCCCGAGAGAACAGAGAGTATACTACATCAACACTCTTGAAGTTCGTCAGAACCTCTGGGGAACCGCTTCCACGATTCCGTTCTTCATTCACGATCAGGTTACCGGTTTCCAGGGCGACATTAACTTAATGGCAAGAGGTGAATATACCTTCAAGATTAACGATCCGATTCGTTTCTACACCTCCATCGCTTCCGCATTTGCCGGCGCAACTTATACAAAGAAAGACCTGCAGAGCATTATGAAGTCCGACTTTATGACCGCTCTCCAGCCTGCAATCGGTTCTCTTTCCGATTACGGCGTAGGTATCCGTTACAGCGCAATTACTACCAAGACCGATATTCTTGTAGAACTGATCAACAAGAAACTTGAGAAAAAATGGGGCGAGCTCCGTGGTATCGAAGTTGTTGACATCACCTTCGATTCCATCAAGGCTACCGAAGAAGACGAGAAGAGAATCAAACAGTTCCAGGATACTGCTGTTTACACCAATGTAAACATGGCAGCCGCAAGAATGACCACCGCTACCGCAAACGCTATGGAAGCTGCTGCAGCAAACGAGCAGGCTGGACCCATGATGGCGTTCGCAGGTATGAATATGGCGCAGATGACCGGCGGAAACAATACTTCCAATCTCTTCGCAATGGCCCAGCAGCAGAATGCAGCACAGGCAGCCGCACAGTCTCAGGCTCCGGCAGCAGCTGCAGCACCCGCAGCCGATTCCTGGACCTGCAAGTGCGGAACCGTAAATACCGGAAAATTCTGTCAGAACTGCGGTGAAGCAAAACCCGCTCCCGCCGCTGCCGAAGGATGGACCTGCAGCTGCGGTACCGTAAACAAAGGCAACTTCTGCCAGAACTGCGGATCCAAGAGACCCGCAGGCGCACCTCTTTACAAGTGCGACAAGTGCGGATGGACTCCGGAAGATCCCACCAATCCTCCGAAATTCTGTCCGGAGTGCGGTGACATCTTCGATGACAGCGACGTAACCAATAAATAAAAACACTTTCACGAAGTAACTTAAAAGCGGGCTTCGCGAACAAAGTAAAAATACTGACAGCCCGGCAGGATATTGTCGGGCTGTTATTTTGCATAAAAGGAGAAAAAAATGGCTGATGAAAATATCATCGTAAAGGAAGACGGAACCCGTACCGACGAAAACGGTGTTAACATTGCCGGCAGTGAAACTTTATCGGAAACCGACCGGAAGTGTCCGAACTGCGGCGGTACCATGGACTTCGATCCGGAGTCCGGCAAGCTGCACTGCCCCTACTGTGATTATCTGGAAGTGATTCCCCAGACCGAGAATGCTCCCGCAAGCGCAGTGGAACTTGATTTCTTAAGCGCAGAAAACAAGGAAACCAACTGCAACTGGGGTACGGAGAAAAAAGCCGTTGTCTGCAAAAGCTGCGGTGCGGAAACCATCTATGATGCCCTTGCGGTATCCAGCGAATGCCCTTACTGCGGTTCCAACCAGGTAATGGAAGCCCAGGGTGAGAAAACACTGGCTCCCGGCGGCGTGGTTCCGTTTAAAATTACCAACGAAACGGCAGGTGCGAATTTCAAGCAGTGGATCGGAAAGAAATTCTTCTGCCCGAAACTTGCCAAAGAATCCGCAAGACCGGAAGCATTTACCGGAATTTATCTTCCCTACTGGACATTTGATACCTCTACGGTATCCTCCTACAAGGGAAAATACGGCAAAGACCGTACCGTAAAGAGAAAAGATTCCAACGGCAATACCGTATCCGAAACCGTAACGGACTGGTACCACACTTCCGGTATTTACCGCGAAGACTTTGACGACGAACTGGTTCTTGCAACCAACCGCCACAACTCTTCCATCATCAACGGACTGGCACCTTTCGATACTGCCGACAATAAAGCATACAAACCCGAATATGTGGCCGGCTTTGCTGCTGAACGTTACACCCTCGGCTTAAAGGACGGCTGGGAAACCGCTAAAAAATCCATTATTCAGAAAATCAATAACGGTGTTTCCGGTAAAATCATGCGTGAACACAATGCAGACCATGTAACGGACTTAAAGGTTAAGAGCACCTTCAACAAAATTACGTATAAATACCTGATGCTGCCGATCTGGGTATCCTCATTCCAATATAAGGGTAAGGTTTACCAGTTCATGGTAAACGGCCAGACCGGAAAGGTATACGGCAAGACACCTGTTTCCGTCGGAAAAGTTATTCTTGTTGTCGGCATCATTATCTTTGCTCTCATCCTGATTTGCGCCTGCGCAGGTCTCCTTGGCGGCAACGGTTCCGGATTTATCAGCGGAATGCCTTTATTCTAAACAGCTTGTAACGATTTAAAAGGAGTATTTTACATATGGGTATCATTTCAGCAGGAGTAATCCTTTTTCTGATTATCCTATTGATTATAATAATCATTGCGGCAGTGGTTATTTCTACAATTGTAAAAAAAGTGAACCAGGCAACAAGGAATATCAAGTCTGTGACCAACTCAGTCAACGACGTGGTGAGAACTGCGAAAACGATTTCACAGGTCACCACCGGTACTTCCGACATTGCCGAAGGAATACGAAGAACGACATTCGAGCAGTCCGTAAGTCCGAAAAACGTTGCCGATATGTCGTCTCTTCTGCTTCCCAAAATAGCCGCCGACTTTCCGGAGTTCAATAACGAGGAAATGGCAGAACGGGCAAAGAATGTTCTTACTTCCTATCTCTTTTCCATCGACGAATCGGATCCTTCCCACCTTACCGAAGGAAACGAGGAATTGAAAAATAAATTAACCATGTTGGTCAAAATCAACAAAGACAAGGGATATGTAGAGCATTTTGAGCGCATCAAAGCCCATAAATGCGCATTGAACAAATATGAGAAAACGGACGGCAAATGCACCGTTACCTATCAGGTATCCGTACAGTATCTGCACTATATAACGGAAGGCGAAAAAATCAAAACCGGCCGTACGGATCTCATGAAACAGGCGAAATATGAAGTAAAGGTTGTTTATATCCAGGATCGGGATATGGTGGACAAATTCTCCGATATGGCGCTCTCCTCGGTATGCCCGCACTGCGGTGCACCGATTAAAGGCCTGGGCGACAAGAAATGCCCGTATTGCGGTTCTGACGTGGAAGTCATTAATATTTATGCCTGGAGCTTTTCAGACGTCTCTGAGGTCAAATAAACGCTTCAACAAGGCTAAAGCAAAAACCCTGCCGGGAAACCCGGCAGGGTTTTAATTTTGTATTCAATATTCTGTTTTTAAGTCATTCTGTTTACTTGTCGTATTTCGCCGTATAGCGTCGTATTACGTCGTATTTTGACGTATATCAGTTTTCCGGTTCAATCAGACCGTAGGTATTGCCCTTTCTCTTATAAACCACACAGATGGTCTCGGTCTCTGCATTGTTGAATACAAAGAAATTATGTCCCAAAAGTTCCATCTGTACACATGCATCTTCCGGATACATCGGCTTGATGTCGAATTTCTTGGTACGGATAATCTTAATCTCGTCCTCATCCAGGAAATCCTTCTCAATGTACTCCTGTTTGAAATAAGAAACATTGGACTTATGATTGGTCAGTTTGTTCTTATACTTTTTAAGCTGTCTTTCGATGATTTCCTCTACCAGATCAATCGATACGTACATATCGTTGCTGGCCTGTTCGGAACGAATGATATTGCCCTTAACGGGAATCGTTACTTCAATCTTCTGGCTTTCTTTTTCAACGCTTAATGTAACATGTACCTCCGTGTCTTCGCTGAAATACTTCTCCAACTTTCCGAGCTTGTCCTCAACTGCTGATTTCAGTCCCGGTGTTACCTCAATGTTTTTCCCCACAATAATAAATTTCATACTGCTCACCCTTTCATTGGAATGTCGTATATCAAAGCGTTTGTAGCCCCTCGCTTCGATATGGAAAGTATATCATTTTTCGCCCTTTTTGGCAACTGCTTCTCAAATTGTCAGAATATTCTGATTATTTTTCCACAACCTTTAGATAATTTGAAAGTCAACGAAAAATTCAGTATTTATGCGTTTTCTACGTTCTTCACAAAACAAACGTTCCTTCAGTTACCATAATTATTTGACCAAACCATTCATTTTTATGTGGATAATGTGGATAACTTCGTTTATAAGTCTGTTTTACGTGATTTTGACGGTGGAAATCTTTTTTCAGAAAATCCGTTTTTCCCCTTGATTTACACGCTTTTGTGCAAATTCACCAAAAAGACACATTTTATGTAATAAACCCTCCTGTTCTGCCCCTTTCAGGAAATTCCGTCCGGAACTGAAAAAGGGCATCGTTTCGAAAACGATGCCCGTAAAATTCTTGATAAATCCGCTTTGGTCAACTTTTGTTGTCTGCTCCGGTAAATCACTCCGCAAACATTCTTCTGACCGTAATAATATTGTCATAGCAGGCCGGAGTAATAATAATTCCTTTCGCTTCACCGGCTGCATGTACAATCATGCCGTCTCCGATGTAAATTGCCACATGTCCCTGATAGCAGATGATATCTCCCGCCTCTGCTCCTTCAATCGTCTCAACTGCCATACCTTCCGTCTGGTCGATTTCGGTAGAATGGGTTAAATTGAATCCGAATTCCTTATAAACGCTCATTACGAAACCGGAACAGTCACATCCGTCCGTTAAGCTTACTCCGCCCCATACATAGGGATTTCCGACGAACTGAAGGGCAAATTCCGCAACCTCACGGCCCTTCTCATTGCTGTCCTCTCTGGAGGTAAAACTGCTCGGCTGTCCGTTTGCCGCATTGTATGCGATACACTGCAGTGCTCTTTCTTCCATGGCATTGCGGATTGCTTCTTTTTCCTGAGCGGTAACTTCATCCGCGGTAAGAGCGGTGATATACTGGGTTTTTACATTTGTATAGGGCTTGTAAATATAACCCGTACCTTCTTCGGTCTCTACAGCCACCCAGTCATTCACGATTCCGAGAACGTTTAATTCTTCGTTTTCCGGCACAATCTCTACTCCGGTTGCACTTTTATTCGGCGCCATACGGACAATTAAATTTTCTTTTTCCACCGTTGCAGTCGTAATCTTCGCGTCTTCTATTTTTTCCTGTGCTTCCTCACCGGTTGCAAGGAGGCTTTTTCTGATATATCCGGTTACGTTTCCGGATTTCACCTGATACCAATCGTTCTCTTCGCCGATTACTTCCGCTACGGCATCATGATAGAAAACACCGGTCGTTTCGCTGAATTCGGAAGCTTCTTTTCTTAAGTGAATATAGTCGCCTGCCAGGCAGATTGCATCATAATTCACTTCTTCCTGCTTTACAGACTCTTCTTCGCTTTCAGTCTCTTCCTCATCCAAAGCCTCTTCGGAATCCACGGTATTCTCTTCTTCCGTTAATTCCTCTTTGGCCGCTTCTTCCGCTTCCGCCTCTTTCAGGCTGCTGCTGACCTTTACCGTAAGATCTTCCAATTTCACACTGCCGGTCTGAACCGCCAGTTCGTCCGCCGCACTTTTTACGGTTTCATAATCGGAACCTTCTTTTAACGCCGCAGAAACACCGGCAACCGGGAATTTAATTTCTTCTCCGGCCGCTTCCGCTTCCCTGGATTCTGTTATCAAATCATCGGGGATCAGATTTTCTTCCGCTCTGGAAGAAAGAGTGAATACAAGAATACTTGCGATTACTGCCAATATAGATAAAACTGCTAAAATTCTTTTACGAAACATATCGAAACGTCAAATCCTTAATAAAGTCAACCTGATTAAATAATTAAATACGTCATTATTGCGTCATTTATTACAAATTTGTTACATCCCTGTTAAATTTATCATATTTCCGTCGCTTTTGTCAACCTTAACACACATGAAAAAACGTAAAAAAACATGAAAAAACACGCAATTTGTGACATTTTTGTCAAAATTGCGTGTCCTGTTTAATCTTTGCTTTATTTTGTAACAATTATGAGATATGTTACGGATTACATTTTACAAATTGTTATATGCCGTTTTTTACAGATTGTCTTCCTGGAAGGAGGTAACGGCATTTGCGCCGTCCGCAACAGCCGTTACAACCTGGCGAAGCTGCTTGGAACGAACGTCTCCGGCGGCGTAAATCCGCTTCACATTGGTTCTTCCGTCCTCGCCGGCTATAATATAACCTTTTTCATTCATTTCCACAACACCTTCGGCAATACCCGAATCGGGAACAATACCGACTGCGATGAAAATGCCTGCTGCCTGAATTTCCCTTAGCTCTCCGGAATTCTTATTCTTTACCACGATTGTCTCAAGGGACTGCGTACCTTTCAGTTCCTCCACGGTGGAATCGAGAACATATTCAATGTTTTCATATGTTTTCAGTGCTTCCTGCAGCGCCTTGTTTGCCCTGAACTCGTTTCTTCTGTGAATCAGATATACCTTGTTGCAGACGCGGGCCAGGAAAATGGCATCCTCAAGCGCCACATCTCCGCCGCCGACTACGGCAACATCCCTTTTCCGGAAGAACGCTCCGTCGCAGGTTGCACAATAAGATACGCCCATGCCCTGGAACTGCGATTCTCCGGGTGCCCCGAGAAGTGCGTGATGTGCACCTGTTGCAATAATTACGCCCTTTGCCTGATACTCCTCACCGTCGCATACCACTGTATGATATGCATCAGGGCTGTCCGGATTTTCTGCAATTTTCAGTCCCGTAACGGATGCATCCTGAAATTTGGCGCCAAGTTTGTCCGCATGTTCTCTCATCTTCATACCGAGATCGAATCCGTTGATTCCGGGAAGTGCGGGATAATTATCCACTTCATAGGTGGTCAGTACCTGTCCGCCGCTGACTCCGGCTTTTTCCAATACAATGCCATTTAAACCCGCTCTCGTAGCATAAATTGCCGCTGATAAACCTGCAGGGCCCGATCCTATAATAATTAAATCATATTGATTCATGGCTTTTCTCTCCGTTCTTTAATGGTTTTTCCAAATGATATTTTTTTCGTTCGCAAATGTTGTTTCGTATTCTCACGGAACGTATTAATTATAACAAAATCCGGTAGTTTCTTCTACCGTAAAACTATGAAAAAACTGTGATGGACCAGGGGGACGGGGTTCGTGGTCCAAAAAAACCTCCGTCCGGATATCCCCGGACGGAGGTTTTCATAAATTCTTAAATCAAACTATGAATTAAATCTGAGGGCCTGCTGCAACAAGTGCCTTACCTGCATCATTGGTCTCATACTTCTTGAAGTTCTTGATGAATCTTTCAGCAAGATCTTTTGCTTTAGCATCCCACTCGGAAGCATCTGCATAAGTATCGCGAGGATCCAGAATAGCGGGATCTACACCGGGAAGTTCGGTCGGAACTTCGAAATCGAAGATCGGAATCTTCTTGGTAGGAGCGTTGTTAACGTCGCCGTTAAGGATTGCATCGATGATACCACGGGTATCTTTGATGGAGATTCTCTTTCCGGTTCCGTTCCATCCGGTGTTAACAAGGTAAGCCTTTGCACCGCTCTTCTGCATCTTCTTAACAAGTTCTTCACCGTACTTGGTAGGATGAAGCTCTAAGAATGCCTGTCCGAAGCAAGCGGAGAAGGTAGGAGTCGGCTCGGTAATTCCGCGCTCGGTACCTGCAAGCTTTGCGGTAAATCCGGATAAGAAGTAATACTGGGTCTGTTCCGGAGTTAAAATGGAAACCGGAGGAAGTACGCCGAATGCATCTGCAGATAAGAAGATTACGTTCTTTGCGTCAGGACCTGCGGAAATTCCGTTTACTTTCTTAACGATATTCTCGATATGCTCGATCGGATAGGAAACACGGGTATTCTCGGTAACGGACTTGTCTGCGAAATCAATCTTTCCGTTTGCATCAACGGTTACGTTCTCCAAAAGCGCATCTCTCTTAATTGCGTTGTAGATGTCCGGCTCGGAATCTTTGTCAAGGTTGATAACCTTAGCATAGCATCCGCCTTCGAAGTTGAATACACCGTTGTCATCCCAGCCGTGCTCATCATCACCGATGAGTAATCTCTTAGGATCGGTGGAAAGGGTAGTCTTACCGGTTCCGGAAAGTCCGAAGAAGATTGCGGTATTCTTTCCTTCCATATCGGTATTTGCGGAGCAGTGCATGGAAGCCATGCCCTGAAGAGGAAGGTAATAGTTCATCATGGAGAACATACCTTTCTTCATCTCACCGCCGTACCAGGTGTTGATGATAACCTGCTCGCGGGAAGTAATATTGAATGCAACGCAGGTTTCGGAATTCAGACCGAGTTCTGCAAAATTCTCAACTTTAGCCTTGGATGCATTGTAGATTACGAAGTTCGGCTCGAAGTTAGCAAGTTCTTCCTCAGAAGGCTGGATGAACATATTCTTAATGAAATGTGCCTGCCATGCTACTTCCACGATGAAACGAACTGCCATACGGGAGTCTTTGTTAGCGCCACAGAATGCATCTACAACGAAAAGTCTCTTGTTGGAAAGTTCCTTCTTTGCAAGATCCTTAACAGCTTCCCAGGTTTCCTGTGTCATGGGATGGTTGTCGTTCTTGTATCCTTCCGTGGTCCACCAAACGGTATCCTTGGAATTCTCATCCATAACGATGTATTTGTCTTTCGGGGAACGACCGGTATAAATACCTGTCATAACGTTTACAGCGCCGAGTTCGGTATCAACACCTACCTCATAGCCCGTCAGTTCCGGTTTCTTTTCTTCTTCATACAGCATCTCAAAAGAGGGATTGTGTACGATTTCCGTAGTACCGGTAATGCCATACTTTGTTAAATCAATGTTTGCCATAGTGTCTCTCCTTTATAATTTTATTCAGGGTTTCCCCCGTTAACTTAACTTGGTGAATTGTGTTTCAAAAATGGTTTCAAATCACTAACCACACCACCCATTAGTATATAAAATAACAGGGGTTTTCGTCAATAATTTCTTTGGAAAGCAGTGCCTTAAATTTTGATTAAAATATAAGCCTCCGCTACACCTTGCGAAGCAGGAGTTCTGCCACAAAACCGTTGTTATTGTAGTATTCCAGTCCGCCTTTCATTTTTTCCATATAATGTTTTACAAGGAAAAATCCCAGCCCCGAGCCCGTCTTGCCCGCCGAGTTACTGCCGCGGTAGTATTTTTCCGCTATTAACGGAAGTTCATCCTCGTTTACACCGGGACCGTCATCCCGAATCCGGATTCTCAAAAACTCTGCCTTTTTCAGATTTGCCAATCCGGCATTTCCGGTTTTTCCGCCGTTTTCGATTCCCTCAGGCGGCATGTCCACCAGAAAGGAATCAAATCTTACATGAATGTCCGTTCCCGCGTATTTATAGGAATTCCCGACTACATTGTCGATAGCCTGCTCTAACCTTAACCGGTCCATATAAACCAGACACCCGGGAATTTCATTTTCCATAACGATATTTCCGTACTGCTTCAGATTCTTAAAGAAATCCGCAATAATCAGGCTGTTTTCCTCGGTCGGTATCACGGTGATTTCTTCCAGGTCATCCAGGTTTGCATGCATCATATGACTGACAAGCTGACTGATTGTCTCGGCTTTCTGCGAAATGACTTCCACTTTTCCGATGGTATCCTCATCCTTTACTTTTACTCCGATCACCTCGCAGGTTGCTTTAATTACCGATACCGGCGTCTTGATATCGTGGCTTAATTCGGAAACCAGTTCCTTCCTGGCCTTTTCCGCCTTTATCTCCCTGTTTTTTGCCACAATGAGCTGTTCACGCATCAAATCAAAGGCTTCCACGAATTCCCCGAAAATATTCCTTTTGTGAATCGGAAGCTTAACCTCCAGATTTCCTTTTGCGATTTCCTCGGAAAAGCCCTTCAGTTCGTCAACCGGTTTGAGCAGATAACGGTAAAAATAGATAAGCATCAACACTCCGCCGATAAAAATTACGGTCCAGGCAACAAGTGCCAATGAGAAAAATCCGAATTTTGCCGAATTATACTGATCCAGAAGATCCGTCCAGGCAACTTTTCCGATATATTCCCCGTCCGGAGCAAGATCCAGAATAAATGCGGAATTCCGGTAAAGCTCCGCAAGCTCCGGGTCCGCTAAATCGGTGGAAAGAATAATGTTACAATGATATCGTTTTTCGATTACGCTCTCCTTTTCCCCTTTTTGAATTTCGCGTTCAATTTTATGAAGCTGGTCATTGTAATAAATCAGATCCCTCTGGGTAAAATTCAAATGACCGTTCACATAGAAAAAGGCCGCCAGAATCAGCAGCATAAATACCACGAATGCAATTGTAATCTGTCGAAGAATTTTCATATGATTCTATTCCGGAATTTCCAGATAATATCCGGTTCCCCATATTGTTTTAATCAGTTTCGGCTCATTCGGATTCTCTTCCAGTTTCTCGCGCAGTTTCCGGATGTGCACGTTTAACGTACTGTCCGAGAAAAACGAATCTCCCCAGACCTCATCAAAAAGAACCTCTTTTTTCACAATCGTGTTTCTGTGTTCGTAAAGACATGCAAGAAGCGCAAATTCCTTTGCTTTCAGCGGTATCCTGTTTCCGTTTAAAACGGCGGACATGGTGGCATCATCCAGTTTCAAAAGTTCCGTCTTTGAAGACCCGGAATGCTCTCCTTCTCCCTCATGAATATCATGACCGCAATGAGAGCAGACTGCGTTTTCCCCTTCCGGGGCCGAAATTCTGCTTTCCGCTTCCGCACGAACCTTCTCCATCTGCTCCACACGTTTCAAATTCACCTTAACCTTCGCAAGCAGAACGGAAAGGCTGTAAGGCTTTTTGACATAATCGTCACCGCCGACGGAAAGAGCAATTAAAACATCGTCATCGCTCTGACGCGCACTGACAAAAAGAATCGGAAGCTGCATTTCTTCTCTTAACTTTTTGCAGACCTCAAATCCCGTGCCGTCGCCTAAATTAATGTCCAGCAAAATCAGATCCGCAGTGTTTTCTTTTAAAAACGCAAAGCATTCCGCTCCGCTTCCCACATAGGCAGTAGCTACCTCAAACATGTTGAAGTACTCTGCCGTCATTTTTGCAAGTTCTGTTTCGTCATCCACGATAAGACAGTTATAATGCATATTCCGCTCCCTGTGTTTCCGTTTGTTTCTTCTGAAATCCAAATGGTGACAGGCCCCTTTCCGGATGCCTGCCACATTTTATTGTATCAATTTTACTGCTCTAAGTCATTCCTTTTTTATTCCGCAATCAGAATCTTATAGGCTTCGATTTTCTTAATTCTTCTTGCCTCAAATACCGCAAAGAGTATGGTTTCCAAACGGAATGGTTTCCGCCCTTTCTATAATTTTCTCCGGTTCATTCTGGCAATGGATGCCAGAGTGGGAATTTTCATCGGACATACGTCTTCGCAGGAAAGCGATTTGGAACATCCTTTTGCAAAATGCGAATCGTAGGATTCCATAATCTCCTCTTTCTGCGTTCCGCTCCTTGATGCAATCAGATAACAGTCATTCGCGAACAATGCGCCGAAAAAGTTTCTGCCATCCTTATAATTGGGACATACCTCCAGGCAAAGGCCGCATTTTAAGCATTTTGCAGCCGAATACATCTGTTCATGGTCTGCTTTGTCGGAAAGCTTATATTCCTCGATGCAGGCATTTACCTTCTTCAGGTTTTCGGAAATGACACTCCTGTCCACTACGAGATCCGCAACCGTGAAAAACTTTTTCAAAGGTTCGATTGTAACCGTATCGCCTTTTAAATCTCTTAAAAATGTTTCACAGGCGAGTGCGGGTTTTCCGTTAATCACCATGGCACAGCCGCCGCACATGCCCTGCAGACAGGAACATTCCCACTGAATTCCGGGTGCGGGATTTCCGTTAATATCCTTTAAATTGTCTTTATAATTCAGTTCATCCAACATGCCCGCCACGGTCCGATTGTCTTTTTTCTCATAAAGAAATTCCTGCCAGTACGGTTCTGCCGTCGGTGACTGTTTTCTTAAAATTCTAACTTTCATATACATTCTCCGAATCGAGTCTTACATTGAATTTTCCGTCATCGTAGGAAATAATCGTAGCAGCCTGCCACTCCTCCTTCGTCTCCGGATAATCGCTTCTGTAATGCGCTCCCCTGCTCTCTTTCCGAAACAGCGCACAGGTTAATGCCACTTTTGCCAGTGTCAGAATTCCCGTTACGGAGAATCCGAGATACGGCATTTCCGACTTATCGTATTTCAGTTTTTCCACAACGGACAGATAATAGTCGACGTCTTTCAGTCCGTTTAAAAGCCTCTCCTCATCACGGACAATTCCCAAATCTTCCTTCAGGGTTTCCGCAACCAGATCCTCCAGATACACAACCGGAAATTCGCTCTCCGAAGCCCATCTGGTGCTTAATTTCCGTCGTTCCTCTTCCAGGTCTTTCTCAAAATTCTTAACATCTGTTTCGCTTTTATCCTCACTAATAGACTCTGCAGCGACTCTTCCTCCGTGAACGGCCGCCAGCAGCGAGTTCCCGCCGAGTCTGTTTGCACCGTGATAAATCGAGGCACATTCTCCGATTGCATAAAGATTCTTTATATTGGTTTCATGATTGTTCCTTACCGCGATTCCGCCCATGAAGAAATGCACGGAAGGTGATACGGGAATGCTTTCCCTGGAAATATCGATTCCCCTGTATTTCAGGCACAAATCATACACTTCCGGAATCCGCTTTAAAATTTCTTTCTTTCCGAGGAAGGTGATGTCCAGATAAATCTCTTTTCCGGTGCGTTCCATCGTCCTGGAAACGATATCTCTCGGCATCAGATTGCCCTTCTCACCGTAAAGATCCTCCATGAAATACACCCTTTTCCCGTCTTCGACATAATAAAGCCTTCCGCCTTCTCCGCGAACCGCCTCCGACACCAGAAGCATCTTCTGCTGCGTTTCAAGCGTCGTGGGATGATACTGGATAAATTCCGCATTTTTCAGTTCCACGCCCTGCAGAAACAGTCTGCCCTGCGCATAACCGTCACATAACGTGGACCCCGTGGTCTTTCCGAAAAGCGCATTCTGACCGCCGGTTGCCATCACCAGATAATCCGCATAAATAATCTCAAGATCCATACGGGCTTCATTAAAGAAAACCGATCCGTAACATTTTCCGTCCTTAATTAACGCCTTGTAAAAATCCGTCCACAAACGTCTTTGAATCAGCCCGAGGCCTTCATACCGTCTGCATTCCATGACCAGCGCTGTCACAATCTGTTTTCCGGTTGCGGAACCGCAGTAACAGGTTCTGTTATATGACTGTCCGCCGAAAGCTCTCTGCGCAATTTTTCCGTTCTCTCCGGTCGAAAAAACGGTCCCCAGTTTTTCCAGTTTTTTAATGATTTCCGGTGCATCCTCACAAAGACCTTTTACCGATTCCTTTCCGGCAATGTAGCATCCGCCCTTTAAAGTGTCTTCTATATGACTTTCGATACTGTCCCCTCCTTCGGAGGATAGAACCGCATTGATTCCTCCGGCAGCAAGCACGGACTGGGCACGTTCCGAAGGAAACGGAGAAACCAGAATTACCTCCATTCCCCTTTCGGCACATTCAATTGCACAGGAAAGACCGGCGATTCCGCTGCCGACAATACAAACCTTCTTCATACATTTTTCCTTTTACTTATTAAACATAGTCAAGTGACAAACCGTGATGTAAATTCCGAACGCAATCGTTATGACTACTGAAAGAATCAGCATAATCAGATCGAGTATTCTTTTCTTTTTGCGATTTTCCAACAGTCCCAGGGTTACCAGGGCATTTCCGAAAGAGAGCCCGGCATGAATCAGCACCGATCCGTAATACAGAAATCTTGAAACTTCCAGTAAAACATATACGACCGGTCCCGGACCCTTACTCATAAGATCAAAACTTATGATATGTAACGGAAGAAGAATTACGACAAGACCTGCCGTAGCACGTTGAAAAACGGTTCGTTTGTTCAGCTTTTTGTATTCGATGTTGTGTGAATCATGGGAAACAAAGAGTATGGTAACAGCCAGTCCGCCATGAAGCAGAAAAAGCCCCATCAGGGAAAATCCGATTACCTTTGAAACGACGGGATTATAAATGAACAATGTATAGGTAATCATCTCATTCGTCAGATGCACCAAAAGACCCAGAATGGTCACCAGAGATAATACCGCATTTATCTTTTTTAATTTCATGAATTCCATCCCCCAAGTAATAAAATTGTACTATTTTTCAGTGAAAAATTCAACCGGACGAAACAAACGGAAAGGCTTTAAATCCACAAAAAAGGCCCCTCGGTAACGAGGGGTCCGTATCAAAATCATTATGCTTTTATTCTTCCGTAATCATCTTTACCGGCTCAAGTTTTTTAATCCGATTTCCGTTAATCCACGATACGGCCATTGCCACGGCTACAATCATAAAAGCAACCAGAATATAGTTAACGGGCGAAATAATAAAGCTTACCTTTCTGAATCCGAATATGGAAAACATCAGAATGACGATATCGTCTCCGAATATGGTTGCAACAATAAGTCCAAGCAGAATCCCGATTAAAATCGCCGGTATGTTGGAAAGCATCACCTGCGTTATTAATTGGCCTGAAGTAAAACCAAGGGCTTTGTTGACACCTAAGTTTCTCCACTCTCTTGTAATTCTCGTACGGATTAAGAGCGCTTCCGCAAGTCCCACAATGAATGCGGTAACAAACATTACCAAAACTGCCGTAAGTCCCATGGAGGCCTTTAACATCGGGAACAGACCGCCCGTTGATGCAAGCTCATCGATAAGTTCCGTATCCGGATAAATATCTTTAAACTCTTTCTTCAAATCCTCAAAGGTATAACCATTTTTCAGATTCACACAAAAGCTTACCGTCCCGGGCATTTGTCCGATTCTTTCATAACCACCTTTACTGATATATCCCATCATGCCCATGTTATTAAAGGTCTGCAAAAGTCCCGATACTAAGTAAGATGCCTCGTTCTCACCGTTTTTTACAATAACGGTATCGCCGACTTTTAATCCGAGATTGTTGGCGGCAGATGTTGCTACTGCCACTTCGTTGTCATATAAAGGCCATCTGCCTTCCACCATCTGCTTCGGATTCATGACTGATGTATCGGAAATCACCCTTGTCGTAAGGCTTTTCGTTTTATTTCCTTTCTTGTATTCCATGGATATCCACGTTTCGTAATGAATCTCATCCACACATTTAAAGGAACGTACCGTATCACCCATGCTGACATCCCCGGAAAAATCCGCATCGAAAAGATCGATTCCGGATATTGTCAGAAGTGAGTCCACGTCCTTGGCAATGTTTTCATAAATTCCGAATCCCATTGCCGCCGCAAAAGACAGAACCGTCATCATGATAATGACACCGATCTGATTCTTAAATTTCCCGAAAGTTTCCTTAAATGCTAAAGTCAAAGCGATCGGAAGGTTCGTTTTATCAAAGGGAAAAACGTTCTTCTTAAAATTATGTGTATTAATCCCCCCTCTTAAGGCTTCCAATACACCGGTCTTTTTATATTCTCTTCCGAGAATCAGGGTGAAGACGGCAATTATTATGCAGATTCCTATTACCACACCTGCAAATACGACCGGATCCGGTCGCTGATTCCAGGAAAGACCGAGTAAGAAAAGCATGATATACCCGATTTTTCCCTGCAGGAGAGCAGCAAGAAGCGTTCCTGTAAAGCTTCCCGCGAAGGATACGGATAAAAGCTGTACCAGAAGAATAAGCATCATTTCCTTTACCGTATAGCCGCCGGCTTCCATGATTCCGGTATTTTTCATATTATCTATAATGAAATTTTTTACAGAAAAATCAATTACCACCATTGCGACGGAAAGGATAATCAATGCAAATACCAGGATAATGGCAATCACGATAAACGGCAGAATCATACCCGCAACCGACATAATACTGCTTGGAATGATATTCACGTTAATATCCGCCGTATGTTCCGGATGGCTTTCCAGATAGGAATTATACCAGAGAATCAGTTCATTCCCGATGTCATCGGCAATCCCTTCGTCACTGATTCCGGCTTGTCTTGCCTTATTGTTAAGCTGTGTTTTAATCAGCTTACCTCTTTCAAGAGCATAGCCGTTTTCAAACTCAATCTGTTCATATAATTTTTCGGAAACATAGACCAGATAGGTCCCCATATTCATGGGCGATGAATAAATGAAATCCTCATTAAAACCGACAACCCTAAACTCATAAAGGTTTTCTGCGATTTTCAGTTCCATAAGATCTCCGACTTTAAAACTCGTCGAAAGAGAAACCGGGATAATAATGTCCTTTCCCGACAGTTTCTTTGTATCCACACTGGCCGTATGGATTTTTCTGTCTTCTTCATAGGAGGCAATCGCAAAGGGATAATCACCCCAGGAAGTTCCCTTCTTCCTCCATTTGGCCATTCCGTTTAAATACTTATTTTCTTCGTATCCGTTTAAGTACTCATTTCCCTGAATAATTTCTTCCAGTTTAAAATTCTGCACCGGTTCATCCGTACTCAGAATCAGAATATCCGCCCCGTTGATCTCCTCCTTATTGGTACCCACTACGCGGAAGGTTCCTATGAGAAGATTCAGACAGGTAAAGATCATAAACGCGGAAAGAAACGTCATGATAAAAAAGGTAATCATATCGCCCTTCTGTTTTTTCATATTATTTTTGGCTATAAAGAAAAATCGATACATTTTACCACCCCATGTTCTGCAGAAACGTTTTCAATCTGTAATGTCTGTCCTTCGCTTCTTCGATGTCCGGATTGCTTTCATCCTTGTAATCGCCCTTGTATTCGCCAAGTTCAATCTCATCACAGATCACACCGTCGGCAAGATAGATGATTCTCGAGCCTCTCTCCGCTGCCTTAAAAGTATGCGTTACCATAACAATACTCTGCCCCTCATCATTTAAATCCGAGAGAATGTCTAAAACATTGTCCGTATTCTGGGAGTTTAACGCACCGGTCGGCTCGTCTGCGAAAAGCACCTCCGGATGGTTAATGACACCTCTTACAACAGCCACTCTCTGCTGCTGCCCACCGGAAAGCTGAGTCGGGAATTTTCGCCAATCCTGCGCCGTCATATCTACCTTGGTAAGAAGACTTTCCGCCCGTTTCGTGATTGCCTTGCGGTCCGTATTTTTTAACAGTCCGCAGACCAGAATATTGTCGAGTGCACTCATGGAATCATTCAGATAATTCTGCTGGAAAACGAATCCGACATGGTCACGGCGAAATCTTGCAAGCTTGTCGTTGCTGAATTTGGAAATTTCAATTCCGGCACCACCGTTTGCAATACTTTCTTTATTGTCATCGTCATCACTTACGAAATATGTAATTGTGCCGAGTGAAGGGCGGTCCATACCGGAAAGTGCATATAAAAGCGTACTTTTTCCGGATCCGGAGTTCCCCATGATGACTGTAAAATCGCCTTTGTAGATGGAGAGATTCAGGTTCTTCAGTACGTGCTGCTGAACCGATTCGTTTGAAAATGTTTTCGACAGATCTCTTGCCGTTAATACTATGCTCTTGGAGTCCATTTTTTTCCTCTCTTCCGTTGCGCAGGTTCGGGTTCGGGGACAGTCCCCGGCCTATGCTGTCCCATAAGCGTCCCTTATTCTGCCGGGGACTGTCCCCGTATGATTACTACTGTGTGCTTCTTACATCCATACCGTCCCTGATTTCGGTTTCTTCGTTCCAGATTACCACATCACCTTCGGAAAGGCCGGATACAACTTCTATCATATCATCATTTTTAACGCCTGCTTCGACTTTTTTTCTGGAAGCTTTCTTATCCTTCAGGACGAATACGTAAGCGTCGTCATCATCTTCCACATAGGCTTCTCTCGGGATGGAAAGTACTCCTTCCACTGCAGCGATATTGATTTTGGATTTCACATCCATTCCGAGGATAATCGCATCATCCGGATTATCAAGCTTTACTTCCACTCCGACACCTGCAGAAGTTCCGTCACCGCCTGCGACTCTTTCGATTCTGGTAACTTTACCGGTATATTCCGAGTTGCTGAAACGAACGGTTGCCGTCTGTCCTTCCGCAATACTTGAAATATCGTATTTGTTTGCATTACATTTTGCAATAATGTCATTGGAGGATGCTACCTCGATTAAGCTCATTCCCCTGGAAACCTCTGCGCCTTCGGTTACGGAAATGCCCGTTACGATTCCGTCAAACTCTGCACGAATACCGTCTTTTGCAAGTTCCAAATTCTTAATGGTTTCCTCAGTGGAAAGTTCACTCTGTGCCTTCATGGCTTCGAGCTGTTCCTTCTGTCCGTCGGTCATGCGTGCGGAATTACTTGCTGCCTTCTGGCTTGTCATCTCCGCTTTTGCTTCTTTCAGATTCGTAAGATCTGCGGTTAAGCGGTTGATTTCATCCTGCATTTTTAAAATTTCTTCATCGTACTGCTGGTTGAAAGCACTTCCCTGTGCCTGTTTCTGAAGATTTGCAAGCTGCTCTTCGTAATCGGTATCATCTTTCTCATCCGCATCCGCAATCTTATTTGTAGTATCAATGATGGATTTCTGAAGTGCCGCGCCCTCGCCTGCAAAGGAAGCTCTGCGGTCCGCAATCTTTTTCTCAAGTTCCAGAATTCTGTTCTGTCTGTCAACAATCTGCTGATTTAAAAAATCAAGATTAGCGGTTGCCTCGTTGTAAAGGCTCTGGGTTCTGTTTCCCATCTCAAAGGAGTTTGTATAATTTCCCATAACGGACTGCTGTTCCAGTTCTGCAAGGGACTTCAAATATTCGATTCTCTCTTCGTCGAAGGAGATTAACAGATCACCTTTCTTTACAGTGTCTCCGACTTTCACATGAACCTTCTTAACAAGTCCGTTTGAATTTGCAAACAAGGTTTCGGTCAGTTCCGATTCAAAACTTCCGTTTAATTCCACTTCCTGGCTGATATTGTTTTTTTCAACGGTGAAGCTGTTTACTTTAATGGCTGCATTAGCATAGATGCTGACACCTGCTATTACCAAACCTGTAATTGCTGCTGCTCCTGCGATTACGAATCCTGCTTTTTTCCTGTTCTTCATTTTGCACCTCTTTCGTTGACTTGTTTATAATGTTTCGTTTTCTTTACTTACTCATTCGGTCCGACAAAAAAACTTCCGTATGACCTTTTGCTGATACTAATGTACCGCAACTTCATACGGAAGTCTTAATCTGCTTCTTGTGTAATTCTTAACTAATCCTTAATTCTGATTTCTGAATTTAATTCGTAAATACTTCTTCCCTTTTCTTCACTGAACACTGCTGTTTACGGAATTAACATATTCCTTCAGTTTCCTTTTTAAAAATTCATACCGCTCTTTTTTCTCTGCTTTCGAAAAATGCACGTCGCGCAACTGAAGCGTGTTCCCGCTGTAGTCAAGCTTCTCATCGCCGAATTGTTCGCTCGTCAGATCGAAAACATATTCCCCGACCTTATTGTAACAGTGATAATTTCCGCCCTCTCTTAATACCCCGTACACTTCTCCGCCGAAAAGATCCTGCGTAAGAAACGCGGTAATCGAGCACTGTCCGAGTGTTTTATTTTCCGGTGTCCAATTCTCTCTCATACGCGGAGCACAAGTATCGGCACACCAGATTCCCGAAAGAATTTCATATAAATCAAGCGGAGTACAAATGCCCGGGTAGTCTTTTGCCGCATCGGGCAGTAAAAGACTTTCTCCCCGGTATTTTTCAAATTGTTCTCTTCCGTAGAAATTACCGCTCATCCCTGTTCCTTTCTCTGTTCCTGCACCCGTTTTCCTTACATTACCGAGCCGCATTCCGGACAGAATTTTCCGACAACGCCGGTATAGCCGCAACCCGGACAGGTTCTGCCTTCTCCGGAATTCCCGCTTACCGTTGAAATTTTTCTGATATTAGTCTGAAGTCTTTTATCCTTCGGCCATGCGACAACGTAGGAAACGTTTAAAAGTATTTCTTTCTTTGATTCCGCCTTCAGTTCCCAGGTAATTTCGCCTGTTTCTTCCGATAATCTGCCGCCGGTTAAATCGGAGGTTTCCACAACAATTGTCTTTTCGGTGGAAACCGGAATCTGATCCAGAATCTTTACGTCCACCGTTTCGGAAGAATTGTTTACGAGACTGATTTTATAAGCATACTGCGTCTTCTTCTGATTTTTAAGAAGTGCTTCCTGCGTTTTCTTCGGAAGTTCCGTACGTACCACTTTCAGTCTTTCATCGTTTCCGAGAGACAAACGGAAGGTATCCGTTTCGGAATAAGAATCCACATAGAATTCTCCCGCAAAGGTATCCTTCAAATATACGGAAGCTCTTGCATTCGGAAGCGGCCAGTCGGCAGATACGATTTCCGCCGTCATAAAACACTTCGAAGAAAGTTTCGGAATGCATAATACATGATATTTTGCTTCCACGCTGAAATTCTTAAGGTCCGCAATATTTCCCGAAGTATCGCTTAAAATATCCCGAAGGACAGGCAGCTCGAATGCCGTCATACTCTCTTCTTCGGAAACAGTTGCTTCCTCCGTCTGCATGGTGTTCATCTGCTGCAGCATTGCCATTTGCATCATATTCGGAGCAGATGCGGACATGGCCATGGAATTTGCGGATACCGCACCGGCGGCTGCCATGTTCATTCCCATAAATCCCCTTGGCGCGGGAGCCGGAGCGGGCGGTTCATAGAACGACAGCTGCTGGGATTTTAATTCCGGAATAACATCCGTCTGAACGGGATTCCCGGAAAAAAGCGTTACTTTTACCTGTTTCCAGTCCTCTTTCGAAGACTGGTTAATTTTCGCCTTCATGCTGACCGAAAGAGGCTTGTCGGTTCCCGAAAAACGCACTTCGTATTTCGGGGTCCAGTTAGCGGCATTCTCCTGATACTGCAGCAGAAACGGAACCTCTTCCGCGTTTTCACAAATCAATTCCGCCATGATAAGCGGCTTCTCTTCTTCTTTTTTTACTTCTTCCAGTTCTTTGGACAGAAGGTCCTGTGCCTTATTCAGCTCGCGGAGTTCCTTCTGTATTTTATCCAGTTCCTCCGGAAGTTTCTGCATATAGTCTTCCTGTGCCTCAACGGAAACATCCGATCTTACGGAAAAATTTCCGTTGGTCTTACGAAGTTCTGCCATAAAATTGCAGGTATTAATCCGGTATGCCAGATCAGCGATTTTTTCCTGAATCTTTTCGGATTCTTTTTCTTCTCCCAAATCCACGTCATCAATATTTACAATCTGCATGTTAAGAGCCCTGACCGTCGGCGGAAATTTAAGTAAAAATGTTCCCGCATCTGCGGTTTTGGTCATTCCCGCAATGTACACCAGATTTCGTCCCGCTTCCGGTTTTATGGCTCCTGTGCGGATTACCGTTGCACTTTTCCGGTAAACGGATACTTCTTTGACTTCTGTTTTTGCAATCATTTTGTTTTCCCCCTGTAGACTTCCTTCTTTATTTCTGCTATTTCCGTTACTCCGGCTTTTTCCGGACCGAATAACCGAACTTTCCGAGATACTCACCGAGTCCGTAATATTCTCCATGATTATAGGCAAGCAGTTTTGCTTTTGCCAGATCGAATTTCCCTTTTTCGTCCAGATACCGGTCATCCACGTCGGTACTTAAAACCTCGGCAATAAACATATCATGACTTCCGAGTTCCAGAATCTTTACCACCCTGCACTCCAGATTAACCGGGCTTTCGGCAATTCCGGGTGCTTTAACGAATTTCGACTGCGTTTTGGTAAGCCTGCATTTTCCGCCGAATTCCTTTTCCCCGAAACCGAATTTGTCGATGTCACGGCCGGATTTCACACCCATATAATCCGTTACGAATGCCATCTCTTCCGTGGTCAGATTGATTACGAATTCTTTGGTTCTTTGGATGATGTCATAGGAAAATCTTTCTTTCCGGATGGAAACACTGACCATGACCGGATCGGAACAGACCGTCCCGGCCCAGGCTGCAGTCATTACGTTTGCATTTCCTTCTTCATCCGCACAGCTGATTAAAACCGCCGGCAGCGGATATAACATGTTGGACGGTTTCCAGTACTGTCTCGCCATTTTTCTCTCCCAATTCCGATATACACCAAAAAATTTCCGTTCGCATATTTTCCGGTGTTCTAATATTCTCCGAGATAATTCCAGTTTTTCATATCGTACGGATCTTTGGATACAGTATACCATTTTCCCGGAAGAAACGCATTTCCGTTATTGATATCCGTATTCCATTCATCCGAATAAAACACCTTCACTTCATCCTGCTTTTCATGCGCATCGAGCGGATTTCCGGTAAACGGATTCTCCGGATTTTCAATAAGCCCGTTCACCGCCAGTGCCGGTGTATCTCCGTTCGTCATGAAATCATCCGCAATCCGGAATTCCCGTTCGTCAAAATCCTTCACCATCAAAAGCGGCATGAAGAATTCCACATTCAGACCGTCCTCCGTATTCAGGTCAAAATGATGCAAATCCCTTCCGTGATCCGCCACGATAATGATACGGGTATTGTCGTATACACCGTACTCACGGAGTGTGTCAAACCATTTTCCGAGTTCCGAATAGGATGCAACATTTGCATCAAAATGAATCATCTGGTCCGGCGACTCCATGCAAAGCGTTCTTCCGTCTATGGTATAACGTCCCTCATCATTCTGATGATATTCGGTATTATCGACGTATTTCGCCGGAACATAATCCGGTTCCTGCAGCATGCACGGTTCATGCGTCGCTCCGTTTGTCAGCATTAAAAACGTATTTCCATCCTCCCGGACCGTTGTCATTTCACTTAAGTTTTCAAGTACCAGGTACCAGTCCAGAAATTCCCGGTTGTATCCGGCAGAAGTAAATCTCGGATTTCCTTTGGCGGATACCCTGTAGGCAAGCTCGTTATAGAGTCCGTAATCGTAAATATATTTCTGAAGCGGCAGGGGAAAAGTCTTCATCAGGGAATGACAGTAAAAGTTCCTTCGACGAATCTGCTCTTTCCCGATTGCGTCTTTCGGCGCATCCTCATCAAAACGGCCTGCCGTATTCACGGCATGAATATCGGGATATTCGTCGTAAATGGTCAAATCGGGAATCCAGTAATATCCTGCGTAGGGCGGATCGCAAACCGTCACTTCATAATCATTTTCATCAAAAAGCACCGGCAGAACTTTTAATGCCTCATCGTGCTTTTCCACCAACGGTTCATCGATACGTGCGTTCATTGCTTCCGGCGTATACTCATATCCTCCGTACAGCGCAGGGGCACCGAAGTTCGTATATGCACCGAACGAAACCGTATTCGGATAATAGGTAAATCCGGCAAACTGTTCCTTTAACTGCGGCTTTTCTTTAAAAATATATTCCGTTTCCGTACCGAGTGCACGGTCCATCATAATCACCATTACGTTCTTTCCGTTTCTGCTTAACGGAATTTCCGGGAGTAAGCCGTCCTCGCTTTTCAGATATTCCAGTTTCTTATAATCACCTGTGATTTTGACCGTATTAATTCCCGTAAGAATCAGAATGCTGAAAACTCCTGCCAGCGCAATTGCCCTTAAAATCGCCATATTCTTTTTTGCAATCAAGATGATCAATGCAATAATGGCTGCACTGATTAAGAGGCTTAATCCGATTTTCTTTCTTCCGAATTCCGGAAGCCTCGAATACTGAAGCGAAGAAGAAATCAGTCCCATGAAAGAACCCGCAACCAGATAGTTTGTTACCGCAATTCCGCAGACCATCCAGATACCCCGCTCAAAATATCTCCTGCCCCTCTCTCTTGCAAGGAAATAAAATATTCCGAGCCAGATTCCGAAGGTACCGGTCGCATATAACACGGAGTAAAGAACATAATGCAGCGGATTCTGCGGATTGGAAAGTTCCACGAATTCCTGTGTGGAAGCCTTAATGATATTCGTCGGGATGTATGCACCGAGAAGCAGGATTAAGAAAACCGCACCTGCGAAGAAAATCCACTTTTCGCTTTTCTTTGCATGCTCCGCTTTTGTGTTTTCGGCTTTTGTTTTTTCGGCAGGTGCTCTTCCGGCTTTGATTTTCTTTATAATCTCCGTGACGATATTTTTCAGAAGAGAAAAGATATTGTTACAGGTCCAGTAAAATACAAGTCC
Organism: Lachnospiraceae bacterium; assembly: GCA_024681795.1. Classification (GTDB taxonomy): domain Bacteria; phylum Bacillota; class Clostridia; order Lachnospirales; family Lachnospiraceae; genus UBA3766. The sequence goes on along the minus strand of JAILAD010000036.1, from coordinate 21,098 downwards.
GGAAGGAGAATTGTACAGAAGAATCAAAAACAGTAACGCCATTCCGTTAATCTGCAGTTTCATCTTAAGCGGCTGATTCTTTGTATAAATCATGCCGGAAATGACATTGATTAATGTCATGAGAATCGGAAGAATATTAACCGGAAAACTGCCGATCATATAGACCGCATCCGGTGCGCTTAAGTCACGGATGGAGCCGAGCGGCATTCCCTTTAACATTTCAAGTCCCGAAAGAAAATTGTAGGCTGCGATGAAAAACGGCACCTGCAAAAGAAGCGGAACGGATTCCAGTAAAACCGAAAGCGGATTGTAATGCTGCTGCCGGTAATAAGTCTGGAGCATCATAAGCCGCTCTTCCCCACGGAAGGTTTTGCGGATATGCTTCACCCACTTCTCCATGGATTTCTGCTTTTCGCTTGCTTCCGCCTGGATTTTGTCCGCTCTTGCATAAAGCGGAAGCACAAGTAAATTCACAACAAGGCTTAGCATGACAATGGAAACCGCCACATTTCCCGTGCTTCTGTTTGCAACGGAATAAACGGTTTCAAAAAAGAGTTCCAGCGGTTTGATTGTCAGAAGTGAAAGAAATTCCGAAAAAGTCATGACGCCTCCTCCGGAAGATATCCCGCATTTAGTTCTTCCTGCTTTTGCTTAAGTTCCTCCTGTTTTTTCAGGATGAAATCAACCACCCGTTCTTTCCCTTCCCCGATGTATGCCCAGGTTTCCTTTCTTGCCAGATCACGACTTTCTTTTCCTTTCGGATTGTCGATGCATTCGTCAATCACCTTTTTGATTTCGGGAAAATCCTCTTCGCGAAGCATCATGCCGATTTTCGGCAAAATCTCGTAATCCCAGAGTTCCTTCTCAATCCATGCACAGTCATAGGGGCTTTTATCCATATGGGACTCCGCGTACAAAAAGGGTTTGTCGAACACAAGAGAAAAATCGAAAATGACACCGGAAAAATCGGAAATCATTAAATCCGCACTCCGCAGTACTTCAAAATTGTCATTGTCGCGGTTCCATTCAAGATCGGTATTCTCATAGTGTTTCATCAGGTGTTCCATCAGATCTTTTTCCGCGGTAAAAGACTGCGGATGGGGTCTTACGATAATCCGGTAGCCTGTTTTTAAAAGTTCATCAATCAGTTTCTCACCGTATTTTTTTAATAATCCGCTCTCTCCCCAGGAAGGTGCCACGAGAATTGTACGACGCTTGTAGTTTGATTGTCCGTGTTCCCGTTCGGTTTCACGCTCCTGTCCGTCTTCCTTTTCAGCGGAACCTCCTGCTGCTTTGCCATTCTCCTCTTCGAGCCTCTTTTTCATGGTATCCATATAGGGAACACCTACCAGTTCCAGATCCTTGGCGGGAAGGTTTCTGAGTCTTTCCAGTTCCCTGACCTGCTCAATCTGATATTCTCCGGAAAGAAGAATTGCATCGAAATAATCAATCCCGAACATACGGTATATGGTAATGTCACTGCAGGCGTGGGGAATGTGAATATAATAGTCCACCTTTCTTGAACGTTTCCACTGCAGCACATCAAGACCGGGAGTCGTGGAAAAAACGATTCCGGCACTTAAAAGTCCGAGTCTTGAAAAGGCCTTGTTGCCGGTTCCGATATACTCTCCTGTAATGTGTTTGTATTCTTTTTGAAAAAAAGGATCGTCTTCCGACATAGTAAGAAACGCGGCTTCCATGCCACGTTTCTCAACTTCGTCCAGTATCGGTTCATAGATATTCCAGTATCGTTTATGATCGGAAAAGAACACGAGAGGAATTTTTTTATTATCCTGTTTTTTTACTCTGCTCCCGCCGACGGAATACTTTATTTTTACCGCCATCGAACTGAAGAAATAGATGACTCCGCCCATCAGTCCGATTAAAATGGTAAAAAGCATTCCGCCCGTTCCGGGATCTATGTATAAAAGCATATTTTTCCTTTACGGCATTTACTTTAAGCCGGTTGCTTTGAGTAAATTACTTTCTGCCCTTGGTCTTGATTTCTTCCGTAACAAGTTTTACGAACTCGTCAAATTTTACGGTTGTGGTCTCTTTCTCGCCGTGCAGACGATAGGAAATCTCGCCGGCTTCCGCCTCGTTCTTTCCGACTACCACAATGTAAGGAACCTTCTGAATCTGCGCTTCTCTCATCTTATAACCGAATTTCTCGGATCTGTCGTCGATGTCTACACGAACATCTGCATCAAAGAGTGCATCATATACCTTCGCAGCATATGCATTCAGTTCCTCGTCGTCATTTTTAATCGGCAGTACCTTCACCTGTACGGGTGCAAGCCAGGTAGGAAGATTTCCTTTGGTCTCTTCCAGAATGTATGCCATAAATCTGTCAATGGATCCTAAAATCGCGCGATGCAAAACGACCGGTGTTTTCTTGCTTCCGTCGTCATCAATGTAGGTCAATTCGAATTTCGCCGGCAGACAGAAATCAAGCTGGCAGGTGGAAAGCGTAATCTCGGCACCTACTGCGGGTTTCACGTTTACGTCAAGTTTCGGTCCGTAGAATGCAGCTTCGCCGATTTCCTCGGTGTATTCGATACCGATCTCGTTTAAGGTCTGGCGGAGTGCTTCCTCTGCGGTATTCCACATCTCATCGTCGGGATGATACTTCTTGGTATCCGCCGGATCTCTTAAGGATAATACGCATCTGTAATCGGTAATGCCGAAGTCTTCATAGGTTGTAAAAATCAGGTCACAGACATTCTTTACTTCGTCCTTAATCTGATCGGGAGTTACGAAAATATGGGAGTCATTCTGGCAGAAGTGGCGTCCTCTTTCAATTCCCTTTAAGGTTCCAGAAGATTCGAAACGGAAGTCATGTGCAATCTCCGCAAGACGAATCGGCAGTTCCTTATAGGAGTGCGGACGATTCGCGTAAATTCTCATATGGTGCGGGCAGTTCATGGGACGGAGAACAAAATTCTCGCCCTCCACTTCCATTGCCGGGAACATGTTCTCCTTGTAATGATCCCAGTGACCGGAGGTCTTGTATAAATCAACCGTTCCGACGCAGGGGGTAAGTACGTGCTGATAGCCGAGTTTCTGCTCTTTGGTACGGATATAATTTTCAAGTTCCTGCCAGATAATATAGCCGTTCGGTAAAAACATCGGAAGTCCGCGTCCTACCAGATCGTCAGACATAAAGAGCTGCATATCCTTGCCGATTTTTCTGTGGTCACGTTCTTTTGCCTCTTCGAGAAGTTTTAAGTGTTCTTCCAGTTCTTCCGGAGTCGGGAAGCAGACACCGTATACACGGTTTAACATCTGCTTTTCGGCATCGCCCTTGAAATATGCGCCGGAGTGTTTTACAAGTTTAAAATTACGGCAAAGCTTTACGTTGTCCACGTGAGGTCCGCGGCAGAGGTCGGTAAAATCGCCCTGATCGTAGCAGGTAATCGTACCGTCTTCCATACCGGAAATCAAATCCATTTTATACGGGTCATCCTTGAACATCTCAAGTGCTTCCGCCTTGGTGATTTCACGGCGGTAAATTTTAACGCCGGTCTTTGCAACCTTCTTCATCTCTTTTTCGATTGCTTCCACATCTTCGTCGGTAAGCATCTTATCGCCGAGATCCATGTCATAGTAGAAGCCTTCTTCCACTACGGGTCCTACCCAGAATTTTGCATTCGGATACAAATGCTTTACTGCCTGCGCCATCATATGTGCACAGGAGTGGTTGAGTGTGTTTAATCTTTCGTCTTCCTTGAAATTAACCATCTTTGTTTCTCCTTGTTCTGTATATGTTTATTGGTTCTGTATCTGTTTCAGCCGGAATAAAAAACACCCTTACTCACAATGAGTAAGGGTGCATCTTTCATACACGGTTCCACCTTACGATTTCACTTGGGTCAGTCGGTAACGGGACTAAACGGAAAGACTTGTAATGCATCTGCATTTTTCTCGTCTTCGGCTCGGGAGTGGTTTTCTCGTTTTCTTTATCCGGCAATTTCCAGCCATGATTGCCTTCTCTGTTGGTAAAGCGGGAACGATACTTGTCTCCGTCATTGCTTTTATCCTAACAAAGAGTATCATAAAAAGCCGATAAAATCAAGTTTTAATACCCTCTTCCGTAGAAATCCTCATCCACGGTACGTTCCTTCACTTTCTTTCCGGAGATTTTATGATCGATGATCGCCGAGAAATAACTGTCCCCGCGCTGGTCGTAAATCGTAATCATTCCAAGGTACAGGCCCGAATCAAGTTTTTCCTCCGTAATCTTCGTAAACGGGTTAATTTTAACCGTCTTTCCTTCTTCCTCGGATTCCGTATTGTAAGCATAGTTTACGGTCTGATAAATCGGGGTGATTTTGTCACCGTTTTGAAGTTTCTGACTGTTGTTGGAACTGATCAGATAATTATCGTTCGATTCCTCTTCCGGAATCAGACGGACTTCTTTAATCGCAAACTCCTCACTGTCCCTGTCATAGGAAAACAGCAGATATGCTGGCTGTCCGTTATAATCCACTCTTGATACGTAATCCACGCCCGAGTTTGTCGAGGATGCGACTTCAACGGAAAGCGGAACACCATCGAGGAAAATCCATGTACCGTCAAAATCCGCACGAAGATTACCGTCTCCGTCAAGATATGCAAGCTCGTCACTTCCGTAATACGTCATGGAGTAGGAATCTTCATCATACTGATAGATGCAGAAATCGTAACCCTGAATCATACTCTGCAATTCATCGCTGACCTGGAAAGAAAAGCCGTCCTGATCGATTTTGGGTTCCGTTTTTTCAAACGCATGGAAAATGGAAGGATCCAGATTTTTCGGCTCTTTGTCCGTATATTTTTTCAGTTCTTCTTTCATATCATCCGTAAGGCAGCCGGCGATTTTATAAAAATACAGATTCCTTACGTTTTCGTCTTCACAGACAAGATACTCGTATTTCAGGAAAAGATAGAGGCTGTCAAAGCAGTCCATATAACCCGGAATATATACCGCGAGGCCCTCCGCATCGGAGAGGCTTCCGTTCTGCCGGTTGTAGATGACTGCCTCATCTATCAGGTTCGATATTTTGGAACATTCCTCCGGATAATCCTCTACCAGATTATCCACGTAATTTGCCAAATCCACCTGATTATAGTAGTTGTAAGCATCTCCTGCAAAATGCGTGGAATTCATTGCCGCACGGCCGATTCCGGCAAGTACGCTCATATCGTCGGCCGAGTCGGTCAGCTGTTTCTTGGCAAGTTCGCCGTATGCATCATAAACTTCTTCGCATTTTTTTGCATCCAGCAATGCCATCGCCAAGTCGAAATTCATCATATTTTTCAGATTTACATTCTGCGTCATATAGCAGTCCGTATATTTGTCAACAATTTCACGCCCGACTGCCGCCGCTGACATTGTCGGATTATCGGATAAGGTCTGCAGGAAGGAATAATCCCAGCCGTCCCCGGGCTCCGTTTCCTCAGCCAGTACATAGTATTCGGCATATCCGTCCAGAGCATGGGTTACTTCAATGGTTGACATCAGGCAGGCATCAAACGCAATGATGTCAAATTCCGGATTGTCAATGTCCGCCTTGCAGGAAGTCTGAAGCGCCTGCCGGATTTCTGCAATCGACATGGTTTCTCCGCCGAAAATGGAATCCACACCGTAACCAAACGGTCCGCCGCCGTGATCCCACAGAATCAGAACCATATGATCCGCCGCATATTCTTTTTTACAGAATCTGATGAAATCCGACAGCGTATCCGGATCGGTGGATCGTTCCAGCGGAAGGTTTGCCACTTCTTCAAAATCACCGCCGTGATATAAAAATCTCTGCGTGCGGTTCGGATTGACCATGGAATTTTCCCATCTTGTCGCACCGCCGGTCTGGATGACAACCGAAATATTATCATTCAAATCATTATCGATTATTTCATAAATATCCGTACTTGCAGCACCGGGATCCGTTGTAACGACAGAATCCTCCGTAAGGGTATAGGAATACTCAACCGGTTTATTCGGATAATATAAAAAATCCGGAAGGTCTAAGGAATTACTGTTCAGATCCTCCTCATATTGGTTTACAAGATCATATTTTCTCTGCTTTTTTTCAGCGTTACGCGCCTCCCGTTCCTCATGAATTTTAATCTGCGTTGTTTCGGAAAGATCGTTTTCATCACAATCCTCAAGATCCGCTCCGACTATATAAACACAGAATGTCCAGGTATCATCGGCATCCGAAGGAGCCATTGCATCAATCCTTTTTGCTCCCTCTTCATCAATCGGAGACTGGTCGTACAAAAGCTGAACATCTTCCACCGGCTCGTAACGGTTTTCATAAAGAGAATTATGATACAAATACAGGCACCCGTAATAAATCATGAATCCGAATAAAAGTACGAATACCAGACTAAGTCCCGCCAGAGTGCTTATAATGAAAGGTTTGATAAAATAAAGCCGCAGAAATTTAATGAGAAACGGTGCATCCCTGTAACATTCCTTTAATTCCGCACGTCTCCTCTTCTTTTCTTCTTTCCAGCGTCTCTTCCTGTCTTTTCCGGCCTGCTTTCGTGCAAGTTTTTTCTCGCGTTTCTTTTCCTTCTTTAACTGCTTTTTTTCACGCTTTAACTGTTTTTTCGTCTTAGTCTCAACCGTTATTTCCGGATCGGTACTTTCACATGCATTCGCAGTTTCACCTACGTTTGTAGTTTCATCCATAACCGTGGTTTCAACCGAGGTATCCTTCATTTCAGTATTTTCTTCCATCCGAATTCTCCATTTCTGCTTCCCCTTTTACTTCTTTGACTCCGTCTCCTCTTCCGGCATCGGAATTACCGCTTTATAATAATTGTTCGCAATAATCAGTCTCGCGTATTTCCATTTTTCACTGATGATTTTCTGCACTTCTTTTACATATTCCTCATCCACGGTCACACCCTCTTTTGGCGTAAACTCGCTGGTTCTGACATCATACTGCCCTGCGGCCGTTACAAAACTGTACCCTCCCGCAACCGGTACGATTACAAGCGGCATTGTATAAGATGCTTTGTCCGCCTCATAGTTCGTTGCGAAAATATCCCGTCCCGAATAGAGTCTCGAATCATATTCCATGCCGAATAAATTGGCAACTGTCGGCATAATGTCAATGGAGGAACAGGGGGTATCGACAATTACCGGTTCTTCCATTTCCGAACAGTAAAGAATCAGCGTATTCCGGTAACGTGAGATGGAATTCGGCGTGTCGTCGATTCCGGACATGATTTTATAATAATCCGTGCCCTGTTCCACCATTGCGTAAGGATAGTGATCCGCTCCCATCACGATTACCGTATCGTCGGTAATTCCGGCTTCATCCAGTTTTTCAAGAAGATACTCCAGTGCCAGATCAAGTTCCTTATTGGCCGCCTTATATGCCTGCACGACAGTCGGCTCATCCGGAAACGCTTCCTTTGCTTCCTCTTTATGTTTTCCGGACATGGCATTCGCACCCCATCCGTAATTACAGTGTCCGCTGACCGTCATATAGTAATTGTGAAACGGCTGTCCGGTCTCTTTGTATTCTTCAATCGCTTCATCAATTGTGGCTTCCATCATCAAAAGATCGGAATAGGGCCATCCGCCGAGATCCATTACGAGTCCGTTTCCGATTCCTTTATAATCATATCCGAGATTCGGGTGCGTCTTATCCCTGTCATAATATGCATAGGCACTGTTATGGTAAGCACGGCATTTGTATCCCGCCGCACCGAACATGTTTCCGGGAGCATACGGCATATAATCACGAATGGATGCCAGGAAAGAATTTCCGCCTTCCATCCATTCCGGAATGATACCGCTCATATTTGCGAATTCACCGCCCGTCGTCGACAGCGACCAGGACGGCTGATAATAATCCGTAAAAACAAATCCTTCGTGAGACAGCTTATAAAGTGTCGGAGTAAAATCTTTATCCACCGCATATGGGGAAAAAGCCTCCGCAGTCAGGAAAATCAGATTTTTCCCTTTGAAAATTCCGGTATATTCATTCTGCTTTGTCGGTTCAATAGACCCGAAATATTCATGCATGTTTTTTAATGTTCCGTTTGTTTCGTTCTCGATTAAAGAAGCAAAATCAACGGTTGCGTTATATGCATATTCCTTCGGTGGCTCCGGCTCGGAAGGGATTTCGGAAGTCTCTTTTTCGTCATCCGAACCGTTTTTTCCCTTTGTATCAAAATCAGGTTCACCGGTTTCCCCGTTACCCGCAGTGTTTCCGCCTTCTTCCGGATTTCCTGTCGGTTCGTCGGAATCCGTCAGGGAAGGATCCGTCCAAAGTGCATACTCTCCGCTCTCCGTTTTTTCCTCCGGCGTTCCGAATGCCAGATAAGTCAGTTCCAGACGGAATGTATTTAAAAGTCCGATTTTCGGAACGGAAGTCGGAACCGTGAATGCATACGTATACACATCGGCATTCGGTCCGAGTCTCGAAAAAAGAACCGCTGCCAAAAACAATCCGGCAAACGGTATCAGCACGAAGGGGATTTTTTTCCTCGAAACATCTTTTGAGGGAATGATTTTTTTCATGAAAACAAAGTAAAAGACAAGCGGAAGGGCAAAAAGCAGTTCATAACCGATATACTTAAATGCGGTCGTATAAACCACATCCGAGAAATCACCCATTACCTGCCCAGTCATTGAAATTGTATAAGCAATACCGTAGTAAAGTTTATAGAAAACATTGCAGTCAAATTCCACACAAAAAACAACCCATAAAGCAAAAAGCGTAATTCCCGAAAGAATCCGCGAAAGCAGTACAGGCCGGATTAACAAAAAAATAAACGCCAGTAAAAAACCGACAGCAAGAGAAAACAGGGCCGTCGGAAGCAGCGATATATCCAGAAAAGTATTATACCGGTCGAGACCTTTTAAAAGAAGTTCCCAGAATAAGACGGCAAGCGGATAGAAAATAAGTGCCGCAAGATATTTTTCCCGCCCTTCATTATTGTCGCTCATATGTAAAAATTCCCCTTATTTAGTACTTTTTCGCAAAAAATTATAACAGATTTTCTGTCCGTTTGCCATTTTTTTATTATCTAGAAACAATCCCACCAGTAAAGGACATCTTCAAAATTCAGATTCTCCAGATCCTTACCGTTTATAAAAAAGTTGATGACGCCTCCGTCACCTATTTCGGTACCTCCGAAATCTTCGTTATATTCCGAATCCAGCTGGAACAGCAATGTATCGTATTTTCCTTCCGAATCCAGGTAAGTCCTCGGATCTTTCTGTGTAAAGAACGGATAACCGAACATCTTATGCTCATGTTCCGGATCATCCTTACTTAAATAATTATAATCTTCCGTCGAAAGGAATTTCCAAAGATCCCTGCAATTATATCCGTATTTTTCCTTCAGAATCCGGCTTGCAATTTTGTCAAATCCGTCATTCCGCTCCTTTAAATAATCTTTTTGAACGGAGAAGGACAGCGGCAGGGCTAATTCAGTCGGAAACATGAAGAATTCCTCCTTCAAATCGACATTGGACTGAATTCCGCGATTTTTGACATCGTCTTCCGTAATTCCGGAATCAATATTTTCGTGATAAACAACCTTATAGCCTTTTTCTTTCTCCAGTCCCAAAACATCGTCAAAAGCCACAAAGAACTGAAGCAGCCCTTTGTCCGGCAGTTTCCCGTATCTGATGTCGGTGAAGTTAATCTGCGCCAGAAGAACCAGCTTATTACCGTTTGAATCCACGGGATATTCCATTTCTGCGGGCCAGTAAGGGTATCCTCCGATTTTACTGCCCGTAAGACTCGTCTGACCGTTTTCGATACGAATCAGCACGACTTCTGTTTCGGTTTTTTCCCTGATAGTCTTACGGATATCATCCAGTTTCTCCCGTCCGATGGATTCACCCGAAAGCTTCGGCGGTTTATTTTCCCAGTTGTCATCAATATATTTGGAAAGACCTCTGTAATACTCTTCATTGTAAGGCACGAACAGATACGCCTCGTCCTGAAACTTATCGCTGTTATACCGCTCCGTTCCGAAATAATTTTCGGCGTAGTCATCAACGCAGCCGCAGTAATCTTGATAAAACCACTCTGAAAAGTTTTTAAATTCCTCCGTAAAATAATAGGACTGCATTCTTCCCTTCAGGTAGCTGCTGTCGGCAATAACCTCCCGCAAATCGCCCTTCCCCTCCATTGCGGGTTTCAGGCGCGGCTCTTTTTTGAATACTTCATCAAGTATAAACCCTTTCTCATAAGCCCATCTTAAATAAATTGCAAGATGATTGAATCCTGAAAGCGGCGGGCATTTAAGCCCTTTTTGCTGTCTCTTGTTCTCGTGTCCGAATCCGTTATCCAAATTATTCCCCATAATTTTCCTCCCTGCCGTTCCTAATGTGTGAACTACCCACCCCGACCCCATGGCTCATTATTTTAAAAATTCATCCACTCTTTTTTCATACTCTTTCGGATCCTCCAGCCATACCTCCGCATGGGATGCATTATCACAGGTGTACACCTCGCATTCTCCCGGTGCATTCGTTAAAGTCTCCTTAATTTGTGCAATGGACCGATCCGGAATAACATTCTCTTTTCCCGCCAGAATCAGAAGCACGGGAATTTTATTTCCGGAAATCTGATGATACGGACTCTGGTCGTCAAAACTGTATCCCACCATAAACTTATTAAATACACTTGCGGTACGGTTCTGTATATCCGGTGCACCGGTCAGTTCCTCCATGGCACCCATCGGACAGTCCAAAACGATGTAATCCGCATTTTCAATTACCGGCGTTTCGTCCATGGCATTTTCCACTGCTGCCCCGCCCATGGACTGGCCCCAGAGAGCAACTTTGCCTTCCGGCTGTGTGCCAAGTGCATAATTAAGAACATCCACTACATCCATTCCCTCGTAATAACCGTAGGAAACATAGGAGGCTGTACTTTCGCCGCATTTCCTCTGATCAAAACTGACAACATTGTATCCGGCCTTCAGGAAAGCCTCCGACTCCGGATATATCATCTCATGATTGCTGTTCATGCCGTGAGACATGATTACAAAACCTTCATACTCTTCCGTTGTTTTCAGAATATAGACCGGGATCAGATATCCCTCTGTTTTCGAAGAAGGAATGCTGACATGACTCATTTGATATGTCTCTTCATAGGCATCCGGATCCATCCCGAGTTCTCTCGTGATATATCCTCTGTAATCCATATCGGAAGGCTTATGCCCTTTTCCTTTCAATACAAGCACTTCGATAAACCCCATCATCGGCAACGCAATTACGATGTTTACCGCAACAAAAATAAGAATGGCTTTCAGCCAGGGCTTCATTTTTTTCTTTTTTACTTCTTCATTTTCCATTTTGATGTAATGTTTTCTCCTTACAGTGATTTCGCAAATTCCCTTACTTCTTCCAATTTGCTCCCGGATTTATTCTCACTGCCATGTGCCGTAATAATGCCTGCATTCTCAATTCCGGCATAGGCCATATAATCCTTAAACTGTGCAATCGCCGAATCATATACTCCATCCGAACCGGAAGAAAGCAGCAGCGCAGCTTTCTTAGCCTTTAACGGCTTTCCGATACAGTAAACTCTCTGAATGGCTGCCTGCATATGGGTATTCATTGCAAAATAATAAATCGGAGATGCAAAAACAATCATATCCGCTTCCTTATAGGCAGGAAGAATCTTCTCAAAATCATCCTTCTGCACACAGTTTCCTTCTCCTTTGGTATGGCAGTATTCGCAGCCAAGACAACCTCCGATTTTCATTTTTCCCACCTGGTATACTTCTACCTCGTGACCAGCCGCTTCTGCGCCCTCACGAAATGCTTCCGCCAGGGCATACGTGTTTTCCTTTCTCGCACTTCCGTTAAATACAGCAATCTTCATAAATATTCCCTCCTTCGTTTTTTATTTCCCGTTGTATGAAATCATAAATTTTCAGCTATCTTATCAATTATTGTAATGTCCGCCGGAAGCCAGTCCACGGAATATAATGTTTCCTTCGTAAGCCACTTCGCCGCCTCATGTTCCTTTAATACCAGATTCCCGTCGGATATCTCACACCAGAAGCAATCCATGGATAAATGAAAAGCAGGATAATCGTATTCGATTGTATCAATCAATTCACCTACAATAACGGTTGTATCCAATTCCTCGCGTATTTCACGTTTTAACGCATCCTGCGGAGTTTCACCTTCTTCTATTTTTCCTCCGGGGAACTCCCAGCCGTCCTTATATTCACCATATCCTCTTTGTGTGGCAAATATAATCGGATTTCCCGTTTCGTTTTTTGCCTTGATAACTGCAGCAACAACTCTGACTGTTTTCATTTTTCCGCATCCTTTTTTATGAATTTACGATATACTCGTATAAATCTTCCCGTACAGGCACGTCGAGAATCCATTCAATCTCAACGGCCTTTTTATCTGTATTCGGCATTACAAACTCTCTGGTATTACCGCTTGCATGCATATGACCCAGATAATAAAATTCCTTGGAAATCTTATCGTCCTTATTTTTTCTTACAAACAATTCAACCCGAATTCCGCGTTCGTCGGCATTCAAAAAATTCTTAACATCTTCGGATTCAAGAGTTCGTCTGGATTTCGAAACAGCTACTAATGTTTGATTTCCCGTAAAATGATCCTCATATCGAATTGTATCGCTGATATCATCTGCTTTATCATAATTGATAAATACAGGGAAAGTCTTTGTTTTTCTGTCAAACTTGTAACCACCGATATTCTGCGGCACTTCCCCTGTTTCCCAGTTCAATAATCTGCAAACGTCATCGTAAGTATATTTCTGATAAAGGACTAAATCCGTCTGTTCATAGTTGTTACTATAGTCTCTCTTATAACGACTGATTCCGAAATCCACCAGCTCTTGCATAATCCGATAGAAGTCGGGATTGGATAACATTTCATATATACCTTGTGCCGGTATATAGTCGTCGCCGGCCGGCTTAATAAAAATACAGTCCTTGTAAGTCTTCTTTCCGATTCCGGCAGGAAATTCATTTGTCATAATATTTACAATATTGTTTTTTTGTGTATTGGTTATACTCTTTCCATAGGTCACAAGATCGTTTTCCAAACCGGCAAACAATCCGATTCCGGATGCCTCTTTTGTATAATTAAGTATACGTTTAAGCAGCTGCAGTTCCTGAATACGCTTACCGCTTGCAAACTTCTTTGAAACAAATTCGACAATTTTTTCCTCATTTTCGGAAAGCCGGATCTTATACTCTTTTTCGTATTTGACCAGGAATTTATAATAGGATCCGAGATTGCAGTTATCGAAGATACGTAATACATCCATCTCGCCGTAATCATCGAAATCCTTAAGCGCCGGAATATGTCCCAATTTATTCTTAAGGGTTAAATAATTCTCCTTAATCAGTTTGACATCACTGAAATTTGCTTTATCGACGGAAGCAAATATCTTCTTACGACTAATTTCATCAAAATGGACTGTGGACGCGCCCGGAATTACGCGTTCCCCTTCCACAATATATCTGCGAATATTATCTTTGTTATATGTGCGGTCTCCGGAAAGAGCAATGGGAATCATGAAGTTATTGTTATAATTGCCGATAAAATCCAAAATCACAACATATTCCTTGCCCTCAGCCTTTCTCAACCCTCTTCCGAGCTGCTGAATAAAAACAATCGGAGATTGTGTCGGACGCAGCATAACAACCTGATTTACTTCAACGATATCCACTCCCTCGTTCAATATTTCTACGGAAAAAATATAATCTAACGGCCGGATTTCTCCTCTTCTTACACGTGGATCATCCTCGTCAATCGCTAAACATTCAAAAGCATACTGCCTCTCTTCTTCGGATGCATCACCGTTCAGGGAAATTGTGCGAAACATTTTTCCCGTTTCGGGATTTACGGTCCGGTTAAATTTAGCGGACAGTTCCTGCGATTCTTTTATACGTCTGCAGAAAACAATGCCTTTTACTCTGTCGCCACTGTGACCGTAGTACGAAGTCTGTTCAACTATATGCTTCACCCGTTCATCGGATGTCAGAACATTGAAATCCGTTTCTCTTAAAGTCCCCTCACTTGTACTCCTGACAGAATTATCATCGCCGATAACACTGAGATCGGAAATCCCGAAATAATGAAAGGGGCATAACAATCTTTCTTCCATGGCCTGCTGCAAACGGATTTCACATGCAATCTGGTAGTGAAATAATTCATACACATTTCTGCCTTCCGCATTGTCATCTCTCTTATCCGGTGTAGCCGTCATTCCAAGCCATAACTTCGGTTTGAAATAATCCATTATCTTTTGATAAGAACCCGCAGGACTGTGATGCGCTTCATCAAGAATAATGCAGTCAAAAGCATCCGCATCAAATTTCTTCATATGTTCATCTCTTGACAGCGTCTGGACCATGGCAAAAATATAGTCCTTGCTTTTATTCTCGTCTACTGAATAACCTCCGCCGATAATGCCCATAGATACACTTCCCGGAAAGATGTTCTCATAAGATTTCATTGTCTGTCTTGCCAGCTGCCCCCGGTGAACCAGAAAAAGAACCCTCTTAAAACCCAATTCACGCATGGCGAATGCCGATGCGTAACTTTTTCCGGTTCCTGTGGCTGAAATCAGAAGAGCTCTTTCTTCACCTCTTTCAATAATCTTTTTCAGATTATTTATAAAGCCGGTCTGCATGCTGTTTGGCTTTAGTGAATACTTCGCCAGAGATACAATTTCTTCCTGTTTCGCAATCGCCCTCTGCTGTTTGATTATTTCATATTTCTGTCTGTACTCTTCAATAAAATCATTATAAGCAATTGCATTCTCTGAATTCCATAAACGCTTAAATTCGTCAACAATCTGCTTTGCCATCTCTCCCTGAGTGGTTGAAATTATTCTGCTGTTCCACTCATGATTTGTTGTCAAAGCATCCCTTGTCATATTCGAACTACCGATAATGATACGGTATATTTCGTCTTTTTTGAAAATATAGCCCTTGGTATGAAAGCCTTCTCCTGCTTTTTCAACATCATACATACGCAGAGTGATGTTGGATAAAGTATTAAGTTTATCAAGAGCTTTTGGTTCGGAAAAATTCAAATAATTCGTTGTGAGAATCTGACCCGGAATACCTCTGTTTTCCAGTTCCTTCAATGTCTGGAGTAAAGGTGTGATACCCCCCATCGTAATAAATGCAACACTAATCTGAAATAGATCGCACGCCAAAAGCTCATCCTCAATGGATGAGAGTACTTTCTTCCCTTCTTTGTAATTATTGGCTACAAACTGCGGCTGATACAGACTGTTCGATACTATGGAACCGTTTATATATGCAGTTTCCAAACCTTTACGAAGTTCATCAATCATATTTATATTACTCTTCCTTAGACCTCATATTCCCTGATACTATTATATTATCAGATTTTTCTGCTGCCTTGACAAGCGCCAAAATAATGACACATCCTGAAGCATTATTCCGAACAGGCAATCGGTTTTACCCATCGGCTTCGCTGATAATATCTACAAATCTGCTGATTGCCCTGCTTACGTGTTTATCCCTGTGAATAAAAATCTGTGAATAAATCGGGAAAGCGGAACCTCTCCAGTCAAGTCTTTTCAGTCTGTTATTTTTTATTTCCTTTTCCACGGTCATATCCGGAATAAATGCAACTCCGAGACCGTTTGATGCGAATTGCTTCAACACTTCCTTACTGCCGGTTTCAATCAGTATCCGGGGTTCCACGCCGCATTTGGATAGATCCGTAAGAAGCATATTTCTGAAACTGCAGTTACGCTCCGTCAAAAGCAACGGACAATTTGCAAGGTCCTTTTCTTTTATTTTTTTCCCCGAAAGCGAATGATTCTTTGAAGCAAAGAAACCAAGCGTCTCTGCATGCTTATATAACATGGTCAGTCTTTCATCCTCTATGTACGGATTCAACGTATAAACCAGGTCTAACTCCCCTTTTTGCAGCAGCTCGGGAAATGTGTTGTGTGTAATAAACATAAGCTGCATTTCTATTCCCGGAAGTTCATTTTTATATTTCATCAAAGCTTCCGGTATCCGTTTGTAACATAAGGATTCCGAAACGCCTATTTTTAACACCCCTGCCGGTTCCTCCTCATCCGTTATTTCCAGATGAATTTCCCGTTCCAGCTGAAGCATTTTCTCTGCGTATGTAACAAGCTTCTCTCCCTGAGCGGTAAGCACGATTGTTTTTCCCAGTCTGTCAAAAAGCCTGCAATCAAGTTCTTCCTCCAGCTGCTTGATTTGTGTTGTTATTGTAGACTGTGCATATCCCAGTTCGTTTGCAGCAGCCGAAAAACTTCCGAGTTCGGTAATTTTTAAAAAAGAATTTAGCTGCGTTATTGTCATAATCAAACCGTCTCCTGTTTCTGTTCCGACTGCTTTTTTTATAAAAATACTCTCTGTCGGCGTTTATGATGATTCAATTATTTTGAATGTTTTAATCAATCATTTCAATTTTACAAATACATCCTTTGGGGGTATTATATAATCAACAATTCACAAAAGCAAGGAGAAACAGTGGATGAACGACTTATGCATGATTATCAAAAATACCGTAATACCCAATTTTATTAACATTCGTACTTCAATCCAGACGTACGACAGGGATGCGCTCTGTGTCGGTGCACCCTGCTGGAGATGGGCATATCACGCCCTTCACTCTGCAGATAAGTGGTTTATAAATCCTTTTGTATATGAAGAACCTGATTTCCATGAAGACGGAATGGACAATCCCGATAATCCTACATCTGTAGTTCTGACTGACGAACAGCTTCTTGATTATCTGGATATGATTGAAAAAAAGACTCTGGATTATCTCGATTCCCTTACGGATGAGATGTTGTATGAAAAACCTGAAAACTGTATCTACACCCGGATGGAACTGGTACTCAGACAGTATCGCCATCTGTCCTTCCATACGGGAATGTTAAACGGGCAGACCGCAATTGCCACGGGAAAATTCCCTGTGTGGGTATCCGATACAGATAAATATGTTGATGACGGAATATTTTTCGGGCGCTACAGAAAAGGACATAGTACAGAGGATCCGACACTTGCAAAATAACGGTTCCGGCATTATTCCAAAACAATCCTTCCCGCTGCTTTCCGTTTATCATAACATATCCTCTTTTCCCTTATAGTGCTTATATAACGATGGCGCTTTGATTCCGACAATCCCCGCAATCTGCTCCACACTTGTTCCATCGTATCCATTCTCTGCAAATAACGTCAATGCCGCATCCAGTATTTTCTCTTTGGTAGACATGACTTCCTCCAGTCTGCTGATAACCACCAGCCTGCTAATAACCATTAGCTTTATTGTAGCTAATGTTCATTAGCCGATCAAGAAAAAAAATATGGTCAGCAGAGTTTAGTTCTCCGCTGACCTGTCTGTTCTTACCTTCACAAGGTAAACATCAGAAGTATCCTCCGCTTCCCTGCTTTCAAATCCATATTAAATCCCGATCCATTAATTATCTTTCGCAAACCCCTCATACTTCCAAAGTCCGATTCCCGCGTCCTTCGCAGTTTTCTGATAAAATTCAAACTGCTCGGCATACTTTGTATTGGGCTCGATAGTCAGGGCGGTCGCATACCCTTCCTTTACCATCCATCCGTTCACCATTCCGGTAATGCCATCGTTATCCGATGCATAAACATACGCCAGCACCCTGTTATACTGATCCACGCGCTCTTTGTCATACTTGAGATAAAGGACAGCGCTGTCCTTTAAAAGTTCCTCTAAATGCTTCGAAGCCATCTCGCCGTATTCACTGTTCTCTTTTCCGGTTTTTTCGGTATAAGCCTCCGGTGCCACGGATTCCGGTGCGTCAATTCCAATCAGCCGTACCGTTACCACATTTCCGTCGGATTCCTTTACAACAATGGTGTCTCCATCCTTGATATACAAAAGTTCTACCTTTTGTAAAACCTTCTCCGGTTCTTCCGGCATTGCAAAACAGCCGCCGAAGAGCAATAACAGTATGAACAGGTTCAAGATTATCGCAATTAATTTTTTCATTCTTCTCCAAAAATAACAGGCTTTTAAGATATTTTACCTTGCCATGACAACAATCTTATCGTCGGCAAAAATAGAAACACTGAACAAAGTATTATCCATCTCCAGTTTTGTCTGTTCTAACGACGGACCTTTACCCCATACGGATTCCCACAAATAAATATATTCTTCTGCCGTTATCAAAACGGGAGTTACAGCTGTGGTTTGCCGTAAATCAAATCGTGATACTCTTTATTCAGACTGGCAAAACCGAGCGATACATATTTTATGTCAAAACCCTTATTTCTCATATATTCCATCATGCTGTTTCTAAGAGTGTTCATGTGCGGTGACCTGGAAAAATCACGAAGCTGCATCTCTCCGGAAACTGCTCCGAACGCAGCGTGAAAGCTTTCTATGGCAGCTGTTTTTGCAGCCTCTTCATCCGGCTTACCGTAAAAATCAAAATCTGCTCTGATACAGAGTTTGACATCCATATCCCTTTCCGGGTCATGATAAGGAACCTCGTTACACTCGACGAACATCTTGTAAGGCTCCGGTTTTTGTGCTTCCTTCTCCGGTGCCTTCGTCACAGGTTTCTTTTCCTTTTTCGAAAAATTAAATAATCCCATATTCCCTCCTTACTCTTCTTCATTAAGCATCATAAAGTTCTCCTTTTACTCACCAATCCAAATACAAACAGGAATAGTGCATTATTTATTCTGCCGTAAACTTTGTACCGGGAAAATCAAACCCTTGGCCCATAGTTGATTCATTTCCTTGTACATGAATCAAAAAGTTATCTTTCCGAATTTTATGTACCAAGCAAATTCCCTTAAGCACGATTATCCCTTCAGTATAATCCGTAATCCTGTTCACGTACCAAAGCCAAGCATTGGGGAGAAATGCAGACTTTCTGCTTTACCTTATCGTAAAGCGGATTAACGGGATGGTACTCCACTTCTGTATACGGAGCCAGTTTTTTTACATATCTTGCCAATGATTCATATACTTTCGTAACACTGTCATGTCTTTTCATCAGATTGCCATCAGCATCATAATAATCTGTTGTACAGTAAATTCGCGATCTCGTTATAAACTTTTCTTCAGTGTTTATGAAAGAAAAACCGGCTTCGATAATTGTACTTCCGCTGGCATTATAACCACGAACCACACACTCCTTGTTCCATTGCCGTTCAACTTCAATCTCACCGGCTTCAGGAACATGAAAACAATACAAATGATTATCCGGCTTAATTATTTCAGGAGAATATCCCCTCTTTATTACATCATCACAAAACGGAAGCACTTCGCATCCCAATTCAAATGCTTTTTTAGCTAAAAAAACAAAGCTATCGTAATCCATATAATAATTAATCTGTTTTCCCATAAGCTATAGTTTACCATTTTCTTTGATTAGATAATAATCTTCCTCTTAAAGATTTCTTCGGTTTTTTCCGTCTAAACATTTGTGTTCCCTCCAACACAATTTTTGCACTTTTCAAAACGACTTTCAGGGTATTTTCTGCACTTTTTTTACCGAGTTTGTACTTTCTGCACCCTCCGGCCTTATGATACAAAAAACGACACCCTTGCGGATGCCGTTCGAAAACATGTTTATAATTCTGTTTTCAGGGCCGGAAGTCGGCATGTACGTTATTCACCCGGACCAAAAGTTCCAGGATTCTGTCAATGTCTTTTTTTTCCGCAATTCGAATCATTGTAATTACCAGGTAAATCTCAAAGAGGTATTGTTTTCAGTTTTGTTCCAGTTCGTTGCATTCAGGAACGTAATGCTGTCCTTAAGCTGCTTTAAGTTTTCAAGTTCGTCCTTGGTTACAAGACCGTAAACATCCTTGCCCTTCTTCTGGTAATGAATGACATATGCATGCTTTCTGTGTTCCGTCAGCACCTGATCCGTAAGGCCGTTTGCCATAAAGGCCATTTCATAGCGCTTATAGTCTTCCGGCGTTTTGTTGGGATGGCTTTCCTTATAATCCTCCGGCCACTCCCATCTGAAGTATGCAACATAGTCATCATGCTTCGGGCTGGTGTGATGATAATCTACCATACCGAGCTTGTTGTATACGATTTTACGAATGCCGCCTCTTAAAACCATGCCGTCAAGATCCGCAATTTTAAAATAATAATTCGGCTCATCACTGAGACTGACATCCTGGTAATCCAGAACAAGAACCTCTGCCACTTCCACTCTGCCGGCTGCAATTTCCGCCACAAACGCATTCCATGCCATGTAAAGAAATCCGCCTTTGAGTCCGTCTGCACGCTCCTTCGGAAGTGCTTCGAAAGGAAGATCCTTGATTTCCTTTCTGGTCGCATCCTGCGCCATAAATAATTCATTGCGTTTTGCTTCTGTCTTAAGCTTCTGGTCAGGTTCCCAAACGCCCCATTCAAGCTCGATGCTCTCAATTTTATCCTGAATCGCGAACTTGATATCATCTTTGATCATCTCTCCGAGCGAACGGTCATCATCGTCATTCGAATGATGCTTATTCTTCTTCGCATAATCGTTCGAATTCAGATATCCGACAAGTTTTCCCGCATCAAATCCGTCCATTGTAAAATCCCCCTTTTTATTTTGTTCTTTGGTTGTTTTGCCTACTGAACCATTTTACCATGTTCCGGGGGAAAAACCAAGAATTCTTACTAATACCCCCGATGTGTTGCATAGTTTTTCTTAGTCCCGGATAACTCATTTAAACCAAATGTATTACGGATGGATTTTCTTCTCTACTCATGATTGAGCATTTACGATAGGTGAGTTAATTCTCTTTTGATATCCTCAATACGAATGACATGCACAACGAGTACGCAATGGTCTTGCTATGATAACCCTCAGCGTTGATGAATGGAATTGCATTGAACTCTTCCCCGCTTAATTCTTCTTTGAAAGAGATGATTGTATTCCAAAGAGCGTCTCAACGGTCATTATTTAAGGTGGCAAAATCTGCTATATTACTTTAATCGGTACCATCTTATTATTCTCATCCAAAAGGATCACCGCTGACGTCATACATAATACAGCGCCTTCCCCTATCTCTTCATTTAGTGAAGACAAAACAGAAAAGTTTTTCAATGCATTTTTCCC
>JAILAD010000083.1 GCA_024681795.1 Lachnospiraceae bacterium | reverse complement strand
ACGGATGAGTTTCACCAGTATTTTGTTCCGGGAAGATGCTGTGACTGGAAAGACATGTGTATAGACAGCGCCGGTGTTGCGACGGGGTGTCTGCTGTGCCTGCTGGTTGTTCTTAAGCTGACGCGTAAAACTGAAATGGGGTCAGGCACCATTACAGGAACGTAATGGGGTCAGGCACTGTTACAAGGGTGAAATGGTGCCAGGCACCATTCGAACATGCCTCTTCGGATGGTAGAATATGTCAGCAGCCTTTTTGCAGGGTACATCAACGAGAATCACTACAACTGTTACGGCACTGCACTGATTCCTCTGCCAACCCCGAAACTTGTGGTTTTTTATAACGGGTCGGCATCTGCTGAAGATGAGGTTATCCTGAATTTAAGGGATTCTTTTGACGAGAAAAGCAGGGATGAGGCTGATGTCGAGGTAAGAGTCCGGATGCTGAACGTAAACTACGGGCGAAACAGAAAAATAATGCAGGCATGCAAACCATTGGAGGAGTATGCCTGGTTTATAGAAAAGGTGAGAGAACAAAGAAAATCTATTGGAAACGTAGAGGATGCGGTAAAAGAGACGCTGAGAATAATGCCGCATGATTACGTAATCCGGAGTTTTCTTTTAAAACACAGGGCGGAGATTATGGGTATATTGGATACGGAATATAACGAAGACAAAATCAGGGAACTCTTTATGGAAGACGGTCGACGGGAAGAACGCGTGAATACCGAAATACAGAGAAAACGAGCCGAGGCAGAGAAGGCAAGAGCAGACTTGCTGGAGGGAGAAAAGGCAAGAGCTGACTCGCTGAAGGAAGAAAATAATCGCCTGAAGGAAGAAAAAAAGCGCCTGAGAGAAGAGCTGGCGAACCTTAAGAAATTAATAGCCCAACAGTAACTTTTCCCAAAACCTTTCTCGAGTGTGTGAAAGTTTTTCTGCAAAATGAGATATCCCAAGATAATTGATGAGCTGCATGACTGTAAAATCACCGCTATTCAGCTCGTTTTGACTTATATATAATCCCGTTGATTTCGTTAGAAACTATGATAAAATTGATACACCATTATGTTCCGGGTTTAATCTGTAAAAGAATTAACAGTGACAAAAGATGCGGCAATAAAAAATACAAACGGAGAAATTTTTATGAAATCGATTCTTATTAGGGATACCACAAAAGAAGAAAGAGAAGAGATAATTCGCTCTTCGCTTGATTGCGGAGGAGGGTGCGAAAACTGTTCCTCCTGCTGGCTGGGAGGCGGAAATCCGCTGGAAATATATCAGGATTATATAGACGGAAAGCGGGAAATCAGAGAGATTAACATGGAATATATGGAAGAACACCGCCAGAATCGGCAAATAAAGGGGTAGGCATGAATACGGCACCGATTATAGAAGAATCAACAACCGAAGAACGCAGAGAGTACATAAAGAACAGATACCCTTGTCTTTCCGATTGCGATATGTGCGGATTATGTAAGGTATTTCACGGAAAAGACCCGGAAAATGCGTATGAGGACTATATTCAAGGCAAGCGGTCCTTTATGGAAGTGTCTGCAGAGTATAAATAGAAAAGCCCTTTTTACATTTGTGTTGGTTATGCTGAATAAAGCAGAAAGTAAAAAGCAGAAAGTATAAAGCAGAAAAGTATAAACAGAAAATCATAAATAGTATAAAAGGCGGTATTTGTGCAAAATCACAAATACGGCTCTTTTTTTTTACATATAATAATATAAATGCTGAAAATTCTTATCCAAATTGACTAAATATCCCTTTAATAGTAGAATATATAAGGTTATTCAAAATAGAATGTGTTTTTTTTGTGTCTTTTTGAAGCCTGAAATTTGCAGGTTGTTTCAAAAACCGCAGTTGTTCCAAAACCACACTTTGTTTCAGTCGTTGCATGTATTTGAAGGGTTTCAGCGCGAGATGGGTCTTACGAATGCATTTAATCTCATACTGACAGCCGAAGAGTTGCAGCTTCAGCGCAACTTTCGCTCTGTTATCATCCTTTGCGGTTTTGCGGGACTGATTCTTCTTATTGTCGCGGGAAAGCTTTTTTATGACAGGGTAATCAGTCCGAAGCTTGACGAACTCGAGGCAGGCGAGCCGAAAAAGAAAAAGAAAGCAAAAAAGAATGCAAAGCAGAATGGGAATCAGGGTTTGAATCAGGATTCGGATTCCGATCGTGATGCAATGCAGGATACGAGGCAGGAGCCGGATACATTTGAATTTCAGTACGAATCCATCGAAGACGAGGCGGACAATGCCGGCAACGAAGCGCTGGAAGATGAAGAAATCGAAGCCATAACCCCGAAGAAGGCCGCCGGCAACAGCGCAGCCAACAAAAACGCTGCAGGCAACAGCGCAGCCAACAAAAACGCAACAGGCAACAACGCAGCCGACAACAGCGCAGCAGGTGAGGATACAACCCGCGAAAACACTTCACCCGAAGAGGTAAATGCCTGATGGGGAACAAGTATCAGGTCGACATGCACTGCCACATCCTTCCCGGAATCGATGACGGCTCCCAGAGCATGAAAACCACCATCAAAATGTTACGAATCGCGGCGCAGTGCGGGACCACGCACATGGTAGCGACGCCGCATTTTAAAAAAGGACACCACAACGCATCCCCCGAAACCATAAAGCATCTCATCGAAGAAGTGCAGGGGATTGCGGCTGAGAAAAATATTGACGTAAAAATTTTCCCCGGGAATGAAATCATGTTCTTCTCGGATCTCGAAGAAGCTTTCGACGCACACAGGATTCAGACCATGAACGGCACGGAGTATCTGCTCGTGGAATTTTATCCGGATGAGGATTTTGCAAGAATCCGGCGCGGGATGGAAACCGTGCAGAGTCTGGGGCTTCACCCGGTACTGGCACACGTTGAGCGCTTCCTGGCCCTCAGAAAAGACATCGGCCTCGTGGAAGAACTGAAAGACATGGGGTGCCTGATACAGACCAACGCATCCTCCGTAACCGGCGGACAGGGCTTCAAGACAAAGCAGTTTGTAAAAAAATTACTGAAGAACGAAATCATTGACCTGGTCGGTACGGATGCCCACCATTACGAGACGAGAACCCCGGAAATGGGGAAATGTGCGGAGTACCTGTATAAAAAATTCGACGAGGACTACGCCGACAGAATCCTTTTTAAAAACGCAATCGAATACTTCGGCCTGACGCAGTAAGTACGATGACCTGATATAGCAAGGAGACAGAATGAACGAACTTAACGTAACCGCAAAACCGCAAAATGATGAAACCGTGGAAATTAATCTCTGGGAGATTGCTCTTTATCTGTTCCACTGGTTATGGCTGCTTGCCGTTGTCGGTCTTGTCACCGCAGCAATCGCATTTTCCTACAGCGCATTTATTTTAACGCCGATGTATTCCTCCACGACGAGAGTGTACATCTTAAGCAAGCAGGGAAACGACGATAACAAAATGACATACTCCGATACCCAGCTTGCCAACAACATTACGAAGGACTTCAAGGAAATGATCAAGTCCCGTACCGTTGTGGAACGCGTAATCACCAACCTGAATCTGAGCGAATCCTATAATTCCCTTTCCGGCAGAATCACCGTATCCAACGCAACGGATACCCGTGTGGTCGGCATTACGGTCAAGGATGCGGATCCGAAGAGAGCGCAGATGCTTGCAAATGCCATCCGCGATGTTGCAGCGGAACATATCCGCGAAGTTATGGACCTCGAGGCAGTCAACATTGTTGACGATGCGAACCTTCCGGATTCTCCGTCGGAGCCTTCCAAGAGGAAATACACGCTGATTGGCTTCCTAATCGGTGTGGTAGGCTGCGCCGCAGTTCTGATTTTGAGATTCTATCTCGATGATTCCATCAAGACCAGCGAAGATATTGAGAAATACCTTGGACTGTCAACACTTGCATCCATCCCTGTTTTTGAATCCGAGGATGACGGCAAGAAGAAAAAGTCGAAAAAGTCGAAAAAGTAATGGGGTCAGGCACCGTTACGACTATGCTACAAGCCTGTAACAATTCTGTAATGGGGTCAGGCACCGGAGCAGGCACCGCCAAGCGATGACAGACAGACACAGATGAGAGGAAACTGACATGCAGGAAGTCACATTAAAGCAGGAAACACTGGATTTCCGTTCCAAAGAAGCATTCAAGACACTGAGAACCAATATCGAGTTCTCGGGGAATAAAATACAATGCGTGTTCTTTACAAGTACCATCCCGAACGAAGGAAAATCCACGGTCGCATTCGAAACCGCGGCATCCTTTGCGGAAAGCGGAAAGAAAACATTATTCGTGGATGCCGATTTAAGAAAATCGGTATTGAAGAACCGTTATAAAACCGGGCGAATCCAGTTCGGCTTCAGCCATTACTTAATCGGCAAGAACGAACTCGACGACGTGGTCTGCACGACCAACACACCGAACCTCTACTTAATCTTCGCAGGCCCGATACCGCCCAACCCGTCGGAACTTCTTTCCGGTGAACGCTTTGCGGAATTTGTTGAAGAGGCAAAGCGGGAATTCGACTTCATCATCATCGACGCACCGCCGGTCGGCTCCGTTATCGATGCGGCAATTATTTCCAGGCAGTGTGACGGCGGCATTTTGGTAGTCGGCTCCGGAGAAACCTCCTACCGCTATGCAAGAAAG
Organism: Lachnospiraceae bacterium; assembly: GCA_024681795.1. Classification (GTDB taxonomy): domain Bacteria; phylum Bacillota; class Clostridia; order Lachnospirales; family Lachnospiraceae; genus UBA3766. The sequence goes on along the minus strand of JAILAD010000083.1, from coordinate 1,178 downwards.
ACCAAGGAACAGCTCGAGAAAGCCGGATGCAAGATTTTCGGCGCGGTACTCAACAAGGCAAGCATCGGCGGCAAAGGATATTACGGCAAGTACTACGGCCGCTACTACGGTAAGTATTACGGCAAGTACTACGGCAAATATTACGGAAACTACTACGGAAACGATGAGGACGGCAATTGACCTTCCGCAGCAACCGTAACGGAAATCGCAGCAGCGCACCCGCAATAACAAACCTATTATCACAATTACCGGTAAAAGAAATTTATGGAACAGGAATTAAGAAAGAAAAAAATCATAGAGCACTGGAAAGTCGTGGCCCTCGGGCTTATGTCCTTCGACTACATCGCTATGCATCTGGCGTATTTCCTTGCGCTTTACCTTCGTTTTGACGGGAAATTTTCAAAGATCCCGTACGGCTACTTAAACGGGTATCTCGTTTCAATCATCCTATACGCACTTGTATCCATCGGCATTTTCTGGGCCTTCGGCATGTACAAATGCGTCTGGAGCTTCGTAAGCTTCCCGGAAGCCATCCGCTTTGCGCTCGGCTCCGCGTTTTCATCCGCAATCTACTATTTCGTCATGACATTCCTGGTTTTCAGAATGCCCTTATCCTATCACGTATTCGGCGCATTCTTCCAGATGATACTCGTGGTAGCTATCCGCGTGTCCTACCGGTTTTTGATTTATACGAAAGCCTTCATGGCGGGAAGAAACGACGAAACCTACGACCGCGTCATGTTAATCGGTGCCGGATCCGCCGGACAGATGATCCTGCGTGACATCCGAAATACCGATGCGGTAAAGGAAAAAGTAGTCTGCATCATCGACGACAATCCCAATAAATGGGGACGTTTTTTGGACGGCGTTTCCATCGTCGGAGGCCGGGACGATATTCTGAAGAACATTGAAAAATATCACGTCAACAAGATTTATCTTGCAATCCCTTCCGCATCCGCATCCACCAAGCGCGATATCTTGAACATCTGCAAGGAAACCGACTGTGAGTTAAAATCACTGCCGGGCATGTATCAGTTTGTAACCGACCAGGTATCGGTAAAGGCCATGAAAGACGTGGCAATCGAGGACCTGCTCGGAAGAGAGCCGATTAAGGCAGATATGCAGGAAGTATATAAATTCATCAATAACAAGGTAGTCCTTGTTACCGGCGGCGGCGG
>JAILAD010000073.1 GCA_024681795.1 Lachnospiraceae bacterium | reverse complement strand
ACCAGTCCGGCAATAATAAACACCGTTCCGAGAAAAATACATATAATACCGACCAGTTCCCTGTTTTTCTTATTATCCATGAAAACTCCTTAAACAGACATAAAATCTGAGGATATTATTTTTCTGCGATTTCATATTCTCTGACATTACAGACTTAAATATTATACCATAATTACAACCTAAATAAAGCACACATTTTTCGTTGCAAGCAATTAATTTAAGTGATATACTCTAAAAGTTTGAAGAGAAGAGACTTCTTATTGTAACTGTTTAAAGTAGTGTTTTGAAGAAACAGGAGAGAGATTTTTATGAACCGGAAAAGAGAAGATGTAAGAAACATCGCTATTATTGCACACGTCGACCATGGTAAAACGACACTTGTAGACGAACTTTTGAAGCAGAGCGGCGTTTTCAGGGAAAACCAGGAAGTTGCCGAGCGTGTCATGGATTCCAATGACATTGAACGTGAACGAGGCATTACCATCCTTTCCAAAAATACCGCCGTTACTTATAAAAACACCAAAATCAACATCATCGACACTCCGGGACATGCGGACTTCGGCGGCGAGGTGGAACGCGTCTTAAAAATGGTAAACGGCGTTGTTCTCGTGGTAGACGCCTTCGAAGGGCCGATGCCGCAGACACGTTTTGTATTAAGCAAAGCCATGGCATTAAAGCTTCCCGTAATCTGCTGCATCAATAAAATCGACCGTCCCGAAGCCAGACCGAACGAGGTTGTGGACGAGGTTCTGGAACTTCTCCTGGATCTGGGTGCCGACGATGAACAGCTTGACTGCCCCTTCGTCTATGCATCCGCAAAGACCGGAAATGCAAGCCTTGATCCGAATGCAGAAGGCACAGACATGCAACCCCTCTTCGATACGATTTTAGACTATATTCCCGCACCGGAAGGCGATCCTGAAGCCGGTACGCAGGTATTAATCAGTACCATCGATTACAACGAGTATGTCGGACGTATCGGTGTCGGAAAAGTGGACAACGGCGTTATTAAGGTAAATCAGGACGTCATCATCGTTAACCACCATGAACCGGATAAACAGAAAAAAGTAAAAGTCAGCAAATTATATGAGTTCGACGGATTAAACAAAGTCGAAGTGAAGGAGGCCGGCATCGGTTCCATCGTTGCCATTTCCGGTATCGCAGACATTCATATCGGCGACACACTCTGCTCTCCGGAAGATCCGAAGCCGATTCCGTTCCAGAAAATTTCCGAGCCCACCATTGCGATGCATTTTCTGGTTAACGACTCCCCTCTTGCCGGAAAAGAAGGAAAATACGTTACCAGCCGTCATCTGCGTGACAGACTGTTCCGGGAATTAAATACGGACGTTTCCCTCCGTGTCGAGGAAACCGACAGTACCGACGCTTTCAAGGTTTCCGGCCGTGGTGAGCTTCACCTCTCCGTTCTGATTGAAAACATGCGTCGTGAAGGATACGAATTTGCGGTAAGCAAGGCGGAAGTTCTTTATAAAAAAGACGAAAACGGAAAGCTTCTTGAGCCGATGGAAAAAGCATATATCGATGTTCCGGATGACTGCAGCGGAAGCGTCATTGAAAAATTAAGCCAGAGAAAAGGCGAACTTCTCAATATGGCTCCCGGCTCCGACGGATATACAAGACTTGAGTTCCTGATTCCTTCAAGAGGTCTCATCGGTTACCGCGGGGATTTTATGACGGACACCAAAGGAAACGGCGTTCTCAATACTCTCTTTGACGGATACGGACCTTACCGCGGAGACATCCAGTACCGCAAGCAGGGCTCCTTAATTGCATTTGAAGGCGGTGAAAGTGTAACCTACGGTCTTTTCAATGCACAGGAACGCGGAACCCTCTTCATCGGACCCGGCGAAACGGTTTATCCGGGTATGATTATCGGACAGAATCCGAAAACGGACGATATCGAATTAAATGTCTGCAAAACCAAACATTTAACCAATACCCGTTCCTCTTCCGCCGACGAAGCGTTAAGACTCGTGCCGCCCAGGATTTTAAGTCTTGAACAGGCAATCGATTTCATAGATACGGATGAACTTCTGGAGGTAACTCCGACTCATCTTCGCATGAGAAAGAAAATACTGGATCCCACCCTGAGAAAACGTGCGGCTTTCGCTAAAAACCAGGCAGCTGCCGCAGCACAGGAAGAATAACGGGAAGAATTTCTCTTTTTATAATTCTTTCTTTTTTGTTTCTTTCTTCCCGGATTTTTTTGCAGTTTTCGTGCCCTTCAGAATCGGGCTTAAAGGCTTATAAATCAACAGTGTCGGCAATGACACCATAAATCCCTTTAACAGGTTTACCGGGGCGACGATAAAGAGTGCAAACTGCCAGACATTCGTAACGTACTTATTGACCGCAGTTCCCATTTCGACGATTGCATCAATCTCCATATGAAACATTTTTGCAAAGGTCGGAAGAAGGTAAAATGCATTAAACATACTTCCTGCAACCGCTATCACTATTGTTCCTGCGATACAGGATATGAATGCGGTGGTTTTATTCTTTTTCAGCATGTAGATAGTGCTTGCCGGAAGAACAAAACTGCAGCCGATGATAAAGTTTGCAAGTTCTCCGACGAATGCAGTGGAAGTACCTTTTATCAGAGTTTTTAAAAGAACCTTAATTAACTCGATTAAAACACCCGCCACCGGTCCGAACGCAAAACCTCCGATTAACGCGGGAAGTTCCGAAAAATCAAGCTTGTAAATTCCGGGAGGTGCAAAAGGAACCGGGAATTCCAAAAGCATGAGAATCGTGGAAAGTGCAGAAAACATACCGATTACAACGATTTTTCTGGTGGAAAGAATCCGTTCGGTTCCACCGCTTTTCTTTCTTGCAAAACGTTCAATCAGATATGCAATTAATACCATCAGGAAAATGATTCCGAGAAATACCGCTACAAAAGAAAGATTTTCGGCAATCTGCCCAAAGACTTTAAACATATAAAATACTCCTTTCTCCCATCCGGACTGTACCGTCGGTACCGGAATCTCACCGGTTCAGCCGTTCTTCGGCTTGCGGACTCTGACCGCCGGTAGGGAATTTCACCCTGCCTTGAAAGTTACCGTGTGTAATATTACTACCGTCAAGTCATTGTGTCAAGATAAAATCCGCCTTAAATCTCCTTTGTGGACTCCTTAAGCCATACCAGTTCTTCGCCGCTCAAATACGGAGAAATTTTTTCATAAACCTTTTTGTGATAATCATTTAGTTTTCTTTTATCCGATTCATCCATCAGCGAAGGATCGATTGCCTTTAAATCAATCGGGACATAGGTCAGCGGCCGGAAGGATAAAAATCTTCCGTACTCATTGCTTTCTTCTTCCGTGCACTCCATTATGGTTTCCGTCCGGATCCCGTATTTTCCGTCACGGTAAATGCCGGGTTCGTCCGAGGTAATCATGCCCGGTTCAAAAACCGTTTTAGCGTTTCCGCCGCTTATCGTTCCGGTAACCGGGGATATGATTTTCCATGCAATATTCTGCGGGCCTTCATGAACGTTTAAACGGTATCCGATTCCGTGTCCGGTTCCGTGCTTAAAATCCACACCGTTCTCCCAGAGAATGCTTCTTGCATACACATCGAGGTTGGCCCCGGTACATCCGTACAAAAACTTTGCGTAAAGAAGGCGTATATTTGCAACGGCAACCAGTGTAAAATCTCTTTTCATCTCATCCGTGATGTCTCCCAGAACTATGGTTCTTGTCACATCCGTCGTACCGCTCTTATACTGTCCGCCCGAATCCACCAGATAGAAGCCTTCCTGCTTTATTTCGGCGTTACTGTCTTCTTTCGGCTCATAATGAACAACGGCTGCATTCGCACCATATGCGGAAATAGTGGGGAAGGAAAGATCTGTAAAATCTTCTATCGTACTACGCATGTAGTCCAACTTTTTCGCAAGGGAGATTTCCGTCATTTCCTCTTTTCCGACACGACTTTGAACCTCATATAAAAATCTGCACAGAGCCACGGAATCACGGACATAACATTCCCTGATTCTTTTCAGTTCCGTCTCGTTTTTGAGCGCTTTTAAAATACCGGTCGGATACGGCGCCGGATAAGGAGTTGCTCCCTTTTCCAAAAGAATATTCATAATCCGGTCGGAAACATACTTCGGATCAATCCAGACTTTGTCTTCCGCGGAAATTTTGCCGAGATCCTCCGTAAAAGAAGAATATGAAAGAACCTTAAAATATTCATCCGCAATTTGACTCTCATCCTGTTTTCTGATATAAAGCCATGCATCCTGTAATCCGATGATACAATAAGACAATGCCACCGGATTGTACGGAATATCCTCTCCCCTTATATTAAAAAGCCACATAATATCATCCGTTTTGGAAAGCACCGTTGCGGTGACACCGCGACGTACCATGGCAAGTCTTACGTCCGAAAGTTTCTCTTTTACGCTTTTTCCGGTTTCCTCCTCAGACTGAACAGTAATCTTTCCGTTCGGAAAAGACGGTCTGTCCTTCCAGATTCCGTCGGCAGGATCGACGGATGCATTTATCCCCGCACCCTTTTCATATGCAATTCTTCGAAGCATATCTCCTCTTTCACAGGATATGGTAGTGCCGTCATATCCGAGAATCATACCCTCGTTAAGATGTTCATCCAGAAAACGATACAGTGTCGGAACATCTTTTTCTCCCGATTTCATCAGTTCAATTCCCGTACCTTCCAGCTCTTTCGCGGCAGATAAAAAATATCTTGCATCCGTCCATAAATAAGCGCTCTCTTTTAAAACCAGGAGCATCACGTTGTCCGAAGTACACCCGCTGAAAAATTCGGAAACCTTGAAATAATCCGCCACATATTCCGAACCGTGACAGTCGGAGGAAGAAATCAAAACCATATCAAGCTTTTCCGTCTCCATCTTTTTTCTTAATTCACTTAACCGCCCTGCAATTGTAGTATTAATCATCACAATATCACTCCTTCAGTAAATCTCTCATCCTTTCCCTGTCGGTTCTTTCGTCCTGGCTCTTTTTAACCCTTTCCACCAGATCTATTTCATCCGTGATAATATAATCAACTTTTGATCTCAGAAAATGGTCCAGAAGAAGTTTGTCGTTTACGGTCCAGACACCGACCTGCCTTTGGCTTCCCTTGATTTTAAGCAACATAGAATATGCGGCCCAACCCTGTTCAATCAAAACCATGTCACAGTTATAATCGAATTTCTGACCCGGTCTTCCGTGTATCAAAACCCCTGTATCCGTTTCGGGATAATTCTCTTCCGCATACTCGATGGCATCCGGATGGAAGGAAATCAGAACGACTTTCTCCTCTTCGTTTCGTTCCGCAACCATCTGCATAATCTCATCCACTGCCCTCTCATCTGCAGCCGATCCTTTTAATTCAATGAACAGTTTTTCCCTTCCCTCCACGGCATCCAGCATTTCCTCCAGACGGTAGATTCTGTGAACCCTGTTGGTTCCGGTTGTATCCGGTATAATCCAGGTATTGATTTCGTCCCATTTGAGATTCCATATTTTCTCCGTTTCCCCGTTCATGCGTTCAAAGGTATTATCGTGATTCACGACATAGACGCCGTCCCGGGTCCGTCTTACATCAATTTCGCTGGCATAACAACCCCGGTCAATTGCAAACTCTATTCCGTCCAGGGAATTTTCCGAGGCCGCATTTCCGCCCGATCTGTGTGCGACAATCTGTGTGGAATATCCGTTAAACCAGTCTTCATAGAATAATCCGAAAATACAGGCCAGAAGAAAAATCATCACCGTCAGCACCATAACTCCTGCGGAAATTTTTTTCCCCCCACGTATTTCCGGCTCTTTTTCCCCGTTTCCCAATGTATACAAAAGTGTAAGAATAATAAAACAGATTCCTGCCTCGGCAATCACCAGAATCAGGAAATTTCCGAACACCAAAACCACTGCGGAGACAACACGGTATAAAAGCACGGAAAGATCCGTCTCACTGAAATAGAATCCTCCGAACCCGCTTATAAACAGTTCCGTCAGCGAGGGCGTGTGATAACCGAAGGGAAGATTGTTTTCCCAATACATAATCAGAAGTTCCGGTACAAAAAGCAGAAAAATATAAGCAATAAAAATCACAATCGGCACAGCAACCACAGTCTGAATAAACGGGATAAAATCTCTCCTGACCTTTTCTCCTTTTGACGATTTCGTTTTGTCCGTCCTGTTTTTACGCCTGCCAAAAAAATATCGAATCAACCGGAATACCTGCCGGAATGCATTTTTTATATTCGTAAAGAATCCGGTTTTTCCGTTCGTTAAAACTGCTTCCGCCAGGCTGAATTTTGCCGTAAATTCAACCAGAAACAGAATTGCAAAAAGAAGTGCCGCAACACAGAAAAAAGGCGCTTTCCACGTATGAAAAAACGCCTTTACCAGTTCTTTGTTGGCAAGAAAACGAAACGATGAAACGGACACCCTGACATATTTCACAAAGGCAATGCAGGGAATGCAAAGCAGCGCTGATTCAAATACGGAGTAATTCCACACTTCCGGAAACTTCTTTAAAACCAGTCCCGAAACGGATAACCTGCTTTGATTGTTTTCATCTTTAAAACTCACATTTTGCCTCCGGAATATTTTTACCGGTCTATATTTTTAATAATCGTAAGGTTTGCCCTGTCTTTCTTTACCCCGACAATTACATCGTCAGCAATCTTCGCGACAATCGACTTCTCAAGTTCATCCAGAATGGCAAGATCGGTTTCGTCTGCAGGGGAGTTGTCTTCGGGACTCAGTTTATTCTTGTACTGATATAATGACCAGACAAACGAGGCATCCATACTGTCAACTCCGGTACCGACTCCCATCTCGCCGTAATCAAGAAGACCTCTTTTATAATCATCCGTAAGATTTGCCGTGGAACTGAAATCATCCAGGGCCTTTTCCAGAAACTCACCGATTTGTCCCATGAAACTCTTTACTGCGGAATTCTTACCGCTCTTGGATACGGAAATCAGATCTTTTTTCTTTTCATAATCCATTTCGGTCTTCACGTCCAGATTGATTTTCACCTGGTTTTCATCGGATTCGAGACTGAGATAAGCGATGAAATCCTCTGTAAGAATCTGTACCATTCCGAGAGTTTCCTCCACCAAAAGTCTGATACGGGAAGCCTCCTTATCCTCTAAAAGCAGTTCCGACGTAAAACTCTCTGTCATATCCATTACCTCTTTGTGGCGAAGGTCTTTGCTGCTGATAAAAATCTGTTCCGTCTTCATATTTTGTCATCCTTTCATAAATGAGTTTCGAACATAACATTCAAAAAAAGATTCAGTATGACTCTTATGAATCATACCGAATCTTATTATATCATATTTTGAATCGAATGCCAAAAATGTTCTGTAAACGTTTTCTAAATGGCCGCAGAGGAAATATTCAATCGGAAGCGTCCGGTAAAATACGTTTTACGAACTCCCTTCATCCGTTTATTCCGCGGTTTCCGACATTTCCTCACCGACAAGGGATACATTGATACTTCCGGATCCGGAATGAAGGACACACTTTCCGCCGTTACCGTCATCTTCCGGAACTTTAACGCTGCCTGCACCTGAGGATGCGGTAAATATTTTCGGAGTTTTTACGGTGCCTTTGATGCTTCCGCTGCCGGTCTGCAGATTTATGTCGGCACCGTCACAGGCATCCAGATGAATGCTTCCGCTGCCGGCCTTTCCTTCCAGCTTATTTCCCGCAACCGTTTCCGTCAAATGGAGACTGCCGCTGCTGCTCTGAATTCTGAGATCTTCTTCGCAGGTTACATTTTCCGTTGTAACACTTCCGGAACCTGCTTTTAATTCTGCGGATTTTGCCTCTACATTACTTGCTTTGACGGATCCTGAACTGCTCTTTGCCTTAATGGTTCCGGCCTTAACGGAATTCAGTTCCGCGGAACCGCTTCCGTTATTCAAATCGATGCTGTCGGCATTGATATTTTCCAGTTTTGAACTTCCGCTTGAAATTTTTGCGGATAAATCTTCAAAAGTCATCTCCGACAGTTTCAGACTTCCGCTTCCGCAGTCTATATCAGCATCGGAGAAAGTAAGGTTTTCCGAGCACATAAAACTTCCGCTTTCCACATCTGCGCAGAGATTGTCATACTCCTCTTTCGGAAGATAAAGCTTTGCATGATCCTCTGCTAAATTAAAACTGAAAATAGTATTAAAAGAAGCAGATTTATCAATGCTTTTAATCTTCAGTGTATCCTCTTCCACTTTTACGTCATAGTCTTCCCCCTCTGTAAGATAGCAGGTAAAATGCGTATTGTCATCCCCGGATTTACATATTTCCACGGAATCCCACTCAATCTCCAAATCAATATCCGAATAATCTTCCGTTATGTCAAACTCTTTATATTCGGCATCGGTATACGGAATAATGTTTTTCATGTTAAATCCTGCTGCAGCTACGGATACAAAAGCCATGGCCGTACCGACAACAAGCAGTCCGAGTGCCACAAAAATCATAATCTTTACTGCTTTTTTCATTTTTCTTTTCCTCCCACAAACATTCTCTTAATACCAAGAGCCATCTTTTTACTTAAGAAAATCATTCCCTGTGCAACTTTTGTAAATCCGAAGAACAGTAAAATTGCCGCTCCGATTAACGCGATTCCGCACCCTGCCAGAAACATTCCGGTATTGAAACCGTTCGACTGTGCAAAAGCTCCGATAATTCCGCCGAATCCTGAAACAAATACTGCAAAATCGCATAAGTACAGGCAAAGGATTACAATCCAGAAGCAGAGATACAGAACAAGTAATACGACAATTACCGCTGCCAGAACCGGAATCCATACGGGAGAGCCGAGAATCAACAGTACAATCTCCCACGCCTTTAAGGCACGTTTCGGTTTCATTCTTTCTTTTACGATTTTGGTAATCGGAACATCGGTAAGAATCTGATCCTTAATTTCATCAATGCTGCCGAGACCGCCGACCGCATCTTCCTCCGGAATACCGTCTTCCATCCGGTCGTCAATAATCTCCTCATAATAGTCTTTCGATTTCTTAATATCTTCTTCGGATAAACCGTTTAAGTTTTTTATTAAACTGTCAATAAACTCCGCTTTAGTCATTTTTCTCCTCCCTTGTTACATACTCGTAAATCGTCATAAGTTCTTTCCACTCCTCGGAAAAAGTTTTCAGCCTTTCCAGTCCGGCTTCCGTTATGTGATAGTACTTTCTGAGTCTTCCGTTATGCTCAGCGGTCCGGACGGTGAGCATGAGACTGTTTTCCAGTCTTCTTAAAATCGGATAAAGGGTTGACTCGGAAATTTCCACATACGGGCTTAAATCCTTTACGATCTGGTAACCATAGGAGTCTTCGCATTTAATGGCTGCAAGGACACAAACGTCAAGCAGTCCTCTTTTCATCTGGTTTTCCATCTGCAATACCTCCTTATGTGTTATACTATACAACGCATAGTATATCGTGTCAAGTAGTATTGTGCAAAAAATAGTATTATATTTTGCAAGGCATAAAAAAAGCCCTGATTAAGGGCTTTTTCGATGGTTAAACAGTATTTATATTACCGTTTATATTGTTTTGTAAATGTTTTTCATTCTTTCAAAAAACAGTTACAGCCATTTTTTCAATTTAAAGAACAGAAGGCTTCCCACTGCCACCACGAAGCTCACCACAATGATAACGGGATATCCCCATTTCCAGTCCAGTTCCGGCATGTAGCGGAAATTCATTCCGTACCAGCCGACTATCAGTGTAAGCGGCATAAAAATCGTCGTAACCACGGTAAGCACGGTCATAATACGGTTCTGCTTGATGTCCAGATGTGCCTTGTAAAGGTCCCTGATCTGCACCGTATAATCGCGAAGGGAGGTGGAAGTATCGTGAAGTCTTGCCATACGGTTTAAAAACAGCCTGAAATAACGCAGATTTTCCTGTTTAAAGAAATTGTTTTCGTTTTCTTCGAATTCCTGCCCGAGATCGATTAACTGCTCGTAGTGAATCCGCAGGTCTCTGATATCGCTTCGAATAGCATTTAAACGTCCGGAGGGAAAATTTTCGTCCCCGTCCATAATCGCCTGTTCCATGCCGTCAAGTTCTCTCTCATATTTTTCCATCAGGCGAAGATCGTCTATTACAATCTGGTCGAGAAAATCATAAAGAAACCTTTCGAGGCTCGGAAGATTCCACTTTTTCGTCTGACGGATTGCCGCTATAATTTCCTCTGCCCGACCGGTATCGTCAATAAATACAATTCCTTTTTCGTCAAGTGCAAAGGAAAATTTGCAGTCTTCACCGGACAGATTGTCACGGTGCGGAATAGAAAAGGATCCCGTCAGGGAATCGTAGTTGACTTCCGCCTTTGTTGTATAAATTTCGGCGGTACCGGGATCCATATCGATTCCCATTTCAAAACTGTCCTTACTCTCCTTCCATTCTGCCGCGGAAACCACGGCAACGTACTGGCTATCCGTCGTCTTAAGATTTTCTTTTTTCGTTTCGTTTAATGATTCCTGAATCAGATAATACATAACTGCTCCCTTTTACGCATCGTATTTCACGACAAAGCGTGACCGCAAAATCTATTATACACGTTATTGCGGATATTTTCCAAATAATCGCGGGACGGTTTTTCAGCATCTTCCGCCGCGGCTCGGAGATGATGCGGCAACAGCCGGATATGAGGCATTT